>JBBRPV010000110.1:0-10000 GCA_038227445.1 Burkholderiales bacterium | reverse complement strand
CATTGATCAGCACGGCGCGGAAGGCCCGCGAATCGCCGGCGGTGGTGAGGTATGCGACATCCCATTCGGGCAACAAACCGATCGACGCGTCGTAGCCCGGCACGCCCATTCCGGGCGGAAAATTGGCCTGATCGAGCGGCGTATAGCTGCTTGCCAGTCTCGAGAACAGCGTGCTGTTCGCCGGTGTCGTGGCCCGATAAGACGGCACGATTTTGGTCGACATCAGGTACGCCGCGTTGTGCCTCGGTGTAACTTGCGGATCACTGCCCACCCAATGGGTCAATGCAGTACCTTGCGCCAGAACAGCGCGCTGGTGATTGAGCAAGGTGAGGTACTGGGAGAAGCGCTGGGTTCCGCCGAGAACGAAGTTAACGTTGCCGGCCTTGGCGGTGGGGCCCGCCACCTTGACAAATCCGTTTTCTATCCACGGCAGCACTTCAACACGGCCGTCCTTGTAGGCGCGAACCTCGAGCCACGCGACCAGATGCGCGTCATTGCCGATGGGCTTGCGGTACGACCAGGAAGACATCTCCGGGCCCTCGACCAGCGCTTGAAACGGCGCCTGCCAGTCGGCGGCCGACCAACTCGCGGCGCCGAGCGTGCCGAACTGCACCGAGGCAGAAATGGCCCGCGCCTTGAGGTCTGCGGTGGTCAGAGCCACAGCGGCGGCTGGGGCCGCTGCGACGCTCAGGTTCAGCGTTCGCCAGGTGTCGGTGGCGAGGTCTACGCGCCCGGATAGAACGGCGTATTTCGCGCTGCCATCGGGCCAGCGATTCTTGACGACAAATTGAAAGTTCGGCACGTCGGCGACGAGAACCGAGCCCGACGGAACATGGCCTTGTCGGAGCGCCTGCCCCAACGTGAATGGCAACGACGCGCCGGCCACGGGGCTCTTCAGATCGACGGTGATATTTGCCGAAGTGGCGAGTGCGAAAACGCGTTGATCCCCTTCCCCCGCAATCGATGGCGCCGCCGGGGCAGAGTTCCCCATCTGTGGCGTGGCCGCAGCCGATTCGGCCTCACCCCCGGTTCCTCCGCCGCACGAGGCGAACAACAGACAGGCCAAGGCCTCCGAAACCGCCAAGGCGGTCTTGCTCAAGCGAATATTCATTTACGACGTCCTTAAGTTTTGGCGGGACGCTCAGCGTCACTGCGACGCATGGCGACCTCTGCTGTGCGGAGCGAGGACGACAGATGAGGTCAACCGGACTTGCGCGCCTGCTTGCTAAAACTTGGCCGCAGCAGCGTCGTTCGCCTTGCACAGAGGTGCACCGTAAAGGCATCGATTCGGTGCCTCGTAACGAGCAGCCGGGCATGTAACGGCGCCCTGTCAAACGCGATCGGAACGGCGAATCGGCCCATCGCAACTGCCTGCATACGCGGGAGGGCTTGAAAGGCGGCGCGAGATGCAAACAGCAGCGCCACAATTTCACGGCAGCTCTTTACAAGTCCGTACAGCCAGGTCGTTGCCGTTACAGGCTCGTGAGGGCGCGTTCGGCCCGGTTCGTGATTTACTTACGCGCGAACTCGGCCGGCCTCGTGCCCCACGATGAAGGGGTTGGCGCGTCAGCGCGGCGAAGTACGATACGAAGCTCTGCTCCACCGCCCTCGGGCACTCTGCGAGCTGACGCAGCATTCGGCCACCCGCCGAAGCCGCCACCACCCAACCTCACCTGCCGAATGAATTTCGAAGCCACACTTTTGCATGAACTTCCTGCGGTCGCTGCTGAGCGAGCACCGAAGTCACCCGCGCTTTTTGACGATGCCGCTGAAATTGCCTACGGCACCCTGGCCATCGAGATTCGCCGCTTCGCCTCGGCCCTGGCAGAGCTGGCAGTGGGCAGAAGTGAACGTGTCGCCGTCTATCTCGACAAGCGTTGCGAAACAGTGGTGGCGTCGTTCGGCTCTCCCGCACGCGGCGCGGTCTTTGTTCCGATCAACCCGTTGCTCAAACCGGAACAAGTCGGCTACATCCTTCGCGACTGCGGCGTGCGCGTGCTCGTCACGTCTGCTGATCGGCTGCAATCGCTCGCAGCCGTCGTTTCGCAGTGCCCAGACCTTAAAAACGTGATCATCGTAGGGTCCGGCAGCCCGCCACTGGCGCTTGGCCAAGCGGCAGTACACCGCTGGGCAGACCTGATGGCAGCGCCAGACCGCCCAGGGCTTCGTGTCATCGACACCGACATGGTCGGCATCCTCTACACCTCCGGCAGTACGGGGCAACCCAAGGGGGTCGTCTTGTCGCACCGGAACATGGTTTCCGGCGCCAAAAGTGTGGCCGCTTATCTCGAGAATCGTGCAGACGACGTGCTTCTCGCGGCGCTGCCCTTGTCCTTCGATGCAGGGTTCAGCCAGCTCACCACGGCATTCCACGCTGGCGCCAGCGTGGTTCTGTTGAACTACCTTCTGCCGCGGGACGTGGTCAAGGCCGTCGTCTCGAGGCGCGTCACGGGCCTGACCGGCGTTCCCCCCCTTTGGATTCAGCTTTCCCAGGCGAAGTGGCCAGAGAGCGTCTCGGACCACCTTCGATATTTCGCGAACACCGGCGGGCGAATGCCGCTCGATACGCTGACGCGGCTGCGCGAACTGCTGCCTAACGCTCGCCCCTACCTGATGTACGGTTTGACCGAAGCGTTTCGGGCGACTTACCTTCCCCCGGAAGAGGTCGACCGTCGCCCCGACTCCATTGGCAAGGCAATCCCCAACAGCGAGGTTCTGGTGCTCCGCCCCGATGGCACACGTTGTGATCCGCACGAGCCCGGAGAACTGGTGCAACGAGGCGCACTCGTCGCCCAAGGCTACTGGAATGATCCGGCCAAGACAGCCGAAAGATTCAAGCTGCTCCCGGGCCGTGACTCAGGTTTAGTGCTGCCCGAGATGGCGGTCTTTTCCGGCGACACCGTGCGGATGGACGACGAAGGCTACCTGTACTTCATCGGGCGCCACGATGAAATGATCAAGTCGTCGGGCTACAGGATCAGCCCAAACGAAGTCGAAGAAGTTCTCTACTCCACCCAGCTTATCGGCGAATGCGCCGCATTCGGTGTGCCCCACCCGACACTGGGCGACGCCGTTGTCGTTGTGGTGACCTCGCGCGACGGTGCAGCGCTCGATCCGGCAAGGGTGATGTCCGCCGCGCGCGAGAAGCTGCCGGCCTACATGGTGCCCGCGAACATAGCGGTTCGCGCTGGGCCACTGCCGCGCAACGCCAACGGGAAGATTGATCGCAAGGCCATTTCGACAGAATATCGAATAGCCCTGGAAGGAGCGGCGCCATGAATGCACCCCGACACCCGAGTGCAGCACAATTCGCGCTGCAAGGGCAGGAACTGACCGTCGGAGGTGTGCCCCTGACACGTCTGGCCCAGCGAGTAGGCAGCACGCCGTTCTACGCCTACGACCGCGGCTTGCTCAAGGCGCGCGTCGACCGCTTGCGCGAAGTTCTGCCCAACGCCATCAGCTTGCACTACGCAATGAAGGCGAACCCCATGCCTGCGGTCGTGCAGCACATGGCGAAGATGGTCAACGGCATCGATGTAGCGTCCGGCGCAGAACTCCGGGTCGCACTCGACGCCGGTGTCGACCCGAAAGAGATCAGCTTCGCTGGCCCGGCCAAATCCGAGGCCGAACTGGCACAGGCAATAGCCTCCGGCATCTTGCTCAATGTGGAGTCGATGCGCGAGATACACACCGTCAGCGAGATCGCGCGCCGCATCGGCTGCAAGACCCGAATCGCCGTGCGTGTGAACCCAGACTTCGAGCTGAAGTCGTCGGGCATGCGCATGGGTGGCGGGCCCAAACAATTCGGCATCGATGCTGAGCAGGTTCCGCAGGCGCTCGCCGAGATCGGCACGCTCGGTCTCGGGTTCGAAGGCTTTCACATTTTCTCTGGCTCGCAAAGCCTGCGCTCAGACGCCATCTGCGAGGCCCAGACCAAGGCGCTTGCGCTGGCCACCCGACTGGCCGAACACGCTCCGGGACCGATCAGGGTCTTGAATCTCGGCGGCGGCTTCGGAATCCCCTACTTCCCGGGCGAAAAACCCCTCGAGCTGGAGCCGATCGGCGCCCACCTCGTTGGCATCGTTGCGGCCGCCAAGCAGCAACTTCCTGAGGCCGAACTCGTGATCGAACTCGGACGATTTCTCGTCGGAGAAGCGGGCGTCTACGTTTCGCGCATCGTTGACAAGAAGGTTTCGCGGGGCGAGGTCTTTCTCATGACCGACGGCGGTTTGCACCATCACCTCTCAGCCTCTGGCAACTTCGGCCAGGTGATTCGCAAGAACTATCCTGTGGAGATTGGCAATCGAGTGGGCTCTCCTGACCGCCAAATGGCGTCGGTGGTCGGCCCCTTGTGCACGCCTCTGGACCTTCTTGCCGACCGAATGGATCTGTCGGTCGCCGAACCCGGCGATCTCGTGGTCGTCTATCAGTCGGGCGCCTATGGCCGCACCGCCAGCCCGCTGCTGTTCCTCAGTCACCCCGAGGCTTTGGAAGTTCTGGTTTGAGCGCTTCGCAATGTGCCGATGATCTGCCGCCATTGCGACTCAATGAAACACAACAGATGGCTCGAACAACGATGCACAAACGCTGGCCGGCAAGTTCACTTGTGGCCATGACCTGCGGATTGGCCGGTGCACTCGCCGTCGCTCAGACCTGGTCGCCGCTGGCCGCCGAAGGTGAATCGTTTTCGGTCGGTGGAACGAAGCTGGTTCGCTACGGGGTCGGCGCCGCATGGGTCAGCAAGTCCGTGTCCGGCTCTGGGCAATGCTCGAACGCTTTTTTCGGCAGCGATCCGGCTTACATGAAGGCGAAGAGCTGCGAGGTAGAGGGTGGTCCGGCGTCTGTGTCTGCAGCCATTGCGGGTACGGCAACGAACTCTGCGGCACCCGAGCCGACGGCCCCGGCGACCATGGACTTCGCCTTGATCAGCAACAAGGGCGGCACCATGCTGCCATTCACGCTCGGTCAGGCGCTGCGCCAGGGAGACGTACCTGCCGGCAACGTTCTGATCGCCGATCTTCCGTCGTTTCAGGCCATCGTGAAAAACCGGTGGCCCGACGGAAGCGCCAAGTTCGCCGTGCTGTCCGGCCGCGCCGATCTCGTCGCCAACCGGTGGCGCAAGGTCAGATTGACCGCGGGCACAGCGGCCCCGAGCCATGCCGCGCTGTCGGTGGCTGACCTGAAAGCCACTGGCGTTTCCGCATCGGTCGATTTCAGCCCCTTCGGCAGCGCATCGTGGAGCGCCAATGATTGGGACAAGCCGGTACAGAGCTGGATTTCCGGCTCTGAGATGTCCTCGTTCGTCTATCGCAAGCCAATCGGCGGCGATGCACATCTGGTGGCATGGCTTGAGGTACGCACCTACAGGGAAGGCCGCACCGAAGTGCTGCCCTGGATCGAAAACGGGTTCTTGAACGTGCCCGGCCCAACCGAGAAGTTCGGCTTCGCCACCTTCAAGCTGAGCGGAACGCCGCGTTTTTCAGCGCCGCTGACGCTGCTGAATCATCAGCGAGCCGTCTTGGCCAGCGGGGCCGCGCTGACGCATTGGGCCGGATCCGACCCGCAAGTCACCCCGCGGCTGAACACGTCCTACCTTATGGCGACCCGGCTGGTACCCCACTATTCGGCCAAGACAGGCGCCGGCAGCCCGCTCTTCGCTCGGCTGCCCACGAGTTACGAGCCGCTCGCTCAGGCGAGCTTTTCACCCGACATGCCGAAGCCCGGCTACGAGCCCGGCATCGGCCTGCTGCCGGAGTGGGATGCGGCCTACCTGAGCAGCGGCGGCGACCCCCGCGCTCATCAGGCAGTGCTCGTCAACGGCTACGCCGCCGGGCGCTACGGCATTCACTACCGTGACGAGACGACCCAGCGGCCGATATTGTTTGCGCGATACCCGAACCTCGTGATGGCGCGCGAAGGTTCGGGTGTTTCCCAAGTCAGCGAATCCAGCACCGGAGCTCGCACGCCGTCGAACTCCGGCCCGCCCCCACCGACGTACGACTCTCCCCATCACCCATCGATGGGTTACACGGCGTACCTTCTGACGGGTTGGCAGTATTTTTTGGAAGAGTCCCAGTTCCTCGCCACAGCGAACCATCTGAAGAACAACAACACGACGCGCCAAGGCGCCAAGGGCATCATGGAAACGAGCGCCGGTGCGAACACGACGCGCGGTGCAGCGTGGGCAATACGCTCCCTGGCGCAGGCCGCGGCGATCACTCCCGATGCCGACACGGCGCTGCACAAGCAGTTCGTGAGCAGCATCGACGAGAACATCACGTACTACCACGGCCGCTACATCACGATTGCGAATAATCCGCTGGGCCTGGTACAGCCCTACTCCGACTACAACCCCGGAGATCCGTGGGAGTCGGCGTCGTGGATGGACGACTTTTTCACCGCCACTTTCGGCTACCTGAAGGACATGTGGGTTTACAGCCCCTCCCTTCAGCCACAACTTGATGCCTTCCTGCGCTGGAAATACGTCTCGGTCGTTGGGCGGCTCGGCACTGGGGTGGAGGGCACGTTCAACTACCGCTACGCCGCGCCGTACACGCTCAACTATGCGCCGAGTGCCAACTCAAAATTCGACACCGGCACCGGCCCGTGGTACCCGAACTGGGGCGCAGTGGCCGCGTCTATGGGCATTGCAGCGGCCGACGGCGGCACCTCGCTGCAAGGCCGCTCAGGCTCCGACCCTTCAAACATGCACGAAGGATTCTGGGGCAACATGTTTCCGGCACTGGCGTATGCGGTAGACCACGGAGCACCCGGTGCCGAGGCCGCCTACGCGCGGCTGACGGCGGCTTCGAATTTTGCGAGCAATGCCGCAAAGCTGAATGACGCGCCGGTGTGGAGCGTCATGCCGCGGTCACGTTAGGCTTTGTATTCCTCTGACTGCCTGAATTCTGCATCGTCAACCTCGTGACCTTGCCCAGCACGCAACATCGAATCCAACGGTGCTCCGCTCCGACCTGACTCAAACGACCCATGCTGTTCCCGACCGGCGTCTTCACCTTCTTGTTTCTACCGGTCGTTCTGGCCGTGTTTTTCGCCTGGGGGCGCTGGCGGCCCCAAGGCGCCGCGACCTGGCTGTTTCTCGCCTCGCTGTTTTTTTACGGCTATTGGAATCCGGCGTTCACCTTGCTTCTGGTTGCATCGATCATCGTGAACTTCCAGCTCGGACTGTTCATTGGTCGCCATCGCGCCCAGGCTGAAGGAAGCGCAAACTGGGTCGCGAAACGAGCGCTCATCCTCGGGGTTGCGATCAATCTGCTCGTCCTTGGGTACTTCAAGTACGCGAACTTCTTCGTCGACAACTTGAACTTAATTCTGGGGACACGGGCGGACGTGGGACGCATCTTGCTGCCGGTCGGGATTTCGTTCTACACGTTCACGCAGATCGCGTTTTTGGCTGATGCGTACAGCAAGGGCATCAGCGAATACCGCTTCGCTCACTACGGCCTGTTCGTGACCTACTTCCCCCATCTGGTCGCCGGGCCCGTGCTACACCACGCACAAATGATGCCGCAGTTCGCACGGGCGTCGACCTATCGTCTCAACAGCGCCAACCTGGCGGCAGGCCTAGCCATCTTCGCGATCGGGCTGGTGAAGAAAGTTGTTTTCGCCGATGGGGTTGCACCCTACGCCGATGCTGTGTTCTCGGCCGCGGCTCACCCTGCCTCACTCACTTTCAACGAGAGCTGGATTGGCGCGCTCGCCTACACCTTTCAACTCTACTTCGACTTCTCGGGCTACTCAGACATGGCCATCGGGCTCTCGCTGCTCTTCAACGTGCGCTTGCCCTTCAACTTCAATTCTCCCTACAAGGCTCTCAACATCGTCGAGTTCTGGCGCCGGTGGCACATCACGCTTTCGAATTTCCTGCGCGACTACCTCTACGTTCCACTGGGTGGCACCCGGCGAGGGCGCACACGTCGCTACCTGAACCTGATGCTCACGATGGTGTTGGGGGGACTCTGGCATGGCGCCAGCTGGACCTTCATCTTCTGGGGAACGCTCCACGGCGCCTACCTCATCGCGAATCACGCGGTGCGCGCGCTAATGGGCGTTCACGCGCCGATGTTTGACCGCAGCTCCGCATGGAAGGCTTGTTCGCTCGCCTCCACGTTCCTCTGCGTGGTCATCGCCTGGGTATTCTTTCGGGCACATTCCCTCCACGAAGCTGCTGCCGTGCTCGAAGCGATGACAACATTCGGTCACGCCCTGGCCCCGACCGCCATGCACCCGACCCTGTGGAACGCCGGTCTGGATCCCGTCACCGGCGCTGGTTGGTGCATCGCGCTGGCGGCGCTTGCCTTCTGCTTTCCAAACAGCAACATGATCGGAGGCCGCATCCTGAACCTGTGCGATCGGGCGGGCCTGATTCGCTTCGCGGTCATCGGCACTTCGGTCGTGATCATCGCCCTGCTTGTCGTGCTGAACGAAGCCCGCGACACGGTCAGTGCCTTCATCTACTTCAACTTCTGACCATGGCTTCGAAAATTGCTGCAATGTTCGGCGGAGGTGTAGTGCTGCTGTTGGTGCTGGAGCTGCTGCTTCGTTGTCTGCCTGTCTCGACTGCCACCCAGACCGGCTATCGGATCGACCCGAATATCCTGACCTACCCGCCAGAACACAACTTCACGACGTCGTTCGGTTGGGCACTTGAGCGCGCGCAGCGGCAACACGCCAACAATTTCGGCTTCGTTGCAGACCGCGATTTCGTCAGCGATCCGCACGCCATTGCCGTCATCGGTGACAGCTATGTAGAAGGCTCGATGCTGCCACCGCCCGAACGACTCGCGAGCCAGTTGGAGTTGGCACTTCACGGAAGACCCGTCTTTGCGATGGGTGGCCCCGGGTCCAGTCTGCTCGATTACGTCGAACGAGTGCGTTTCGCAAATTCCCAATGGGCCCTGCGCAACTTCTTCATCGTCGTGGAGCGGGGCGACATCATGCAGTCCCTGTGCGGCTCCGGCAACGTTCACGCCGCATGCCTTGATCGGACAACGCTTCAGCCTCGCCTCGAACACATTCAAGCCAAGCAGGATGCCGCAACGAACCTGCTTCGCCACTCCGCGCTCGCGCAGTATTTTTTCACCCAGCTGCGGGTGAATCCCCAGCAACTTGTCGCCCGTGTCGCGTCGCTGCTGGTCCCTAAGCCGGTCGGCGCGCCACCCACAGTTACCGACGCGGGCGTTGCTGAACGGCAGAGCAACGCAGTCATTCGCGCCTTCTTCGAACGACTCGAACCTTACAAGGACCGACACTTCACGTTCGTCGTCGGTTGCGACATGGCCGCACTTCGCACCGGGCGAGCTTCACCAGACCCGGCGCGTGTGCAGTTTATGGAGCGAGCACGGTCCTGGGGTGCGCGGGTCGTCGATACCGAACCGCTGTTCGCGACCCATCTGAATGCAGGCGGGCTGAGCCTGCAGGTGTCTCCGCGCGACGGGCACTGGAACCGCTTGTCGAATGGCATGATCGTCGACTCCATCGTCGCCGGTGGTGGTGGTGTGCTGACAGACTGATTGCGCTCAACGCCTTCATGGATAATTCGGGGTATTCCCGTTGGTGCCGGCAACTCGCCTTTGAGGGGTCTTTCGTGCAACCCGCCGGACGAGCGCGCGAGCCGGGCGCAACGTGTGCGCGGGGGACCCAGCCTCGTTACGGGTCGATTCGAATCTTCAGGGCCGGACTATTTTTATTCACGCTCCCCGGCGCGCGCGAACTTACGATGAGCCTCACATTCCCGCCATGTCTGAACGACTCAACAAAAATTTCGGCTACCGCCCTGACGAAGCGCTCGCATCGCACTGGGCTCGCGTCCCTTACTTCAGCCCACCCATCGGGTCAAATGGCCGAAGAGGGATAACCAGGTTGACCTTGCCCCCGAAAAACGTACCCCTTGCTGAGGTGATTCAATGCAAGCAAGGAGAACGGCAATGAAGAAAGCAGTGCGGGCGCGCTACACGTTGGAGTTTAGGCAGGAAGCGGT
>JBBRPV010000109.1:0-11768 GCA_038227445.1 Burkholderiales bacterium | reverse complement strand
GCTGCAGCAGTGGCAGCAACTGGGCCGGCGCTCGTTGTTTGACGTGATCGGCGCCGAGACCGACCACTACGGCCTGCGGGTGCAGTACGTCAATGCATTGCACGACGGCCAGCAGATGAACGCGATGCTGCTGTCGCTGGGGCCGGGGCTGTCGGCTTGGTTGCAATGAGGTTGAGGTGACGACGACGGCCAGCGTGCCGAAATGCGACGCGAAGATGGCTGATTTCGACGGAACTCCATGGTGAACAGAGTCACAAAATCGCCACTTCCGGCAGGACAAGAGTCCGCAGCCTAACCATGACGCGCAATATCAACGAAGCCATAGTGCCGACATTCAATCCGGTTCGGGAACTGAAGGGCATGGGTTTGCCATCTCCGACCGACCCCGCCACCATGGGTCAGCGAGGCGAAGCTGTCTTGCGCATCGCAACGTCGGAGCCGAGCGCGGCTTAGGAGAGATCAGAATGCCTCACTATCGTTCCGAGAGCTACACGAGTTGCCCAGTGCCAGCCACAGTAAGCGCCTTTTGCATTGGACATGTGCCACCGGTCTTCGCGGCGCCTCTGCCTTACACAATGCTGTGCCCGAAACCGCTGGGCCTAGCCAATGAGCTTGTCATCGCTGACGCACGCTTCGGCCCCAACATCAACGGGGCGATGCTCGCCGAGTATTCTCAGCTCTTCGGCCTGCAGGACATGATTGAAGCCGGTGATCTGGTTGCCGACAAGCTCTACTTATTCCAGTACCGCAAGTTCGTCGGCTTCCAGTTCGGAGGCGCCGCGGCCAACGCACCCTGGGTGCGCATCGCCAATCCGTCGGAAGCCGCCGCGCTGTTCCCGACCCAGGCACAGGTGGAAACCGTTCCTTTCGGCATGGTGGTGGGATCGGTGACACCGCTGGGCTCGTCAATGGCCAGGCACTACGCTGCGGTGCACGTGATCGACGACCTCATGATGTTTGCCGCCACATTGCCAGTTTGTGGATTGCAGCCTGCCGACATTCGGCAATTCATCACTTTTCAGGGGCTGATTCCTTCACCAGCGCTTTGCCTAGTGGATACAGCGCTGTTCCTGCGTCAGATGCGGATTCTGCGCGCAGCTTGGGACGCCTACAGCCGACACTATTTCGTTGCACGGCAGGGCTATCAAATGCGCGTGGCCGGCTACCTGCTGGAACGTCTGCACAGCCACCTTCTGTGCCAGTGGCTGCAGGACGGGTCCCAGCCTGCCGTTGGGATGGGCCACCGCTTTGTCGTCATCAATCCGGCATAGTTCGTCCTTCTCACTTTCTTGTGAATAACCTGTTGATTGAGCGCTTACTGCGTCCTGATTCGAAACGAAGCTAAGCATGCCGAATGACGCGCGCAGGTGCGGCCTGGCCCCGACAGACGTCCACGACGAGCCGCACGACCAAGTCGGCGAGGTCGAAGCGGCGGTTGAATCGGTAGACGAAAGCGCCGAAATAGCGGTCGCCGTACTTGCGGTACCCGAGGGCTTTGTAGGCACCGGACACCATGGTCTTGAGGTTGCCCAACACTGTGTTGACCCATTTGAACTGCGGCAGATCTCGGGGCTTGCGTTGGCCTACGACCTCGGCACGGTGAGTGCACCCGGCGTCGGTCACCGCAGCAAAACATGCCAGACCGTCGCTGAGCACGTCAGCGCCCGGCACCAGGTTGGCCCTGGCCCACTTCGAGATCGCGTCGCTGGTGAATCCTGGCACTGGCGTCACCTTGACGTACAGCGGGTTGCCAGCGTCATTGAGCGAGACCGCTGCGACGAAAGGGACCTTGTTCTCCGAGCCACGGCCGGGCTTGCCGCCAGCTCGCTCGCCACCAAGGTACGCATCGTCGACCTGCACCGTGCCCGACAGGCGGTGCTGGGCCTCGCGCGCGACCATCGCCGTCATGATCTTGTGGTGCATCAACCAGGCTGTCGGGTAGCTCACGCCGACGTGGCGCTTGAGTTCCAGGGCGGACAGCCCGGTCTTGGCTTGGCTGATGAGGTAGATCGCGAGAAACCAGATCGTCAGCGGCAGCTTGGTGCTGCCAAACAGCGATCCGGCGGTCAGCGAAGTCTGGCGATGGCAGGCGTGACACTGGTACAGGCGACGGCTGCCGCTGACGACGATGCAGTGGGCGCCGGAGTTGCAGCGCGGGCAGACGAAGCCGCCAGGCCAACGAGCGCGGCGCACGGCTTCGGCACAGCCGGCTTCGGTGCCGAAGCTTTGCAGGAACTCGGGCAACGACATGCCTTGCTGGAACTGGATGGGGTTGTAAGCCATAGCGTGGACTCCTGGGTACGGTGCCACCAGCTTACGAGGGCGGTAGCTCACCAGATGAACCAGGCTTAGCTTCATTTCGAATCAGGTGGGGTCATACCCCACTCCAACCATATGGCGTGCCTCGCGAGCGCGCACCTCGTCCAACGCCTTGGTGAGCTTGGCCACCACGTGGAAACGATCCAGGATGTCAGCGCCGGCGGGTAGTCGGCGCGCGCGACAAACCGACCGATCGACGCGGAGGAGAATTCGTCTCAAATGCTCAGGATCGCCCCAAACCGCGCAAAAATAATCCGGAAGAACCAACTCTCCATCAATGGGCTACCGCCTCGTGTGGGGCGGTATGGGCTTGCGCAGCCGCGTTGGCCTGGGACAGGAGGCCTGCGTAAACAGGCAGCCTGGTGACGTCGAGCTGCCCCAGGAGCACATAGATCATCTTGGCAAGGGCCAGCTGCGACGGATTTCGCATTTCTGCCTCGAAGCTAAGCACGAAACGCAGCTTGTTCAGGATTACGGTGCGCATCAATTCAATGTTTTGCAGGTCACCAAGACGCGGCGACTCAATGAAAAGCGAAGCGAAGCGCATCAGGCGCCGGCATTGGAAGAAATAGCGGTCCTCGGCCTCTTTGGGTAGCTTGATTTGGTACTTCGCATCCTCGATACCTGCGGTGTAAAGCACCTTGTCGGGCAAAGTCAGAATGCCGTGTTCCAGGATCTGCCGCACGAGAAAGTACTCGTCGTCGAACAGGTCGTCGTCGTTGCCGAACCAGGCGATTGTGCTGCGGCGGTGGAGGCCGTAAAAGATGCTGTGCGGCGTGTGCTGGAAGAACGCCTGGATATCGGCATATCGGTTGATGCCAGTCATCCGGGGCAGGTTTGCGGCACCCTTCAGGCCAAGTGGGCGGTTGTGGCGCATGAAGCCGGGCATCACGGTGCCGACCTCGTGCGCCAGCATGGCCTCAACGCAGGTCTTGATGAAATCGGGGTGCCACTCATCGTCGTCGGCTGCCCACATGAAGTAGTCCGCGCTCGTGTGGTTGAGCACGTACTGGAAGTTCTTCAAGATGCCCAAGTTCTCGGGCTGGTGAACAACCTTGATGCGGGTGTCCAACGCTGCGCAGCGGTCTGACAACTGGGCTACCGTTGGGTTGGGCGAGCAGTTGTTCGAGACAATAATCTCTAGATTGGAGTAGGTCTGGGCAACCATCTGCTGGATGGTACGCAGCAGCCCATCGGGCCGGTTGTAGGTTGGTATGCCGATGCTGACGAGGGGAGTGCTTGACATGATCAGGGATTGCGCCAGTTTGCTTGGGGGCTGGGGGCTTGGGCTCAACGAATCCGGCGTAGAAAGCCGTCGGGGGCCACCGTGACCTGGATGCGGTCTTCCACCGAGCGATCAATCTCGAACTCCGGGTGGTCCTTCAGGAACGCCCAGACCGCCGTCTTAGGGTTGTTGCCCGGACCCCACGGGCGGTCGGGGTAGCTGTCGGGCGGCAGGTCCTCGATCACGGTGTCGAACACCACGCAGTAGCTGCCCACGGTGGCCAGCGGCGCGTAGGCGGCCAGTTCGCCCGCCACGTGCTCGTGGGTGTGGTTGCTGTCGAGCGCGACCAGCACGCGCTGCTTGCCGGCGGCCTTGGCGCGCACCTGCGCCACGATGTCGTCGGCCACGCTGGAGCCCTGGATCATCGTGATGCGGCGGCTCATCGGGTGCGAGTCGATCGCGGCACGGTTGTGCGGGCGGATGTCGATGTCGATGCCGAGCACTTCGGCGTCTTTCGGGCCGCCGCAGGCCGCGTTCAGCTCCAGCATCGAAGCCGAGAAGATCAGCGAGCCGCCGTGGGCGATGCCGGTCTCGATGATCAGGTCCGGCTGCACCTGCCAGATCAGCTGCTGCATCGCCAGCATGTCCTGCGGGTACTGGATGATGGGCCGGCCGAGCCAGGTGAAATTGTACGAATAGCCGGCGGCCACCGAGGTGTCGGTGAACTCGCGAGCGGCCCGGCGCAGGCGTTCGTTGCCACCATTGGCGGCCACGCGTTGTTGGGTCTCGAGTTCAAAGGTCTTCGTGCTCATGTCCATGCTCCAAGGTGATGCAGTTGAATCGGTGGTCCGTCAGCGCCTGAATCTCGTTCAGGTAGTTGCCGTTCATGACAAACATGTCGGTGCCAGGCGCCAGGCATTCCAGGGCTTGAGCGGGGCTGTGCACGCGGCTGCCGCTGGCGGCGATGTACTTGCCTTGCTTGGCGGGGTTGATGTCGACAATCATGGAAAGCGGCGCCCCCGCGCGTTCCATGAACAGCGAGAAGATCACGCCCTTCGATGCGCCGCCCCAGACCGCGGCGCCGGGCCGCGCTGCCCGCTGCGCTGCCGTCAGCCGGGCTGCGGTGCGGGCCACGTCTTGCATCAGCCCGGGCGGAAAGTCGAACCGGTCACCGGCGGTGGCCACCGGCGGGCGCAGCGTGGCGAGGTCGGCCACCGCGTACAGGTACTGCCCGCCGAAGCAATGCCCCGCCTCGTGCAGTGTGCCGAACAGGCGCTCGAAGTCGGACAGGCGGAAGTAGTTGACGTGCTCGTAGAACAGGTCGAACCAGGCGTGGCGGCGAGCGATCCACTCGACGCACGGCACCTCGATGTAGACCTTGCCCTTGCCGCCGTTGGCGTCGCGCAACTGGCCCAGGAACGCGAACGGGTCGCGCACATGCTCGAGCACATGGCGCAGGATCAGGCCGTCGGCGCGAAGTCCTGTGGCCGGCGTGAAGTACTCGCGCAGCACGGCCGGGTTGCTGCCTTCGTAGGCCGGGTCCAGCCCGGTGATGTGAAAGCCCAGCGCCTGCAGCTGCTCCAGGAAGTGACCCTTGCCGCAGCCGATCTCGATCAGCGTGTTGCCGCGCAGGTGCTGTGCCACGCGCTGCGCCACCGATTCGAGGTGGTCGAGGAATGCCGGGCTGTGCCCCTGCTCGTTTTGGTAGTCGGCGTCGTAGACCATCAGTTCGGGGTCGAAGGCGCGGTTGAAGATCAGGCCGGTGGTTTCGTCCTGCACGATCTGCAGGTCGCCGCGCCCGCAGCCGCGGGCGGCCTCGCGGGTGGCGAACATACGGTTCTGGAACACCGGCAGCTGCTCGGCGCGGTACAGGGTTCTGAATGACTTCATCGGGTGCCCACCAGTCGTTCGAGTTTCGATGCGTCGCCCCAGAACGCCATCGGCTCGTTTTCCGAATAGGGACGGCGACCGTAGTCGGGCGCGATGCGCCAGTCGTTGGCGGCGATCCAGCTTTCGACCAGCGCACGCACGGACACCGGCTGGCCCGAGCACACGTTCACCACGCCGGCGCCCTGCCCGACAAGGGCAAGGTCGACCAGCCGGCGTGCCACCTCTGCCACGCTCAGGTAGTCGCGCAGTTGTTCGCCGCCCGACATCGCGAACGCGGCATCGCCGCGCGCCACGGCGCTGCGCAGCTGCGGCCACAGCGCGTTCGGCGACTGGCCTTCGCCGTGCATGTAGAACAGTCGCGCCCAGGTCAGTGCGAACCGCGCCGGATCCGGCCGGGCCTCGCACAGCGCTTCGAGCTGGCGGCGCAGCTGGTCCTTGGCCCGGCCGTAGGCGTTCGCCGGTTGCGTGCTCAGGCCTTCACCGAGTAGGCCCGACTGCATGCCGTACTCGAAGCAGGTACCGGCCACCACGATGTGGCGCAGTCCGGCACCGAGCATGCCCTTCAGCCATCCAAGGTGCGCCGGCAATTCCTGCTCCACATGGTGCGGCGAGCCGTAGTTCGGCAGTCCATCCCAGGCCAGGTGGATCATCACGTCGGGTCGGCCCGCGGCCGCGAAGTCGCGGCCCGACGCATCCCCGAGATCGAAGCGAACCACGTCATGGCCCGCCCAGGCGTCGGGCAAGCGGGTCGACGGCCGCACCAGCAACGTGGCCGCCAGCCCGCGGCGCGTCAGTTCGTCGAGCACATGGCGCCCGACGAACCCGGTCGCACCAGTCAGGGCAATCTTCATCGCTGCAGCTCCAGCGCGGGCACCGCGGTGACGAAACGCCCGCCCCAGCCGCGCACGTAGTCGAGTTGCTGCATCAGCTCGTCGCGCAGGTTCCAGGGCAGCAGCACCACGTAGTCGGGACGCGCAATGGCCAGCCGGCCTTCGTCGACGATCGGGACGCGGCTGCCGGGCATGTATTTTCCCTGCTTGGCCGGGTTGCGGTCGACCACGAACGAGATCAGGTCACCGCGAATGCCTGCGTAGTTCATCAGCGTGTTGCCCTTGGCCGCCGCGCCGTACGCGGCCACGGTCTTGCCCTGGCGCTTGGCGTCGATCAGGAACGCGTGAAAGTCGTCCTTGACGCGGTTGGTGCGGGCCTGGAAGTGGCGGTAGGTGTCGGGCTGCGTGAGCCCGGCGTCGGCCTCGCGCTGCAACAGATTGGCCACGCTGGGCGTGCGCAACTGGCGGCCGGTGTCCGCGCGCTGCGCGAACACGCGCAGGCTGCCGCCATGCGTCGGGTGCTCTTGGACATCGAACACGCACAGGCCGTTGGCGGCGAAGATGCGCTGGACCGCTGTCAGCGACAGGTACGAATAGTGTTCGTGGTACGCGGTGTCGAACTGCCCTTCGGACAACAGCCGCAGGAAGTGCGGGAACTCGAAGGTGGCCACACCGTGCGGCTTGAGCAGGCGCGTGAAGCCGGCCACGAAGTCGTTGATGTCGGGTACATGCGCGAGCACGTTGTTGGCCGCCAGCAGGTCGACCTGGCGCCCCTCGGCACTCAGCGCGTCGGCCAGCGCCACGCCGAAGAAGTGCTCGACGATGTCTATCCCCTTGGCGCGCGCGGCCGCCGCCGTGCTGGCGGTCGGCTCGATGCCATAGCAGGGGATGTCCGCCTGCTGCACGTACTGCAGCAGGTAGCCGTCGTTGGCCGCCACTTCGGCGACCAGGCTGCGCGTGTTCAGCCCGAAGCGCTTGCACATCGCTTGCACATAGGCTTGAGAATGCGCGAGCCATGAGGTCGAGAACGAGCTGAAATAGGCGTAGTCGTCGGTGAACAGCGTTTCGCGGCCGGCATGGTCTTCGGTCTGCACCAGCCAGCAGCATTCGCACACCAGCAGGCGTAGTGGGAACCAGGTCTCTGGCGCACGCAGCGCGGCTTCGCTCAGGTAAGCGTTTGACGGTGGCGCGCTACCGAGGTCGAGGAAGGGCAACGACAGGGCGGCCTGGCAGTGGCGGCATTTCATGGGGTGACTCCTTCAATGCATTCGGCCAGTTGCGGGTGCGCGGCGTCGCGCGCCGACAATTCGGTGATGGGCCATGGCCAGGCAATCGCCAATGTGGCGTCTTGGGGGTTCAAGCCTCCTTCGGCCTGCGCGGTATAGGCCGCCGAATGGCAGTAGAGCAGCTGAGTGTCATCTTCGAGCGACTGGAAGCCGTGCGCGAAGCCGCGTGGTATCAGCAACGCGCAGCCGTTGTCGGCAGCCAGGTGCGCGGAATGCCAGCGGCCGAACGTCGGCGAGCCAGGACGCAGGTCGACCGCCACGTCCCACACGCTGCCCTGGATGCAGCTGACCAGCTTCATCTCGGCGTACGGTGCATGCTGGAAGTGCAGCCCGCGCACCGTGCCCTGGCGCGCGGTGAATGTGTGATTGATCTGCGCTATCGGCTGGGTCCAGCCAACCCCGGCCAGTTCTTCGGCGCAGAACAGGCGCGACAGGAAACCGCGCGAATCGCCCAGGCGCGTTCGCTGGATCAGTTTCAGGCCGGCCAGCGGCGTTTCCGAAATATCAAATCGGCTCATGCGGCGTGCTTCCATTCAGCTGCGGCACCGCGGCCGCTGTAGGCATCGATGTCGGCGATGCACAGTGACCGCGCATCGTCGCCGTCGGCCACTGCGCGATACCAGTGCATCGTCCGCGTCACGGCTTCTTCCAGACGCCATTGCGGCGTTACGCCGAGCGCGACGCGCGCATGCGCCACTTCGAGTGCCAGCCAGCCGGCTTCGTGCGGGCCTTCGCTGCCGTCGCCGCAGGCCCAGTCGCCGCGGCCGTAGGCGCGGCGCGCCAGCGCAACCACCTCGCCCACAGTTGCCGCGTCTGCGGTGGCCGGGCCAAAGTTGAAGGCGCCGGCCTTGGCCGGGTCGTGCCACAGCGCTTCGGCGAGACGAAGATACGCAGCCAGGGGTTCGATCACATGCTGCCACGGGCGAACCGACTGCGGCCGGCGGATGGCCAGCAATGCACCCGACTGCCATGCGCGCACCGCGTCGGGAATCAACCGGTCGTCTGACCAGTCGCCTCCGCCAATCACGTTGCCGGCACGTGCCGTAGCCACGGCAACGCCTTGCTCGCGCAGGAAAGCGTCACGGTAGCTGGCAGTGACGATCTCGGCCGCGGCCTTGCTCGCGCTGTACGGGTCGTGGCCGCCGAGGGCATCGCCTTCACGGTACGGGTAGACCCATTCTTGGTTGCGGTAGACCTTGTCGGTCGTGACTATGACGACCGAGCGCAGGTTGGCAGCGCCGCGGAGTGCATCGAGCACATGTGCGGTGCCCATCACGTTGGTCGCGTACGTGTAGAGCGGGTTGCGGTAGCTAGCGCGCACCAGTGGTTGAGCTGCCAAATGAAGCACGATGTCGGGCTCGGCATCGCGCACGACCGCAGCCACGGCCGCAGCGTCGCGAATGTCGACCACGCAGTGTTCGCACAGCTCGGTGATGCGGGCTGCGTCGAAAAGGCTCGCCGTGGTATTTGCCGGTAGCGCCAGGCCTGTCACCTGCGCGCCGAGGCGACTCAACCACAAGGCCAGCCACCCGCCTTTGAAGCCGGTGTGGCCGGTCAACAGCACGCGCTTGCCGCGCCAAAACTCGGAGTTGGGAAGGTGATCTGCCGCCATCACCACAGCTTCCAAGGCGCCTTGCCGGCTTGCCAGAGCTCTTCGAGCAGGTTCTTCTCTCGCAGCGTGTCCATCGGCTGCCAAAAGCCAGTGTGCCGGTACGACATCAGTTCACCGTCGGCAGCCAGGCCACTCATCGGCTCGGCTTCCCAGGGCGTAGCATCGTCTGCGATGCGCGCCAGGCACTTTGGGCTGAGCACAAAGAAGCCGCCGTTGATCAGGCCGCTGTTGCGCTTGTCGGCGTCGCCACGTGGTTTTTCGGTGAATCCGCGAACCTGCTGGCCGTCGATTTGCAGCGCGCCGTACCGGCCGGGCGGCTGCACCGCCGTGACCGTGGCCAGCTTGCCGTGTGCGCGGTGGAACTCGATCGCGCCGGCGATGTTGACGTCGGCCACTCCATCGCCGTAGGTGAAGCAGAACGCCTCTTCATCGGCCACGTAGTCGGCTATGCGCTTCAGCCGCCCGCCGGTCATCGTGCCTTCTCCGGTGTTGACCAGCGTCACCTTCCATGGCTCTGCGTGCCTATGGTGAACTAGCATCTTGTTGTCGGCCATGCAGAAAGTCACGTCGGACATGTGCAGGAAGTAGTTCGCGAAGTACTCCTTGATCACGTAGCCCTTGTAGCCGCAGCAAATCACGAACTCGTTCACGCCATTGGCCGAGTAGATCTTCATGATGTGCCAAAGAATGGGCTTGCCGCCAATCTCGATCATCGGCTTGGGCTTGAGGTTGGTTTCTTCGGAGATCCGGCTGCCATAGCCGCCCGCAAGGATTACTGCCTTCATCAAAGTTTCCTAGTGGAGCCAGACCGAGGCGACCCGGGGGCGTTGGTGCGGCAGCGCGCATTCTCGCTGCCAGATTTGCTCCTCGATGACGCTGGCCGCGTGCCAGTCGTGGTGCATGGCCGGCGTCGAGATCGAGCCGGACTGCGAGCCGGTGAGCTTCATCGTCTTGAGCGGCAACCGTGGCAGACCGATTTGCGCAACGTTGTTGATGACGATCTTGAGGCCGATCTTCGAGCTCTTCGCTGCGGTTCCCGATTCCGCAACCTGCAGCGTGAATTCAGTCCATGTCGCCCGGTCCTCGTTGGCGACAGCTTCGACGAACGGAGTTGCCGCTCCCTTCGCGCCGCTTTTGAAGTTTGCGTTGGCTCGGTCGGCGAAGAATTTCCTCGATGCAAAGACCGCTGGCTTTAACAGCGCATTCGCGACAATAAGAGGAATTGGCAGGCGGAACATTTGGTGCTTTTGGGCTAGTTTTTCCTAGACAGCCACCCGTGCTGCGAATCGGCAGGCCGGGGGTTGCGACAGGCATCCAGTACACCGTGACATCGTTGTATGCAATGGGCTCAAAACACGTCGGATTTCCCCCCAGTTCTGCCAATCAGCCCCACAGGCGCTTGCCGCACCGGGGTCGAGGGAGGAAGTAATTTGCTCCTCGCGCCCTGAACAGCCGACAGTGCCGCGCTGATCAACGCCTCATCGAGTCACGCTCAGGGTGGGGGAATATGAGGTGGCCATTGATGGGTGAAACTGGGCGGCCACCTGGATGCCAGCAGGACTGGACTGCCGCTTCAGGCGTAGGCCGATGCCCGGAGTTGCCTCGACGCCATCGCTATCGCCATTGCCCTGTCACCCGACAACGCGAACACGTCATCGAGCAGGCCTTGGGTCAGCACTTTGCCCTCTGGCCAGCGTCGGGACAGAATCGAAGGTCGCTTCGATGCTGGTTTTGCTGGTGACGACGCGCCACCACGGGGATGCGTCAATTTCGTCGACGGCAAAGACGCAGCTGACCGGGCTCGACGAAGGGCGTGACGCTGCCGGCGCTGGGCGGCCAAGGACCGTGGACCGTGGACCAAATCCGTTGCCTCACCGGCGAATCGAAGCGGTTCCTGAATAGCGAGCACAGGCGCGAGCCAGGACCATATGATTTTGCCGTGAGATATGGTTTCCAGGAAGAAGGTCAGCAGCAGAAATGCCCGGCGATTGCCGGGCTGAGGTGGTGGGTTCGGCGTGTACGGCCGTCAAGTGCTGGTGCATCGACCGCGCTGGTCGACCTCGCGCCAGCCGTTGACGTCGACTGGCCAGCCTCAGTGGCGGGGCCAGCCACTCAGCCCAGGGTCAGAAAAGCGGTCCCTGCTGGCTGCGCAACAACTCGTCCTCCAGCGCGCTTCGGTGCAGCGCAGCATGGCTTACGGGTCCTGCCGATGCCTCGCCTGAGGACACCGAAGCGGCAGGATCTGCCGCCGCCCCGGCCGTGGGCGGTGTAGGCGCCCCTGGCTGTGTGGCCGGCAACAAGTCGGCGGCCGGTGCAGCCAGCACGTCGCCTAGTTTCACCGGGGTCTCGCCAGGTGCCGCCCGCGCCAGCCAGACGTCGGCCATCTCATGCGTCTGTCCGTCCGCCGTCTTGTAGCCCGATATCAGCGCCACCGCATTGCCGTTGTCCATTCGACTGCTGTGGCCGTAGCTCAGGTCCAGCTCGGTGATGCCCAGTTCCACCAGCCCCTTCAACTCGCCGGCATCGGTCTTGCCGTCGTGGTTGGCGTCGACCCAGACCTTCAGGTCACTGAAGGCCGCGTCGTGGCTGTCGATCTTGTGGTCATG
>JBBRPV010000108.1:0-12088 GCA_038227445.1 Burkholderiales bacterium | reverse complement strand
GTCTTCGACTATTGCGAGAAGATGGAGCTCAACGTCGACACGCTGATCCACGAGATCGGCGCCGGCCAGATGGAGATCAACTTCTTCCACGACGCGCCGCTCGGGCTCGCCGACGAGGTGTTCTTCTTCAAGCGCACCGTGCGCGAAGCTGCGCTGCGCCACAACATGTTCGCCACCTTCATGGCCAAGCCCATCGCCGGCGAGCCGGGCAGTGCGATGCACGTGCACCAAAGCATCGTCAACAAGCTAACGGGCAAGAACATCTTCAGCAACGAAGACGGCTCGCCCAGCAAGGAGTTCTACTGGTACATCGGGGGCCTGCAGAAGTACACGCCCGCTGCGATGGCCCTGTATGCGCCCTATGTCAATTCATACCGCCGGCTGGTGCGTGGCAAGGCGGCACCCATCAACATCCAGTGGGGCACCGACAACCGCACCGTGGGCATTCGGTCACCCGTGGCCAACGCGGCCGCGAGGCGCGTGGAAAACCGCGTGATCGGTGCCGACGCGAACCCGTATGTCGCACTCGCAGCGACGCTGGCCTGCGGCTACCTGGGCATGAAAAACAGGATCGAACCGGCGCCCGAGTGCAAGGGCGACGCCTACCTGTCGGCGTTCGAATTGCCACGCTCGCTCAGCGAAGCGCTGGGCTGGCTTGCCGATGAAAAAGACCTGCACGACATGCTCGGCAAGGAGTTCATCACGGTGTACTCGGAGGTCAAGGAGATTGAACACGACGAGTTCATGAAAGTGATCTCACCTTGGGAGCGCGAGCACCTTCTTCTTCACGTTTGACCCTACTTGATCAGGAATCAAACCATGAACGCCATCCTCGACACGAACGGCACGCCGCGCAGCACGCAATCTTGGCAGGCCGCCGACTCGGCTCACTACCTGCACCCGTTCACTGACTTCAAATCGCTCGCGAACAAGGGCTCGCGTGTGATCGTCTCGGCCGACAACATCTACCTGCGCGACAGTGATGGCCACAAAATTCTCGACGCCATGTCGGGGCTGTGGTGCGTGAACGTCGGCTACGGCCAGCAAGCATTGATCGAGGCCGCCACGAAGCAGATGACCGAGCTGCCGTTCTACAACAGCTTTTTCCAGACGGCCACGCCACCGGCCATCGAACTCGCCGAGCTGCTTGCCGAAGTGACGCCCCCGCAGTTCAAGCACGTGTTCTATTCCGGCTCAGGCTCAGAGGGCAACGACACTGTCGTGCGCATGGTGCGCCGCTACTTTGATGTGCTCGGGCAACCTGAACGCAGCGTCATCATCAGCAGGAAAAACGCCTACCACGGCTCGACGATGGCCGGCGCTTCGCTTGGCGGCATGAGCGGTATGCATTCCCAGGGCGGCTTGCCGATTCCTGGCATCACGCACATCGAGCAGCCGTTCTGGTTCGAACTCGGGCAAGGCACGCGTTCGGCGTTTGCGCCCGACGCTGAAACAGCCAGCAGGAACGCTTTCGGCCTGAAGGCAGCCGGCTGGCTCGAAGCGAAGATCGTCGAAATCGGCGCAGATAAGGTCGCCGCTTTCATCGGCGAACCGGTGCAAGGCGCGGGCGGCGTGATCGTGCCGCCTGATACCTACTGGCCCGAGATCCAGCGCATCTGCGACAAGTACGGCGTACTGCTCGTGTCAGACGAGGTCATATGCGGCTTTGGTCGCACCGGTCACTGGTTCGGCTGTGAGCGCTTTGGCTTCAAGCCTGACCTCATGACCTTCGCCAAGGGCGTGACCTCGGGCTATATCCCGCTCGGCGGGGTGATGGTCGGCGAGCGTGTTGCCAGGGTCATGATCGAACAAGGCGGCGAGTTCAACCACGGCTACACCTACTCCGGCCACCCGGTTGCTTGCGCCGTGGCGCTGGCGAACATCCGGCTGCTGCAGCGCGAAGGCGTGGTCGAGCGTGTGCACGGCGACCTTGGCCCCTACCTGGCGCAGCAGTTTGCTACGCTAACCGAGCACCCCCTGGTCGGCGAAGTTCAGACCTGCGGGCTGATGGGCGCAGTGCAATTGGTGCAAGACAAAGCCACAGGCAAAACCTTTCCGAGCGGGCTCGAAGTCGGCATGGTCTGCCGCAGCCACTGCTTCGGCAACGGCCTGATCATGCGTGCGGTTGGTGACCGCATGATCGTGGCGCCGCCGCTCGTGATCACCCGCCCGCAGATCGACGAGATGATGACGCTGATACGCCGCTGCCTCGACCTCACGCTGACCGACGCCACGCGCCAGGGCTGGCTGCGCGCATAGCGCTAAAGATGGCACGGGGTTTGCCTGTAGCTGAGCACGAGCGCGGGCTCGCTAGACTGATCGGCGAAGCCACGACGCGCCACAACCTTCAAAGGACTCAACCATGAAACGGATGTTCACCCACCGGCTGTGCCTGGCTTTGATTGCGACCACCGCCAGTCTGTTCATTGCAGGGCCGGCGCGCTCGCAGGAAGAAGACAAGGTGGTGAACATCTACAACTGGTCCGACTACATCGCCGAAGACACGATCAAAAATTTCGAGAAAGAGAGCGGTATCAAGGTTCGCTACGACAACTTTGACAACAACGAAATCGTGCACGCCAAGCTGGTGGCTGGCAAGACGGGCTACGACGTGGTCGTGCCGTCTTCCGGCTGGGCCAAGTTGCAGGCCGACGGGGGCTTGCTGCGCAAGATCGACAAGAGCCTGATTCCGAACTACAAGAATCTCGACGCTGACATCCAGGCCCAGCTCGCCAAGCTCGACCCGGGCAACCAGTTCATGGTGAACTGGTTGTGGGGTTACACCACGGTGGGCATCAACGTCGACAAGGTCAAGGCCGCTTTGGGCAACATGCCGATGCCCGATAACGCCTGGGACCTGGTTTTTAAGCCCGAGTACATCTCCAAGCTCAGATCCTGCGGCGTCTCCTTCCTCGATTCAGCCACCGAAGTCGTTCCCGCCGCGCTGTGGTACCTGGGCAAGCCTGCCTACAGCAAAAACGTTGGCGACTACGCCGCAGTGACCGCGTTGCTCAAGTCGATCCGCCCCGGCGTGACGCTGTTCAGCGCGTCGGGCTACATCAACGACATGGCCAGCGGCTCAATCTGCGTGGCGCTCGGTTGGTCGGGCGACATCAACATCGCCAAGAATCGCGCGCTCGAAGGCAACACCGGGCAGAAGATCGAAGCCCTGCTGCCCAAGAGCGGCGGCCTGCTGTTCTTTGACACCATGGTGATCCCTGCCGACGCGCCGCACCCAGGCAATGCGCACAAGTTCATCAACTACATCCTGCGCCCCGAGGTGCATGCAGGCATCACCAACAAGGTGTACTACGCCAACCCCAACAAGGAGTCGCGCAAGTTCATCAAGGCCGAAGTGGCAAACGACCCGACGGTGTTCCCGCTTCCGGCCGAGATGAAAAAAATGTCGGTCCCCGAAGCGATCAACAACGATATCCGGCGCTTGATGACGCGCACCTACACCTCGTTCAAGACCGGGCTGTGAGGTCTTGATGGCTGCACCAGCGTTTCTTCAGATCCGCAACGTCGTCAAAGACTTCAGCGGCTACAAGGCCGTGAACAACGTCAGCATCGACATCAATAAAGGCGAGATCTTCGCTCTGCTCGGTTCCTCAGGTTGTGGCAAGACGACGCTGCTGCGCATGCTGGCGGGATTTGAGACCCCCACCTCGGGCAACATCGTGCTTGACGGGCAAGACCTCGCGGGCATGCCGCCCTACGCGAGCCCCATGAACATGATGTTCCAGTCGTACGCGCTGTTTCCGCACATGACGGTCTGGGACAACGTGGCCTTCGGCCCACGGCGCAGCGGCATGGCCGCGGCCGAGGTGTCGGCTCGGGTCGAAGAGATGCTCAAGCTCGTGCAGCTTGGCAAGTTCGCCAAACGCAAGCCTCATCAGCTCTCGGGCGGCCAGCAGCAGCGCGTGGCGCTGGCGCGCAGCTTGGCAAAGAAGCCGCAGTTGCTTCTGCTCGACGAGCCGCTCGGAGCGCTCGACAAGAAGCTGCGCGAAGAAACCCAGATCGAGCTTGTCAACATCATTGAGAAAGTCGGCGTGACCTGCGTGATGGTCACGCACGACCAGGAAGAAGCCATGACCATGGCTTCGCGCATTGCGGTGATGAGCGAAGGCCGCTTCCTTCAGGTGGGTGCACCGAGCGAGATCTACGAAACGCCGGCCAACCGCTTCGTGGCCGACTTCATCGGCAATGTCAACCTGATGGAAGGCACGCTCGAAACCGACGCCATCGACCACGTGACGATCGGCTGCGCCGACTGCACGCACTACGTTGGGCACGGCATCACCGGCACCGAAGGCATGAGCGTGTCAGTGGCGCTGCGGCCCGAGAAAATCCGCATCTCGCGCGAACCTGCATTGCCAGCCATTGGCGAACCGGGAACGCAATTCAACCGCGCGCGGGGCACGGTCAAAGACATGTCTTACTTCGGCAGTTTCACGGTCTATCACCTGCTGTTGTCCAGCGGGCTGGTACTCAAGATCAGCGCCAGCAACTCTGAACGCCACCGCGATGACCAGCTCACCTGGGGCGACCAGGCCTGGGCCACCTGGTCGCCCACCTCACAAGTGGTGCTCACGGCGTGAGCGATCGCCTGAAGCACGCCGGCCGTGGTGGCCGCTGGGCTGTTATTGGCCTGCCCTTTTTCTGGCTGTTGCTGTTCTTCATGCTGCCGTTTTTGATTGTGCTGAAGATCAGTGTCTCCGAGATGGAGACCGTCACCTTCAAAGACGTGCTGACCTGGAAAGACGGCGTGCTTGCACTGTCGCTCAAGCTCAGCAACTACGCCTCGTTGGTGCAAGACGACCTTTACTTCCTGACCTATGTTTCAAGTCTGAAGTACGCCGCCGTCACCACCTTGTTGTGCCTGGCCATCGGCTATCCGTTCGCCTACTTCATGGCACGCGCCAAGCCGTCGATCCGGCCTTCACTTCTGATGCTTGTGATGCTGCCGTTCTGGACCTCGTTCCTGCTGCGTGTCTACGCCTGGAAAGGCCTGCTCAGCGAGCACGGCTGGGCGGCAGACTGGATTGCCGGTCTCGGCCTCGACCGCCTGCTGCTGGCGCTCGGCCTGATCCCGGCACAAGGCCAGCTGATGAACACGCCGTTTTCGCTGGTGCTCGGCATGACCTACACCTACCTGCCCTTCATGATCCTGCCGCTGTACTCGAACCTGGCAAAGATGGACCTTCGCTTGCTCGAAGCCGCCAGTGATCTCGGTGCCTCAGCCTGGATCGCGTTCTGGACGATCACCGTGCCTTTGTCGAAGGCCGGCATCATTGCTGGCTCGATGCTCGTCTTCATTCCGTGCATTGGCGAATACGTCATTCCCGAGCTGCTCGGTGGCCCTCAGACCCAGATGATCGGCCGCACGCTGTGGGATGAGTTCTTCAGCAACAACGACTGGCCGATGGCGTCGACTGTCGCGGTTGCGATGGTGGTCTTGATCATCGTGCCACTGGCGATCTTCAACAAGTACCAAGCCGAAGCTGTGGAGAAGCGCGCGTGAACGCTGCTTTGATCAACCGTTGGTTCGGCAGAGGATGGCTGTCGCTCGGCTTCTTTTTTCTGTACCTGCCGATCATTGCGTTGGTCTTGCACTCGTTCAACGACTCCCCGGTGCCCAACGTCTGGCGCGGCTTCACGCTGAAGTGGTACGCCGCGCTCGCCGGCGACTCTGAAATGATCTCAGGCCTGTGGCTGTCGCTGAAGATCGCGTTCTTCACCGCGTGTTCTTCGGTCGTACTGGGCACGCTCGCAGCCATCGCGCTGGTGAAGTACCGGCGCTTCGGCGGCCGAACGCTGTTCTCGGGCATGGTCAACGCGCCGCTGGTGATGCCTGAAGTCATCATCGGCCTGTCGCTGCTGCTGATGCTGGTGTCGTTGCAGCGCGCGCTCGGTTTCCCAGAGCGAGGCATGGCCACCATCTGGATGGGCCACTTGCTGCTCGGCATGGCCTACGC
This sequence comes from Burkholderiales bacterium, assembly GCA_038227445.1. GTDB lineage: Bacteria > Pseudomonadota > Gammaproteobacteria > Burkholderiales > Burkholderiaceae_C > LMDS01. The sequence continues at coordinate 6,110 of JBBRPV010000108.1, read as the reverse complement.
TGCCGTGATCGTGCAGGCGCGCTTGCAAGACCTGAACCCCCAGCTCGAAGAAGCAGCGATGGACCTGGGCGCCAAGCCCTGGCAAGTGTTCGCGCTTGTCACGCTGCCCATGATCTCGCAGGCGCTGATGTCGGCCTGGCTACTCACCTTCACCTTGTCGCTCGACGACGTCGTGCTCTCGGCTTTTCTGTCGGGACCAGGGGCCACCACCATGCCGCTGGTGATCTTCTCGCGGGCCCGGCTCGGCCTGAACCCGAGCGTGAACGCGATCGCAACACTGATCGTTGCCGTGGTCTCTGTCGGCGTGGTCACCGCCAGCTACATCGTCGCTCGAAGAGAGCGCGTCCGTGCCGCAGAGATGGCTGCGGCCGCCCGCGCCGACTGAACACCCCAACACCCACCGGAATCAACAAGAGGACAGACCGCATGAACAAATTGCAACAGCACGCTTTGGCCCTCGCCCTGTTCGCGGCGTTCCCGTCGTTGGCACTGGCCCAATCGAACGACGTCCTGATGAAAGAGTTGAAGGCCCTTAAAGACCGCGTAACGCAACTCGAAGAAGCGCTCAAGGCCAAAGGCATGCCCGCCGAGGCCGACAAGCAATGGGGCATGACGCCGCAGCAATTGCAAGAGTTCAACCGCGTCAGCGTGAAGACCGAAGCGCTTGAAGACGCGGTTGAGGCACAAGGTCTGAAGAGCCTGAAGATTGGTGGCTTCTTTGACCCGACCTACATCTATAACCAACGTCAAAACCGCGCGGGTTTTCAGTTTTTGAACCGCGCCAATGACGATGGCTACAACTACGACAACGGCTACTTCGGCACCGCGGCAATCGACTTCCAGAAAGAGATGGATGGCGGCACGAAGTGGCGCCTGACCCTGATGCCCAATCGCGGCGCGGGCTCAATCGCAGACACAGCCGGCAACAGCATCGTCCACGAGGCCTCGGTGTCGATTCCGCTGGGCGACCTGCAGACGCGCTTTATCGCGGGCCAGATTCCCGACTGGTCGGGCTACGAGTACACGCAGCCAACAACAACCAAACTGGTCACGCGTGGCCTCCTGCTCGACTTCACCGAACCGACCGCCTATACAGGCGCCGGCCTGGAAATCATCAGCGGCAAGTGGGACACCAAGGCCTTGCTGGCCAACTACAACACCACCAAACAGCCCGCGGGCCGCAAGTCTCCCGTGCTGGCGTACCGCGTTGACTACTCCAAGGGTGAGTACAGCGGCTTTGGCTTCGCTGGCGTACACGGCAAGGCGACGAACTTCAGCCCGGCCGCGGTCGATGTCAACGGCAATCCGCTGGAGTCCCGTCTTGACCTGTTCGAGATCGACGGCTATTTCATTCGCGGTGATCTAACGCTGCAAGCACAAGTCGGCATTGGGCGCCAAAAAGACGCGTCAATCGTCCCGGCCGCCGATGGAACCCTGCGTGACGCTCGCTGGTGGGGCGTCTCGGCCCTGGCCGCGTACAAGTTCATCCCGCGCTGGGAGGCGGTCGCTCGATTCGACTACATCAATAACGCCAAGAACGGCGGCGGACTCCTTCAATACTCCGTCGAAGACGGGCGCAACGGCTTCGGCCCTGATGCAACGCTGGGCTGCACGGCAACGGGCTGGGTCGATGGGTGCGACAAGGGCGCCAACCGATATGCACTTGCGTTCGGGGTGAACTATCTGTTGACCACGAACGCGACACTGAAGGCCGAGTACCGCCTAGACAGTGCGACGCAACCGGTGTTCTACGACGTGAAGAGCGAGAGCTACCGCAAAAGCAATTCACTGCTCGGCGCGTCGGTCGTCGTTTCGTTCTGATGGCCGCCATCGACTGGCATGGGCGCGCCGCGGCGGCGGTGTTCGACGGTCGCGCGTTGATCGGCGGCTCGCGCGTTGCCGCGGCGTCGGGCGAAACCTTCGACTGCATCAGCCCGATCGACGGCCGCGTGCTCACGCAGGTGGCACGCGGGAGCAGCACCGATGTCGATGCGGCGGTCGCGCTGGCGCGTGAAGCCTTCGACGATGGCCGCTGGCGGGGCAAACCGCCTGCAGCGCGCAAGAAGGTGCTGCAGCGGTTTTCCGAACTCATCCTGGGTGCCAAGGAAGAACTTGCGCTGCTCGAAACGCTCGACATGGGCAAGCCGATCCAGTACAGCCTGAATGTTGATGTGGGCGCTGCGGCGCGCTGCATCGCCTGGTATGCCGAGGCGATCGACAAGGTCTACGACGAGATCGCACCGACGGGCAGCAGCGCGCTGGCCTTGATCACGCGCGAGCCAATGGGCGTGATCGGGGCCGTTGTGCCGTGGAACTACCCGATGATCATGGCCGCGTGGAAGCTTGGCCCAGCACTGGCCACGGGTAACAGCGTGGTGCTCAAGCCGAGCGAGAAGTCGCCGCTGACGGCTTTGCGCCTCGCCGAACTGGCGATCCAGGCCGGCCTGCCTGAGGGGGTGTTCAACGTTGTGCCCGGCTTCGGTGCTGAGGCTGGCGAAGCACTGGCCTTGCACATGGACGTGGACGCCATCAGTTTCACCGGCAGCACACGGGTCGGCCGCAGAATGCTCGAATACGCGGGCCGCAGCAACCTTAAACGCGTTTACAACGAGCTCGGTGGCAAGTCGGCCTTCGTCGTGTTCGACGATTTCAAAGACCTCACGCGCGCCGCCAAAACCGCCGCCGGCAGCTTGTTCTTCAACGCTGGCGAAAGCTGCAACGCGCCTTCGCGCGTGCTCGTGCACGAGTCGGTTGCCGACGAGTTCACGGCGATCATCAAAGCCGAAGCGCCGAAGTACGCCCCCGGCGACCCACTTGGTGGCAAAGCCCAGATCGGCGCCATCGTGGATGAGGCGCAGATGCGCAGCGTGCTCGGCCACATCGAGGCCGGCCGCAGCGAAGGTGCACGTGTGCTTAGTGGCGGCAAGCAGGTGATGAGCGAAACCGGTGGCTACTACATCGAGCCGACCGTGTTCGACGGCGTCACGAACGACATGCGAATCGCGCGAGAAGAGATCTTCGGACCAGTGCTCTCGGTGATCCGCTTCAAGACCGAGATTGAGGCCATCACGATGGCCAACGACAGCGCCTACGGGTTGCAGGCAAGCGTCTGGAGCGACAACATCAATCGCGCTCACCGCGTGGCCCGCGCGCTGCGGGCTGGCACCGTGCACGTGAACCAGTACGACGAAGACGACATCACCGTGCCTTTCGGAGGCTTCAAGCAAAGCGGCAACGGCCGCGACAAGTCGCTACACGCCTTCGACAAGTACACGGAGGTAAAAACCACCTGGATCCGCATCGACGCGGAATGAAAAGGCCACTGCCATGAACCACTCCAAGAACGAACAGCTGATGGCCCGCAAGGCCTCCGCCACCCCGCGCGGCGTTGGCGTGATGGGTACCTTCTTCGCCGACCACGCCGACAACGCAGAACTGTGGGACGTGGAGGGTCGGCGCTTCATTGACTTTGCGGGTGGCATCGCGGTGATGAACACCGGCCACGGCAACCCAAGGGTCGTGGCCGCCATCGCCGAGCAGCTGAAGCGCTTCACGCACACCTGCTATCAGGTCGTGCCCTACGAGAGTTACATCGCGCTGGCCGAGAAGCTCAACGCACTGACGCCGGGCACGTTTGCCAAGAAGACCGCCCTGTTCTCAACCGGCGCCGAGGCGATAGAGAACGCGATCAAGATCGCGCGCTCGTTCACCAAGCGTTCCGGTGTCATCGCCTTCAGTGGCGCGTTCCACGGCCGCAGCCTGTTTGCCGTGTCCTTGACAGGCAAGGTGCAGCCCTACAAGGCCGGCTTCGGCCCCTTCGCACCCGAGGTCTATCACGCGCCCTTCCCTTGCCATTGCGCCAGTCTCGATGAAGTGAAAAAGGCGGTTTCCCACCTCTTCAAAGCTGACATCGAACCGACCCGAGTTGCCGCCATCGTGTTCGAGCCGGTGCAGGGTGAAGGTGGCTTCAACGTCATTCAGCATGAAGCGGTGAAGTGGCTGCGGGCGCTTTGCGATCAACACGGCATCGTGTTGATCGCCGATGAGATCCAGACCGGTTTCGGCCGCACCGGCAAGATGTTTGCCATGGAGCATTTCGGCGTGCAGCCAGATCTGATGACCATCGCCAAGTCGCTCGCCGGCGGGCTCCCACTCTCGGCCGTGACTGGCCGCGCCGAAATCATGGACGCGCCGGCACCCGGTGGCTTGGGCGGCACCTATGCCGGCAACCCGTTGGCCATTGCGGCGGCGCATGCGGTGATCGACGTGATGCGTGACGAACGCTTGCCAGAACGCGGCAAGATGCTCGGCGATAAGCTCAAGGCGGTGCTCGAATCCTTGCGCACCGAAGTGCCGCACATTGCAGACGTGCGTGGCCTGGGCGCCATGGTCGCTGTCGAGTTCAACCAGCCGGGCACCGCCACTCCCGATGCCGACTTCACGAAGAAAGTGCAGGCCGAAGCACAGAAACGCGGCCTGATTCTGCTGACCTGCGGCGTCAACGCCAACGTTGTGCGCTTCCTGTTCCCGCTCACAGTGACCGAAGCGGTGTTTGACGAAGCCATGGAGATACTTCGCGCCGGAATGCTTGCCGCGCTCGCATGAGCGCGCTGAGCCGCCCCAAGGCTGGCTTGCGTTTCCATGTATCGCTGCGGCAAGGCACGCGGTGCGCCTTTGAAGACTCGAAGAAGGGGCGCCCCGGCCGCTTCGAGTGCAGGCTGCCCGATGCTTCGGCTAGCCCCTATCTCGTCACCGCGGCATGGATCGCGGCCGAGCTCGACGGTATCGACCGACTCCCCGAACCAAGCCCTGCCTGCCACGACGATCTGTTCGAGCGTCCAGGCGCCGAACTGAAAACGCGCGGCATCGGCGATCTTCCGCAGGGCTTGGACAAAGCGATCGCCGCGCCCGAAGCCCTTGCGAGGCGCCTGCGCCGCAGCGGGTCCAGATGAATGCCCTCCCCGTTCCCTGGCTCGCCTACCTCAGCCTGGCCGCCAGCATGGCGCTGGTCGGCAGCTACGTCGGATTGTCAAAAGTTCTGGTGCTCGTGTACCCGATCTTCCTGCTGGCCTTTCTGCGCTTTTGCATCGCCGCCGTCGCCATGGCGGGCTGGGTGCGGCGCAGCGCCGCCGAAGCGCCTCTGAGCCGGCACGACCGCTGGCTGCTGTTCTTCGAATCCTTCTTCGGCAACTTCTTGTTCTCAATCTGCATGCTCCTGGGCGTGTCGATGAGTTCGGCGCTTGCAGCCGGCGTGATCATGGCCGGCATCCCTGCGGCCGTTGCGGTGATGTCGCGCGTGTTCTTGAACGAGCATATTTCCGGCCGAGTGATGTTGGGCATCGCCAGTGCGGTCGGTGGCATCGCGCTCGTCGCATTCACAAAACACAGCGGCCCCTCGGGCGGCAGCTCGCTCGCCGGCAACCTGCTGCTGATCGGCGCGGTGTTGTGCGAAGCAAGCTACGTGGTGATGGGCAAGAAGCTCACCGGCAACGTGAGCCCCAAACGCATCAGCGCATTGATCAACCTGTGGGGCCTGGCGCTCGTTGCGCCGCTGGGCCTGTGGCAGGCGCTCAGCTTCGACTTTGGCAGCGTGGCCTTCGGCTCGTGGTGGCTGCTGCTGTTCTACTCGATCGCGGCGAGCATGGTCACGGTCTGGCTGTGGATGAGCGGGCTGCGCCACGTGCCGGCGTCATCGGCTGGTGTGTTCACAGTGTTGCTGCCGATCAGCGCTGCGGCGGTCGGTGTGCTGGTGCTGCGCGAGCGCTTCACTGCCGCGCAGGCGGCGGCATTCGCGCTCGCCTTGCTCGGCGTCATGCTGGCGACCTGGCCCCCAAGCACGAGAGTTTTGCGGGCTTGCCCAAGCGGCATGCCAAGCGGCTCCCGATCAGCTCGCAAAACGCAGCCATAGCGCGCGCTACTGACAGCACTTGTGACGAAGAGTGGCGCCATTTGGGGCGGCCCTGCGAGCGTGTCTGACCTTGCCCCCGAAAAACGTACCCCTTGCTGAGGTGATTCAATGCAAGCAAGGAGAACGGCAATGAAGAAAGCAGTGCGGGCGCGCTACACGTTGGAGTTTAGGCAGGAAGCGGTGCGGCTGGTCGAGGGTGGGC
>JBBRPV010000107.1:0-12336 GCA_038227445.1 Burkholderiales bacterium | reverse complement strand
GTTGTCGCGCACCGTGGTCAGCTCGGCGCCGCCTTCGAGCAGGTGGGTGGCGTGTGTGTGCCTCGTCCAGTGCGGGGTTGCCCGCCGCAACTTCTCGGCAAGGGCCGGGGTGCCTTCCTCCACAACTTCGGCCGCCGTGGTGAAGAACCGCTTCATCACCCGCCACAGTCGCCACGAGGAGATGCCGCTGCCATCTTCTCCAAGGCTGCCAATCAACGGGGTCGACGGGCGCCACTTCGACGGTGTCACGGGCAGCCCCCGTTGAACGAGGTAGTGATCGAGAGCGACGCGGGCCAAAGGTGGCAGCACGACCTTGCCAGCCTTGTGGCCCTTGCCGACGACGCGAAGCCACGTGTCGCCGAGCCCGTCCGCATCGATAGCGCCCAGTTGCGCGCCCACAAGCTCGCTGATTTGCAGGCCCGTGCCGTAGGCGAAGTCCAGCATGAAGCGCAGGCGCTGCGCGGCCGGCTCGCTCCAGCCGTACGACCACTCCAGCCCGTCGGCGACAACTCGGACGAGCTTCCACTCGTGCTCGGTGAAGGCATGGGCCGTTTCGAGCTGCGCCGGCCGACTGCCGCGCACCTTGACACCGGCGAACGGGTTGGCCAGCACGTAGCGCTGCTCGATGAGCCAGCGGTAAAGCGCATTGAGCACCGACAGCGCATAGGCCGCCGAGCGTGCCGAGAGATCACCCGCGAAGGGGCGCCATGCGGGTGACAGCCTCGGCTGCGGTGCACCGACCCAGCGCGCGCGAGGGCTCGGATGACGCAGGACTCCGCGGTAAGCAACAGCGTCTTCGGTGGTCAGCGACGACAGAGCTCGCCGGCGCTCGACGATTGCCCACAGGATCAGGCGTTCGGCCTCCTTGCGGTAGGCCCGCTGGGTGGCCGCCGACTCGTGCAGCGACAGCCAGGCATTCACGGCCTGGTGGTCGTTGTTGGCGTCGAGCGCACAACTGGCCCGCGGCGCTCTGAAGGTGCCGTGTGAGCCATCGACGTCATCGGGAACGACCAGTCGCTCCCACGGGGCAAGATCCTGGGCCTGGTTCACAGTCACCAACGCGCGAGCGCGTTCGGTGAGCGAGGGATGCCGCGCAAAGAACGCTTCAATGTGGCGGGCGCCGGTCGACCCGAGCCCCGCGATGCGGACCCACCATCGTCGGCGGCGCGGCACGCGCAGGGTCAGGTCGGCCAGCGTGCGGATGCCCGCTGCATGCAGCGCCAGGACGAGCCGAACCGGCAGCCAGCGCTCGACGGCGTCGCCGATGAGCGGCTGTGGAAGCGGCATCCCGCGCAACGTTTCGATGGCAACTGCGGCGGCCTTGGCGAGTTTCCGATCGGCCGGACTGACCGCTGCGAGTGTGGCGGCCAGGTTCCTTTGCGAACGGCTCGTCGCGAAGGCCACGAGCTGTCGTTTCACCTGCCCGATGAGTGCACGCGCAGAAGCACCGTTGGCCCGGCGATCGGACAGATAGCGATCTACGCATGCGCGGCTGGACACGCCCTGAAGCCAGGCCCGGAACGCGGCCAGCGCGGCCTCGTCGGGCCAAGTGAGGTCCTCGGATGGCCCGGATGGCGTGGACAGCGCGTTTTTCACGGATCGCAGCTTAGCCTCACGGCATGGCTACCACGCTAATGTTGTTTATCTTGGTAGCGCGGCAGATCCAGCATGCTTTGCGCGAGCTCGACGGCCATGTGTCATTCGCAGGCCGCTGTAGCCGACGAAATGGTGATCGCACGCGCAGATGACTGAGGAGGTGGGGGCAGTTGTCGATCCGGCGGGGATGGTTCGCGTCTTGCTGCCGCTGGTCTCTCAACACTGTTGAGAGTCTTGGCAGGTTCGGCGCGGGGCGCTCAAATGGGCCGCGGTGCGTCGAAAGTTGGGTTTTGGCGATATCCCGGCCAGCGAGCCGAAGGCTGTGCTGAGGGACCAGAAAGCAGCCACTTGTGGGGACCCGCCACCGGCCAGGACCCGACGGTCGCGAGCGACCGCTTCAGCGCAATCCGGTTCGATGACGCCTACGCTTCTCCTTGGCGCCAATCGTCAAACGAAGTCGATGTTCGCAACTTCGCCTTTGTGCCAAAGCGATGCATTTACCAAAGGCGTTCCCTATTTGTGGCGTTGGTGGCGCGACACCGACGGGTGCGTTCGCGGCCATGGTGCCGACCGCGATGCCGTGTCGCGATGGGTGTTGCGATCAGTATTGCGGTGTGACGCCCACGCCCGTAGCCGCGTCCGGGCTGCGATAACGCTGCGCCAGCGCCAGCGACTGCATGCGCAACACGCCTAGGTCGCTGCCCACGGCCACCAGCGTCATGCCTTGCGCCAGGTAGCGCCTGGCGTCCGCTTCGGCTGGCGACAAGATGCCTATGGGCTTGTCTGCCGCAGCCGCAGCCGCCTGCACACTGGCAATGGCTTGCTGCACCTCGGGGTGGTTGGGCTGGCCCAAATGGCCATAGCCGGCGGCCAGGTCTGATGGGCCGACGAACAGCGCATCGATGCCCGGCACAGTGGCAATCTCCCGGGCTGCGGCCACGCCAGCGCGGCTTTCGATCTGCACCACCACCACGATCTGCTCGTTGACGGTGCTGAAGTAGTCAGCCACTTCGCCATACCGGTTGCTGCGCTGGGACACCGATACGCCGCGCACGCCTTGCGGCGGGTAACGCGTGGCAGCCACCGCGGCCTGCGCCTGTTCGACGCTTTCGACAAAGGGCACGAGAAAGTTGTAAAAGCCGGCGTCCAGCAAGCGCTTGATCTCCACCTTGTCATTGCATGACGGCCGCACCATCGGCGCGCTGGGGCTGTCCTTCAGCGCCATCAGTTGCGGGATCAGCGACAGCACATCGTTGGGCGCGTGTTCAGCATCCAGCAACAGCCAGTCAAAACCCGCTCCACCCAACACCTCGGTGGTGATGGGGCTGCCCAGCGAGACCCAACAACCGATCAGGGTCTCGCCGGCCTTCAGGCGCTGCCGAAAGCGGTTGGGAAATGCGGTGTAGGGGGTATTCATGGACGGCAGTCGTGGGTCGGGTTGCAGGGAGAAATACTCTCTGGCTCTCAGTCCAAACCAGGAATCGGCGTGGGCAAGGGCCGACCTTCGAAGTGGGCTTGCAGGTTGGCCAGCACCAAGTCGGCCATGGCCTGGCGCGTTTCGTTCGTGGCGCTCGCCACATGCGGCAACAGCACCACGTTGTCCAGGCCCAGCAGCGCGGGTGGCACATGGGGTTCGTGCGCAAACACGTCCAACCCGGCACCCGCGATGTGGCCCTGCTGCAAAGCCTGCACCAGCGCGGCTTCATCGACGAGGCTGCCGCGCGCCACGTTGATGAGAAAGCCGCTGCTGCCCAAGGCCTTCAGCACGGCGGCATTGACCAGCCCCTGGCTCGACGGGCCGCCGGCGGCCGCGACCACCAGAAAGTCGGCCCAATCGGCCAGCGCCAGCAGCGACGGCTCGAAGCGCCAAGGCACGTCGCTGCGTGGCTGCCGGTTGGTGTAGCGCACCGCCATGTCGAAGCCGCTGGAGCGGCGCGCGATGGCATGGCCGATGCGGCCCAGCCCCAGGATGCCCAAACGCTTGCCGCTCACGCTTGTGGTCAGGACGAAGCGGCCCTGCGGCCAGTCGCCACGACGCACGAAGCGGTCGGCCGCTGGCAAACCACGGGCCACGCTGATGAGCAGGCCAAAGGCGGTGTCGGCGACACAGTTGTCCAGCACCTCGGGCGTGTAGGTAGCGGGCACGCCGCGCTGCTGCAACGCGGCGAGGTCGATCTGCTCGGTACCCACGCCAAAGCTGGCTACCAACTGCAAATTGGGCAAGGCTGCGATGAGCGATGCCGAGGCGCCCACCGGCGCCGAGGTGACGAGCGCCAAGACCCCCGCGCCAGCGCCCTGCAACGCAGCGACCGGGTCGGCCGATTGCCACAGCGGCAGCACGTCGTAGCGCGCCGCAAGATCGGCTTCCAGGGCCGGCATGAGGCGGCCGTTCTGGGCGATGCGCGGGCGCGTTGACCGCTGATCTGGCGAGATCTTTTCGGTGGCGATCACGTTGCAAGCTCGGCCAGCACAGCATCCACAGCAGCCGCACCCAGGCCACTCAGGCGCGCGGCTTCCTGCAGCGCTTCCTGCACGCCGGCGTTCAGCCACAACCCGTCACGCAAGTGGAGTTCACGCTGCGCCCTTTCAACATCACCCGGCATCTGCACCGGGCGCTGGGCGTCGGCTGCTGCCGAAGAGCGCACCCAGGCGCAGAAGCGTGCTGCCTCCGCAGTCACGGCCTGGCCGTGCGCCGCGCCCATGGCCGCCGGCGAAATCGCCAGCACGGTGTGGTTGTTGGCGTTGATGGGCCGGTCGGGGCCGCTGCTGCCGCCACCCGACAACGCGCCAGCCATCAGGTCCACCATCAGCGACAACGCATAGCCCTTGTGGCCTGCATCCAGCCCGCCCAGGGCCAGCAGCGCGCCGCCGTCGTACAGCGCGGCGGGGTCGGTGCTGCTGGCGCCGGTGCGGTCAACCACCCAGCCGGGCGGGATGGACTGACCCGCCGCGCGCGCCAGGCGCACCTTGCCTTCAGCCACCACCGATGTCGTCATGTCGACCACGATGGGTTCACCCCCCGCCACCGGCATGCCCCAGGCCAGCGGGTTGGTCGACAAGCGGCGCTGGCTGCCACCCCAGGGCGCCACCAGTGGCGCAGCCAGGGTGTTGACGAAGTGGAACGAGACACAGCCTTGTTCGGCCGCCAGTTCGACCCAGTCACCCAGCCGTCCGACATGCGCGCTGTGGCGCACGGCGACCAGCGCCACACCGTGCAGCCGGGCCTTGTCGCAAGCCATGCGTGTGGCGGTCTCAGCCGCCACCTGGCCGAAGCAGTAACCGGCGTCCAAGACGGCCAAACCCGGCAAGTCGACAACGGTCGTGGGTCGGGTTGCGACGCGAATCTGGCCCTTGCCGATTTGTTCCACGTACTGGCGCAGCCGCAACACGCCGTGTGACGCGTGGCCCACCAGGTCGGCCTGCACCAGGCGCCGGGCCACGCAGTCGGCCTCACCCTGCAGCGCGCCTGCGGCTTGCAGGATGCGCGAGCCCAGGGCTGCCAGCGCCGGCGGCGCCACACGTCGGGCCTGGGCCGGTTTGGGGCCGGTAGCTGGGCCGGTGATCGGGCCCGGGCCTGCGCCGGTAGCGGTTTTGGCGCCGCTCATTCGAGCCGGATGTTGGCGGTCTTGATGACTTGCGCCCACTTGACCACCTCGGCCTTCTGGAACGTGGCCACCTGCTCGGGCGACATGGTCGAGGGCAGCATGCCGAGCTTGTTCAAGCGCTCTTGCATGTCGGCTTCAGCCAGGATCTTTGCGATCTCGGTGTGCAAGCGGTTGACCACTGCGGCCGGCGTGCCCGCAGGCACGAAAATGGCCTGCCACGACACGACCTCGAAATTAGCCAGTGTCTCGGCCACGGTTGGCACAGCGGCCATGCTGGCCAGGCGTTGGGCCGAGCTGACCGCCAGGGCGCGCAAGCGGCCGCTTTCGATGTGCGGTGCGGCGACCACGGTGGTATCGAACATCATGTCGACCTGGCCACCCATCACGTCCTGAATGGCCGGCGCACTGCCTTTGTAGGGAATGTGGGTGATGCCGGGCACACCAGCGCGGAACTTCAACAGCTCCAGCGCCAGATGCTGTGAGGTGCCGTTCCCGGCCGACGCCGCCGACAGCGGCTTGCCCGCCTTGGCCGCGGCAATCACGTCTTGCAGCGTCTTGTAGGGGCTGTCGGCCTTGACCACCAGCACCACCGGGTTGGTGCCGATCAGCGTGACTGGCGTAAACGAGGCGGTAGGGTCGTAACCCAGCTTGGGATACAGGCTGACGTTGATGGCATGCGAGCTGATGGTGCCGCCCAGCATGGTGTAGCCGTCGGCGGGTGCGCGCGACGCCAGTTCGGAGCCGACGCTGCCACCCGCACCGGCCTTGTTGTCGACCACCACCGTGGTGCCGAGTGCGGGCCCGAGTTTTTGCGTGATCAGCCGCGCCAGCACGTCGCTGGTGCCGCCGGCCGGAAAGGCCACGATGTAGGTAATGGGCTTGCTCGGCCACTTGTCTTGCGCGTGTGCGGCGCCCGGCAGCCAGGCGGCCAGGGTGCCTGCGGCGGTGGTGCTGCTCAAGGCCAGGAGCTGGCGTCGGTTCAGGTTCATGGAGTGTCCCCGGTGGGTGGGTGTGAAATTCGGGTGTGTTCAGCGCACCAGGCAGGGACGCTTGGGGTCGAACACCCAGTTGGGTACCAGGTGCTGCATGGCGGCTGCGTCGTCACGCGCGCCCAAGCCGTGTTGCAGGTACAGCTGGTGCGCTTTGTCGACCTCGGCCATATCCAGTTCAAGCCCCAGGCCAGGCCTTGTCGGAACTTGCACACGGCCGCCTTCGATGCGCAGCGGTTCGCGCGTCAGGCGCTGGCCGTCCTGCCAGATCCAATGGGTGTCAATCGCCGTCACGCGGCCCGGTGCCGCCGCACCGACATGGGTGAACATGGCCAGCGAGACATCGAAGTGGTTGTTCGAATGCGAACCCCAGGTCAGGCCCCAGTCGCGGCAGGTTTGGGCCACGCGCACCGCGCCGCTCAAGGTCCAGAAGTGGGGGTCGGCCAGGGGGATGTCCACGCTGTGCAGGGCCAGCGCGTGGGCCAGCTGCCGCCAGTCGGTGGCCACCATGTTGGTCGCAGTGGGCAGACCCGTGGCGCGGCGGAATTCGGCCATCACCTCGCGCCCCGAAAAGCCGTTCTCGGCCCCGCACGGGTCTTCGGCGTAGGCCATCACGCCGCGCATGTCGCGCAGCAGATGCACAGCGTTTTTCAACGGCCACGCGCCATTCGGGTCGAGCGTGATGCGGGCCTGGCCAAAGCGCTCGTGCAGGGCGGTGACGGCTTCGACCTCGGCCGGTCCACTGAAGACCCCGCCCTTCAGCTTGAAGTCGTTGAAGCCGTAGCGTGCCTGTGCGGCTTCGGCCAGGCGCACCACCGCTTGAGTGCTCAACGCGGGCTGGTCGCGCAACGCAAACCAGTCGTTGCCGGCAGCGGCGTCGTTGCGGTACGGCAGGCCGGTTCGGGCCTGGTCGCCGACGAAAAACAAGTAGCCCAGCATCTCCACAGTGTCGCGCTGCTGGCCTTCGCCCAACAAAGCCGCCACCGGCACGCCCAGATGCTGGCCCAGCAAATCCAGCAGCGCGCACTCGAGCGCCGTCGCCGCGTGCACGGTGGTGCGCAGGTCGAAGGTCTGTGCGCCGCGACCTGCCACGTCGTGATCGCCAAAGCGCTGCTCGAGTGCGTTCAGCAGCGCGTGGGCTTTTGCAATCGACTGCCCGACCACCCACTCCGCAGCCGCCTCCAGCATGCGCCGAATGGGCTCGCCGCCAGGCACCTCGCCAACACCGGTGCGGCCCGCGCTGTCGGCCAGGATCAACAGGTTGCGGGTGAAGAACGGGCCGTGGGCTCCGCTCAGGTTCAACAGCATGCTGTCGTGCCCGGCCACGGGAATGACCTGCAGCCGCGTGACCACCGGCGTGCTCGCCGTCGTCTGCGCCGTCTGCGCCAACAACCCGTTCATGTGGTCGGCCCCGTGCTCGCAGCCCGCTCAGACGGCGCCACGCGCCTCGACGTACAGCGCGTACAGGGAATGCGAACTGGCCATGTACAAACGGTTGTTCTTGGGCCCGCCAAAGGTCAGGTTGGCGCAGCGTTCGGGCAGGCGGATGTGACCGATGGGCTTGCCTTGCGGGTTGAACACCATCACCCCGTCCAGGTCCTCGGGCTTGGCGCCGGCCGAGCCATTGCTGCCCCAGCCGCACCACAGGTTGCCTTCGTCGTCGACCTTGAAACCGTCCAGCGAACCAGGGCCGCCGGCGTCGATGAGCTTGGTCTTCCCCGACAGTTTGCCGTCGCCTGCCACGTCGTAGGACCAGACCACACGGTGCGGCTGGGCCCGGCCTTCGACGATGTAGATCTTCTTCTCGTCGGGCGAAAACGCCAGGCCGTTGGGGCCGTTGAGTTCGGCCGTCACCAGGCCCAGCTTGCCGTCGGGCGCGATGCGGTAGACCGAGTGCGGCAGCTCGGCCGTGGCCTTGTCGCCTTCGTAGTTGCCGCTGATGCCGAAGGGCGGGTCGGAGAACCAGATCGAGCCGTCGGACTTGCAGACGATGTCGTTGGGCGAGTTCAAGCGCTTGCCGTCGAAACGATCGGCCAGCACCGTCGTGCTGCCGTTGTATTCGGTGCGCGTGACACGCCGGCCCTGGTGTTCACACACCAGCAGCCGGCCCTGGCGGTCGCGGGCCAGGCCGTTGGCGTGCCCTGCTGGCTGGCGGAACACGCTGAGCGTGCCGGTGGCCTCGTCGAACCGCATGATGCGGTTGTTCGGGCTGTCGCTGAGCAGCAGGTAACGGCCGTCGGCGAAGTACACCGGCCCCTCGGCCCAGCGCATGCCGCTGCCGAGTTGTTCGACCGTGCTCATGTAGATGCGGTGCTTGGTGAAGCTGGGGTCCAGGATCTGCACCGACGCGTCGGGATAACGCTGGTTGGGTTTGAAGTCGAAGGACTGCGCCGCCGCCAGACCCGACAGCGTGCTGGCCGCAGCGCCGGCCAGCCAGCGCCGCCGCGACGGCGCTGCGGGCGCGGCGCCGGGCTTGGTGCGCGTGCCAGCGCCGTCAAGTGGGGGCGCTTGCACAGGCTGTACACCGGCGCCCGTTGAGGGCGCAACAAGCGAGCGCTTGGGGCAGACTGGATTCATGGCTTCTCCAACAAATTGCGGTGATGAACTGTGGCGACGACACTGGGGTCGGCGGGAGACAAGTAAAGCACTAATGTATTAGTACGTCAACTGGTGTCATCCTGGTGTCAGGCTGATAGCCTGAACCGAAGCACGACAGCCAAACACGCACAGTCGCCGGCCCGTTGCCTCGCAGGCGAACTTCAGAAGGACACCTCTTCGCGTTGGGCAAACCCTAAAATCGCAGCAATGACCGACCTGCTCAGCATCCCGCCCTTGCAACTGAACCGCGCCGCCCAGGCTGCGCCGCAGGTTTTCGAGGCGCTGCGGGGCTTGATCGTCTCGGTCACGCTGGAGCCCGGCACGGTGTTGTCGCGGGCTGAGCTGGCTGAACACTTCGGCGTCAGCCAAACGCCGATCAGGGACGCGCTGCTGCGGCTGGACGAAGAAGGTTTGGTCGACGTCTTCGCGCAGCACGCCACGGTCGTCAGCCGCATCGATCTGTCGGCCGTCACGCAAGCGCACTTCCTGCGCCGCTCGATTGAGCTCGAGCTGATGGGCGTGCTGGCTGATGCGCCGGCGTCGCGACGCCTGCCCCTGGTGCAAAACCTGAAGCAACAGATTGACAACCAGGTGCGCTTTCTGGTCGCCGGTGAACACCGCAACTTTGCCGAAGCCGACCGCGCTTTCCACCGCGAGCTGTACTTGGCTGCCGGCATGTCCAGCCTGTGGGACTTGGTGCGCCAGCGCAGCGGCCACATCGACCGTTTGCGCTGCTTGCACCTGCCTACCAAAGGCAAAACGCAGGGCATCGTGCGCGGCCATCGGGCCATCGTGTCCGCGCTGCAACGCGGTGGCGCCGAGGAGGCCCGCGAGGCGGTGCGTGGGCATCTGTCGGGCACGCTGTCGTATGTCGACGAAATTCGGCAGCGCTTTCCTGCATTCGTGCGCGGCTGAGGCGCGCAGTCCGAGGTCGATGTGGCGGCGCAAGAGGCGCCCAAGGCTAACGCGGAAGTTCACCTGACGCTGACCAAGTACCAGCCGATTGGCGTACTGATTGCCAACACCGCAGCATTTAAGCCGCCGTACGTTGCGGCACCGACGAGCTTTATCGACTGAGGTGGCTGTGCCGATAAAGCACGCGCCCGCTACTGGCCAACGAGCGCGCTCAATGCAGCACTTCTGGGCAGGCTGTGCTCAAGCTGAAGATGCCCCGGCACAACGGCACTACCAACATCGTGATGCTGCCGTTGGAGTTCTTGCACCACCACGTCGCGCAGGCATCCGGGCTGCGACCGCCACCAACGCGTGACCGCTTCAATGCGATCAACCTCGACTGCCCTGTGCCCGCTTTGGGTCGATACCAGCCGACCGGCCCGGCGAACTGAAGACCAGAGACCAGTCATTGACGGCCACCCTCGCGCCGAGGCAACCAGCGCGGTCAGTTCGCGGCGAACTCGTCGCCC
This sequence comes from Burkholderiales bacterium, assembly GCA_038227445.1. Classification (GTDB taxonomy): domain Bacteria; phylum Pseudomonadota; class Gammaproteobacteria; order Burkholderiales; family Burkholderiaceae_C; genus LMDS01. Next base: position 2,124 of record JBBRPV010000107.1, on the reverse strand, counting down.
AAGACAGCCGCAATGTCTTGGCGCTCGCCCAGCAGTCGGACCACATCCAGGTGATCGCCGCGTTCGAAGTAGCACCAGAGCAGCGGAAACTTTGTCGCCCGCCAGGTTCGAAGCCCTGGAATGCCCAGGCGTTTTCCCAGGGTCGGCGAGCCGATGCCGGGGTCGAGCTCGATCTGATCCAGCGCGGTGTTGGTGGCCTTGACCACCCGCACCGCAACACGGGCGCCTCCTTCCTTGCGGTAGTAGCGGACCTCGCCTTGCTGGTCGCGCAGCGCTTGCGGCCGCAGTACCGCCGGCTTCAATCGATCTCGCCGCGAGCGATGGCCAGCAGTTCCTTCTCGTACGCCTTGGTGCGACGCCGGCCGGGCCCGGACGCCAGCCCCTCTTCAATGAGGTCACGAAGCCGCTTCTTGGCTTGCTCTTCCTGGTCACGACGCACCAGGTCGCGGATGTACTCGCTGGTGTTGCCGTAGTTGCCTGCGGAAACCCTGTTGTCGATGTACTCCCGCATCGATTCAGGCAAGGCAAAGCTCATGGTTTGGCGGCTCATGGCGCAATCTTGCGAGGTTTGACAACTGTTGTCAACATCAGCGAGCCAGCCAGCGGGCGAGCTGTCCATGTTGTCGCACGGCCGGGTCCGTTTGGCCTTGTCACGAAGCCACCCGTTCCAGGTGGCGCAGCCCGCGCTGCACCAAAGCCTCGGCGTACTTCTCTACGCCGAACCGCATCGTGCCGCGGAAGTTGATGTGCGAGAAGTGCGCCGGTCCGATGCGACGCAGCCAGTTGTCTTCGACTCGCGTGCCGTCGCGCTTGAGCCGCTCGACCACCTCGTGCATCCGGCTCGTGTTCCACGCCAGCACGATGTTGGTCAACAGGGCGTGAGAGCCAGAGATGGCGCGCATCTCGTCCCGGCGCCGGCCGCGTTCGGGCGCCACCTTGCCCGAGTACACGGCGCGCTGAAGCTGGTGCACCGATTCGCCTCGGTTCAGCAAGGTGTGGATCTCGCGTCGGAAGTCCTCGATGGCGATGTAGTCGCAAAGGAACACGGTTCGCAGCAACCGGCCCAGGTGCTCCGCGGCCCGGTGCAAGGGATCGCCCTGAGCGGCCGACCCGAAACGCTGCAAGGCCAGCGTAGCGGAGACGCGGCCAGAGCGGATGGACGCGGCCAGCCGAAGCAGTTCGTCCCAGCCACGCTCGATGGCGGCCAAGGACACGCGCCGGACCGTGACGGCCTCCAAACCTTCCGGGACCGTGAAGCCCCGCGGCAGGAAGAGTTTTCGTTCGGCCAGGTCCCTCAGCCTCGGGCACAGATCAAAGCCCAGAAGCTTGGCGATGGACATCGCGGGGTTCGTATAGCCGTGGGTGTCCACCGCCAGCAGGGAAATCCGAATGCGGTCTGCCGCGCTGTTGTGCTGCTCGATACCCTCGATGGCGACACCGGCCTGTCGTTCGCCCCCGTGGGACCTGCGTGGCACGATTACTACGTTTTCGAGGCTATGTTTACTACACTCAACGGCAAGGTGGTACTGAAATTGAAGATCGCACCCAGCGACGCGGTGAAAGGCCTGCGCATCGTCAGCAGCGAACTGAAGGCCGAGGCGCTGGAATCCAAGCTGTTGGCGCGCATACGGCAGTTCGACTTCGGCGCCAAGGATGTGGATCAGATGGTGGTCACCTGGCCGGTGGACTTCTTGCCTTCTTGAGCGCAACCATCGGAAGCGCAAAACTCGGAATAACCACACCCCTTGTTCCGGGGGTGCCGCGCCCATCTCCCTAACATTGCAGAGGCGGGAAGGCAGCACAGAGGATTAGTATCTTTGGGTAACGATTCGACCCTGAGGCCTGCCCGTGAAAAACCGCCGCACTATTACCGTCCGCCTGTCACCGCTGGCACTGGCTGCCTCGCTGGCCCTGGTCAGCAGCGGCCTGAGCGCCGCGCCACTCACCTTCCTGGGCGGCACCTCGTTCTGGGACGTAGCCAGCAACTGGCAGGGCAGCACGCTGCCCGGCATTGCCGACGACGCGCTGCTGGGCGCGTTCGACAGTGAGGTGCGCAGCATCTTCACGATCAACAGCTTCAGCGGCACCGGCAGGCTGACCCTGAGCGCTGGCACGCTTGGCTTT
>JBBRPV010000106.1:0-12455 GCA_038227445.1 Burkholderiales bacterium | reverse complement strand
GCATAGAAGCCATTGAGCATCACCCGCTGATCGCAGATCACGCCGGCATCTCGTTGCGGTGGCGCCGAGTACACGCGCCGCGCATCCATGCCGCGCTTGGCACGCGTCACGAAGAAGGCGCCGGCCTGATGCATCGCGTACAGCCGAGCAAAGTCCAGGTAGCCTCGGTCCATCACGTAGAAGGCACCCGCCTCGACCGGCAAGATATCGAGCACGTTGACATCGTTCAGTTTGCCGTCGCTGATGTGGATGAACGTTGGGATCGAGCCGCGCAGGTCCAACAGCGTGTGCAGCTTGACGGCGGCCTTCGTCGATCGAAACGGTGCCCAGTCGAACAGGCTCAGGCACAGGTCGATGGTGGTGGAATCCAACGCGTAGACACTCGCGTCCAGATCGAGCACCGAGGGCTGATCGGCATACAACGCCCTGGCGCGCACGATCAAGCGCTGGGCCAGCGCATGGAAGATGCGCCAGTCGCGCGTGTTCAATGCATCGGCCAGCGTCGAGCGCGCGGGCGGCGCCTTCATGCCCATGTGAAACAGCTTGGCCTGATTGGCTGCCAGGCACGCCTCGATATCGCGCAGCGACTCGCGCCAGGTGATCTGCGCGAAGGCCCTGACCCGAAACAAGTCGGCGCAACTCAGTGTGCGCACGCCCGCGTCGCCCTTGTGTCTGTCCACGATGCGGCCGAAGGTCTTCCACGGCACGAACTCCATCACCTGCGCGAAAAGCGTTTTGCCCACGTTCATGCGTCACCCCGGGTGGGTCAAACCCCAGAGCTTCGCAAACCGGCAAATCGAAATTCAAATCGTGGACACCCATGAATCGCCTGCAACCCGCATCAATGCTTGCTTTGCCGCCGTTGACTATCCAATAAGCCGGACACTACTGATCGGGTCCATAGAATCAGTGCTCGTCTTCAAGCCCAACCCCATGACCACCCTGCCTTACGTGCAAACGCTCGCCCACGGCATCCACGTGATCGACACCGGCTTTCACCGGCCGATGTTCGATGCGAGTTACCTGATGATCGAAAACGGCCGCGCGGCCTTTATTGACACCGGCACCAACCACTCAGTGCCGCGCCTGCTCGAAGCGTTGAACTCGCTGGGGCTCGCACCCGACGCGGTCGACTTCATCATCGTGACCCACGTGCACCTTGATCACGCTGGCGGCGCTGGCCTGCTGATGCGGCATTTGCCGAACGCCGCGCTCGTGGTGCACCCCCAGGGCGCGCGCCACATGATCGACCCGGAGCGGTTGATCAACGGCGCGCGCGCCGTATACGGCGAGCCCGAAGTCACCCGCTCTTACGGGCAGTTGGTGCCAGTGCCGGCCGAGCGTGTTCAACGCACCGAAGACAGCAGCACGCTGGAACTCGCCGGCCGATCACTGAAGTTCCTCGACACGCCTGGCCACGCGCGCCACCATCACTGCATCTGGGACGAACGCAGCCGCGGCTTCTTCACCGGCGACACTTTCGGCTTGTCGTACCGCGAATTCGACACGGCGCGAGGGGCGTGGCTGATGCCGACCACCACACCCGTGCAGTTCGAGCCCGAGGCCATGCGGGCCTCGGTGCAACGCATGCTCGCATTCGAGCCGGAGTCCATGTACCTCACACACTACGGCCGCTTGAGCGACGTTCAACGCCTGGGCACGCAGATGCTGGGGCTGATGGACCAGATGGTGGCAATCGCCAGCGGGCTGCCCGACACGCCTGAGCGACATGCGCAAATGGCCCTGCAGTTCGGCGAAATCTACACAAACAGCCTGCGCGAACACGGCTGCATGCTGACCGAGGCGCAGATCAACGAGCTGCTTGCACTCGACCTCGAACTCAACGCCCAGGGCATGGCCGCTTGGCTGAACAGGAGCGCGCGATGAACGCAGTGCAGTTTCATCTCGAAGGCCAGGTCGCCGTGGTGACCGGCGCGGCTCAAGGCATTGGCGCCGCGTGTGCCGAGCGGCTTGCCAAAGACGGCGCCGCCGTGGCGCTTTGGGACGTCGACCAAGAACGCGGGCAGGCGCTGGCACAGGCGATCAAAGCGCGCGGCCAGCGGGCGCTCTTCCTCCCTTGCAACGTCGCGAGCAGCGCCGAGGTGAGTGTTGCGTGCGCTGCCACCATGGCCGCTTTCGACCGAATCGACGCGCTCGTCAACAACGCAGGCATCTTCAAGGCCGCCAACTTTCTTGACATCACCGAAACCGACTGGGACGCCGTGATCAGCGTGAACCTGAAAGGCGCCTTCCTTGTCGGTCAGGCCGTGGCGCGCGAGATGGCGAAGACCGGCGGCGGCTCCATCGTCAACATGAGTTCGGTCAACGCGGTGATGGCGATTCCAAGCATCGCCAGCTACAACGTCAGCAAGGGCGGCGTGAACCAGCTCACGCGCGTGATGGCGTTGGCGCTGGCCGAACACAACATTCGCGTCAATGCGGTCGCGCCTGGCACGATTGCGACCGAACTCGCGAAGAACGCCGTGCTCGGCAGCGAAGAAGCCAAGCAGCGCATCCTCAGCCGCACGCCAATGAAGCGACTGGGGGAACCGGGCGAGATTGCCGACGTCTGCGCTTTTCTCATCAGCAGCGCGTCGAGTTACATGACCGGCGAGATCGTGTTTGTTGACGGCGGGCGGCTCGCACTCAACTACACCGTGTAGCGATGCCGAGTGCGAGGCCACAGTGGGCTCTGCATCCGGCGCGGGCTTGGCTGCGTACCCGAAGGCACCGCTAATTCACGGCCGGTGCCCCGTGTGCCGGACTCGCCATGCCACGATGCCTGCCGATAGCCTTGTTGCTCGCTGCGCTGTTTGCGGCCGAGGTCTGCGCTGCAACACCTGACGAAGCCGCGCCTGCCGAGACCGTGCCCGCAGCGCAGCTGTCGCCGCGCTGGCAGCCCTGGTCCGATGCGCTGTTCGCCCAGGCGCGGCGCGAGCACAAGTTCATCCTGCTTGACATGGAAGCGCTGTGGTGCCGCTGATGCCACGTGATGGACGAACGGACCTACACCGACGCGAGCGTGAACAACCTTCTGAGCGAGCACGACATCACGGTCAAGGTCGACTCCGACGCCCACCCCGAGCTCGCCCGGCGCTACGAAGACTATGGCTGGCCGGCCACGGTCGTGTTCAACGCCGCGGGCGGCGAAATCGTCAAGCGGCGCGGTTACCTTCCGCCGGACGTGATGGTCTCAATGCTTCAAGAGATCATTCGCGACCCGAGTCCCGTGGTCTACCGCGACAACGCGGCGGTCACGGCTTACGCCAGCGCGCCCTCCCTGCCCGATGCGCTGCGCAATCAGCTCGAAGACGAGCTGATCGAATCGCACGGCTTCGAGCGCGGCGGGCTCAAACAAGACCAGAAGTTCATCACCCGGGAAACGCTCGAATACGCACTGCTCAACGCGCAACGAGGCGACCCCTTGTCGACACGCCTGTTGAAGCTCGACCTCGACGCCGCGCAGCCGCTGATCGACCCGGTTTGGGTCGGCATGTACCAGTACTCCACCGGTGGGGCCGATGCGCAACCCCGACGTTCGCTACCCGCAGCTGGAGCGTGCGGCAGCCTTTATCTGCAGCAACGCCGCTTGTTCCGCGCCGATCTTCGAGGCGCCTGAGGTGGCCCTTACGGCCGATCGGCTCGGCGCGCTCGCCCGCTGACGCAGGGTGTGTTCGTGAACCAAGGCCCGGCTTGCCGCCGGCGCCCCTGAGCGAGAACCAGGTCCTTTGCGCGGCGCCGACGCTGAACCTCGCTTCAAAGCGAGGCGCCAGCGCTGCGCCGCCCGATCCTTTGTGAATGAAACTGCCCCTGCGCCCCACCTGAACCTGTGAGACTTTCTTACGTAGTAGGCCTTAGGTGAAGCTCCCACTAGATCAAAGTCTCTGCACATTCCATTCTCCGCCTCGGGCAGCGACAAACATTTGCCGCTGCGGCCGTGGCTTACTGGTCCGGCAGGGCAGTGCATCAGGACAAGGGAATTTCAATGGCTTCGCGTGCGTCTGTGATTGTGTTGGCGGCGGGCAAGGGCTCGCGCTTCGTGGGGCCAGAGCACAAGCTAGAACAAGAGCTCGGCGCGTCGACCGTGCTGGGCATGACCCTGAGCCACGCCATCGCCAGCCAACTGCAAGTGGTGGTGGTCACCACCGAGGCGCTGGCTGGCATGGCGCGCCGCAGCGTTGCAGCCCTTGACGTGATCGTCCTGCCCGAAGCCGACACCCCCGGCAAGACGGGACTTGGCATGGGCTATTCAATCAGCGCCGGCGTGAACGCCCGGCCGAATGCAGCCGGCTGGCTCATGCTGCCGGGCGACATGCCGCTGGTGCAGCCCTCCACCCTGCAGGCCGTGGCTAGAGCGCTGGCGCAGCACCCGGTGGCTTATGCACAGTACAAGGGTCGTCGCGGCCATCCGGTCGGGTTTTCGTCGGAGCTGTATTCCGAGCTTGCCACGCTCACCGGCGACGAAGGCGCGCGCCGCTTGGTCGCGCGTTACCCGGCTCATGGTGTGGAGGTTGACGACCCCGGCGTGCTGGTTGACGTGGACACGCTTGCCGACCTGACCAACGTGCGCCAGGCCAGCATCAACGCCGCGGTGGCAGCGCGTTAGGCGAGGCCAGGCGTCATTCGGCGGTCAGCGCGTGTTGGCGCGCCAGCGCCACCAGCCGCTCGACGTTGCGGTCACGAATGCCGCAGCCGCGCAGTGCCGTGGCGGTTTCCTACAGGTACTCGAGCGTGCTGCCGAAGCGGCCGTTTGCGCAGCGCAAGATTTCGAGCATCTGCGGGTCGGCAAGCGCGCCGGTGTTTGCCGGGCTGATTCGGCTGAGTGTGAAGGCGAGCGCGTTGACGCGGCCCTGCGGCGTGCGGCAAGACCGCGACTTCGGGTCGTACACGCCGGTGGGCATCTCGCGTAGCCCCAGGCGTTTGAGTTGTTCTTCGGCGTGTTGGCGCTCCACGCGATAAGCCACTCCGCGGCAAGAGCCCCCTGACACCAGTGCGAACACCAGCCCCGGACATTCAGGCGTGCCACGACTGATGCGCGAGCGCATTGCGAGCGCGCGGTGCCAGCCGTGCACGGCCGCTGGGCGCTGTTCGGCGGCGTTGAATTCCGGGCGCCAGAGCAGCGAGGCATAGCCAAACATCCACAGGTCGCTGGCACCGCCCCAGGTGTCGAAAGTGTCGCGCAGCATTCTGTTTGTCTCGCGAACACTCAGCCTGGTGAAGTCCGCGCTCATGGCCTCACTCTAAAAAAACGCGAATCAGAGGAGCTTCGAGTGAACTAGCAGAACGACAAAGCGCAGTGTTATGCACTGATGGCGCCGGCCGGCCTGGTGCTTCTTGTGATCGGTGGTGTGCTGGCGCTTGCCATTTCCATTAAGCAGCCTGCCAAGCCCCCCCGCCATGGCCACCACGCCCCTGAGTGCAGCGGCCACGCCAATGGCCAGTGCAGATGCGGCCGACCCGAACGCGCGGGTTTATTTTGAGGGCGGCTCGGACGCGCTGAGCAACGATGCCCAAGCGACGCTGACCCAACTTGCCGACGCAGCGCGCGCCGACGGAAGCAAGAACCTGCTGATCTCGGGCTTTTACGATGCGAGCACGGGTTCAGAGCAAAACGACGAGCTCATAGAGAAGCGCGCTATGGCTGTGCGCCACGCACTCGACGCAAACGGCGTCACGCCCGACCGACTTCTGCTCGACAAGCCAGCACTGAACCCCGGCGGCAGCGACCCGCGCGCAGCACGCCGGGTCGATGTGCGGCTGCGATGAAACTGCTTCGCTCCTGACGGCCTCGCGCTGTGCCGAGGCTGGTCTCGCTTGGTCTGTCTTGAGCCTACCCGCCCGGTACGCTGAAGCTCCAAAAAAGGTGGCCGCCCCTGGCGACCACTCCCGACAAACACCGGCGCATCCGAGCGCTGGGCTCGGGCAAGCGGTCAGATCGCGTCGTCGTTCGTCTCGCCGGTGCGAATACGCACAACCTGTTCAACGTCGGTGACGAAAATCTTGCCATCGCCAATCTTGCCGGTTTTGGCGGCTTTCACGATGGCCTCAATACAACGGTCGATGTCTCCGTCTTTCACCACCACCTCAAGCTTCACCTTGGGCAAGAAGTCGACCACGTATTCCGCGCCGCGGTACAGCTCGGTGTGGCCCTTTTGGCGGCCGAACCCCTTCACTTCGGTGACGGTGAGACCGGTCACGCCGACCGCACCGAGCGCTTCACGCACCTCTTCGAGCTTGAACGGTTTGACAAACGCGGTGATCTGTTTCATGGCCTGGCCCTGCAGAGGTTAACTGGCCGCCAGTTTACGCGCGGAACTTCGACGTGATTGGGTAGCGCCAATCGCGCCCAAACGCGCGGTGCGTAATTCGGATGCCCACCGGCGACTGGCGCCGCTTGTACTCGTTGACCTTGATCAACCGCGTGACGCGCTCGACATCCGTCGCCGCGAAGCCTGCCGCAACGATGTCGTCGATGCCCTGGTCTTGTTCCATGTAGCGCTGAAGAATGCCGTCGAGCACCTCGTAGGGCGGCAGGCTGTCTTGGTCGGTTTGCCCGGGCCTCAACTCGGCCGAAGGTGCTCGCGTGATGATGCGCTCGGGAATCACCTCGGCGCCCTGCGCGTTCTTCCAGCGGGCCAAGCGATAGACCAGCGTTTTGGCCACGTCTTTGATGACCGCAAAACCACCGGCCATGTCGCCGTAGAGCGTGCAGTAGCCAGTCGCCATCTCGCTTTTATTGCCCGTGGTGAGCACGATCAAGCCGAACTTGTTTGACAAGGCCATCAGCAAGGTGCCGCGAATTCGCGCCTGGATGTTCTCTTCGGTCGCATCTTCGTTTAGCCCAGCGAACTCGCCCGCGAGGCTGTGCCTGAAAGCATCGAACATCGGCACGATCGAAATTTCGTCGTAACGAACGCCCAGGCGCTGTGCCATGTCGCGCGAATCAATCCAGGAGATGTCGGCGGTGTAGGGAGAAGGCATCATCACAGTGCGCACCCGGTCGGCACCAAGCGCATCTACGGCCACAGCGAGCACCAGCGCCGAATCGATACCGCCGCTCAGGCCGATGATGATGCCGGGAAAACCGTTCTTGTTGACGTAGTCGCGCACGCCAGTGACCAACGCAGCCCAGGCCTGGGCCTCGAAGCTCGGCACCTCTTGGACATCACCCCGCGAACCCGTGGCGCTCACGTCGACGATCAGCAGCGCCTCGTCGAACATCGGCGCCCTGGCCGTGACCGTGCCTTGCGCATCGAGCGCGAACGAGGCACCGTCGAATACCACTTCGTCCTGCCCACCGACCAGGTGCGAATACAGCAGCGGCAGCCCGAGTTGGCGCACTCGATCAGCCATACGCTGTTCGCGCTCGGCCAGCTTGCCGAGGTGAAACGGCGACGCGTTCAAGACGCAAAGGACCTGCGCGCCGGCCGCCTTGGCGGTCAGCCCGGGCTCGTCGAACCACGCGTCTTCACAGATGGCCAGGCCGAACTTCAGGCCTTCAACCTCGAAGACCAGAGCACCCTGCCCTGCGTCTCGGCCAGACGCAAAATAACGGCGCTCGTCGAACACTTGGTAGTTGGGCAACTCACGCTTGCAATAGGTGGCGAGCACCCGCCCCCCTTCGAGCACCGAGGCCGAGTTGTAGCGTTGCGGCACCGACACCGAGTTGGACCTAACATCGCCTCGCACACCAAACTGATGCGGATGCCCCACCACCACGAACAAGCCCGGCAGATCGGCAAGCGCGCGCGCGCAATCGGCCAGCGCCTCGGCGCAGGCCTGCATGAAGGCCGGGCGCAGCATCAGGTCTTCGGGCGGGTACCCGCAGAGGCCCAGTTCAGGAGTCAGCACGAGACGCGCGCCGCGGGCATACGCGTTGCGTGCCGCGTCAACGATCAGCCGGCTGTTGCCGGCGAGGTCTCCAACCGTCGCATTGATCTGCGCCAGAGCCACTTTCACCGAAGGTTTTACTGACATATGCGCGAGGATGAACAGGGCGAGGCCAAAGCGGAAATCGAGCAAGAAAAAGAGCTGGCGGATTATGTCATTCGGGTTTTCGACAGCCCCGCAGCGCTTGATCAACACCAGTGGAACGCACTGCTCGACGAACAAGCCTCGTCAACACCCTTCATGCGCCATGAATACCTCGTGGCGATGCACGCTTCAGCGAGTGCGACCGGCTCCACCGGGTGGCTAGCGCAGTTCATAGCGGTCGTGCGCGGCGATGTGCTCGTCGCGGCCTGCCCGCTCTACCTGAAGGACCACTCTTACGGCGAGTACGTGTTCGACTGGGCCTGGGCCGATGCCTACCAGCGCCACGGCCTGCACTACTACCCGAAGCTGCTTTGCGCCGTGCCGTTCACGCCAGTGCCCGGCCCACGCTTGTTGGCGCGTGACCAGGCGGGCCGGCGCGTGTTGTTGCGAGCTATCCGTCAGCTTGCAAACAACTCGAAACTTTCATCGGCACACCTGCTGTTCCTGGACGACGCCGATGCGCAAGCCGCGCGCAGCGAAGGCTGGATGATGCGCAGCACGGTGCAGTTCCACTGGCACAACCGCGAACCCGAGCCCTACACAGACTTTCCACAATTCCTCGCCAGCCTGCAACGCGAAAAGCGCAAGAAGATACAGCAGGAGCGCAGGCGCGTGCTCGCAGCGGGCGTGTCAATAACGACCCTCGTCGGCGACGACATCGGGCAGGCCGACTGGGACTATTTCTACCGTTGCTACTGCCAGACTTACCGCGAGCATCACTCCACGCCATACCTCACACGCGCGTTCTTCGAGCAGATGGCGAGTGCGATGCCACAGACTTGGCTGCTCTTCACAGCATGGCGCGAAGGCGAGCGCATCGCCGCCTCATTGATCGGGATTGACCCGGATCGCAAGACCGCATTTGGGCGCTATTGGGGTGCCACGGAACATGTACCTTGCCTGCACTTCGAGGCCTGTTACTACCAACCACTCGCCTGGTGCATCGCCAACGGCTACGAGCGCTTCGAAGGCGGTGCGCAGGGTGAGCACAAGCTGGCGCGCGGGTTGCTGCCGGCGCAGACTTGGTCTGCGCACTGGCTCGCGCATCCTCAGTTCACTCAGGCCGTTAGCGACTTCCTCGAACGCGAGGGCGCCGGCGTAGCGAACTACATCGACGAGCTCAACGAGCGCCTGCCTTTCAAGGCAGGCGCCTGAAAAATGCTTAAGGCCCCTTAAAGCGAATGGCACTTACTTTGGCCCTTACGCATGGCCATGTTGCTCTACGTGTTGACGAGCTTGCGCGCGAGGCACCTTCAACCAAGGGTAAGGTTTTGGCCGTCGTTTTCGCATTCGTGGCTCGATACGTCCGGGCCGATGGCCGACCTTGCTTTGAGCGATTGATGCGAACAGCCTCTGGTGATCGCTTACGCTGCAAAGTCCTCGGGCCGACCACTCCGTCCACAGCTGCACCGTGTGCTTGAAGCTCAGGCTGCGTGGGTCCACGTTGGCGTTGCAAGCGGCCTGCGCGAATGCTTCGACCTTCGCCGCCGCCTGCGGCTTGAAGGTCCTCAGCCTGTCACGGCTTCTTGTAGCTGGCAATGCCCTGGCGAATTTCCTCCTTGGCTGCTTCAGGCCCTTCCCAACCTTCAATCTTGACCCACTTGCCAACCTCAAGGTCCTTGTAGTGTTCGAAGAAATGTTGGATCGCCTTCAGGCGCATCGGGTTGATATCTTCAGGTTTCTGCCAGTGGGTGTAGATGGGCAGGATCTTGTCGATCGGCACCGCCAGGACCTTTGCGTCGCCACCGGCCTCGTCTTCCATTTTCAGAACACCGATCGGGCGACAAGTGACAACCACACCAGGCGTCAGCGGGAACGGCGTAATCACGAGCACGTCGACCGGGTCCCCGTCGTCCGACAGTGTCTGCGGGACATAACCGTAGTTGCACGGATAGTGCATCGCGGTCGTCATGAAGCGGTCGACAAAAAGCGCGCCTGTGACCTTATCGACCTCGTACTTGATCGGGTCAGCGTTCATCGGAATTTCGATGATCACGTTGAACTGGTCGGGGGCTTTCGCGCCGGGAGTGACATCTTGCAAACTCATGGTATTTCCTGCGGTTCTCGTACAGCCCGCAATTTTATGTCGGCATTTTCGGCAGTCCGAGGTGGAAACTGACCGCGCTCTACCGCTGGAAAACACCATGATGGTGTCGTTGCCTTGTCATTCCCCATCCATTAGCATGCCGCGTGATTCAGCGGGCCGCGCCAGCGCAAGCGCGATCGGTCTGAGTTGCAGGTTTTCACCATAGCTCTCGACGAGGAAGGATCCCCCTTGATCACATCATCCATGGCGCTGTATTTCGCGCTGGCCTGCGGCTTGGCCGCAGTCATCTACGGCTTCGTGCAACGAAGCTGGATCCTGAGCCAAAGCGCAGGCAATGCGCGCATGCAGGAGATTGCCGCGGCGATCCAGCAAGGTGCCTCGGCCTACCTGGCGCGTCAGTACAAGACGATTGCGATCGTGGGTGTCGTGCTGGCCATCCTCATCGGTGTGTTTCTCGATGGCACAAGTGCTATGGGCTTCGTGCTCGGCGCGGCGCTCTCGGGCGCCTGCGGCTTCATCGGCATGAACGTCTCGGTCAAGGCCAACGTTCGCACGGCGCAGGCAGCCACGAAGGGCATCGGCCCGGCACTCGACGTGGCCTTCAAAGGCGGCGCCATCACAGGCATGCTGGTCGTCGGCCTGGGCCTTCTCGGTGTAACGATGTTCTTCATGTTTCTCACCGACAACGGCAATCTCGCACCCGACAAAACTGTGTCGTCCGTGCTGAAGCCAATGCTCGGTTTCGCCTTCGGCGCTTCGCTGATCTCGATCTTCGCGCGGCTCGGAGGCGGCATTTTCACCAAGGGAGCCGACGTGGGCGCCGACCTGGTAGGCAAGGTTGAAGCCGGCATTCCCGAAGACGACCCGCGCAACCCCGCGGTGATCGCAGACAACGTCGGTGACAACGTTGGCGATTGCGCCGGCATGGCTGCCGATCTGTTCGAAACCTATGCCGTCACTCTGATCGCCACCATGGCGCTCGGCGCACTGGTGGTCAAGGGAAGCGCCACCATGGCCGCGGTGATCTATCCACTGGTCCTCGGCGGCGTGTCGATCATCGCTTCGATCATCGGCTGTCTTTTCGTGAAGGCCTCGCCGGGCATGAAGAACGTGATGCCGGCGCTGTACAAAGGCCTGGCGGTTGCCGGTGTGCTTTCGTTGATCGCGTTCTACTTCGTTACTACCAGCGTGATGCCGGCAGACGCACTCGGTGCCGGCACTCACATGAAGCTGTTCGGCACCTGCGCCGTCGGCCTCGTTCTGACTGCCATGCTGGTTTGGATCACCGAGTTCTACACCGGCACGCAGTACAGCCCGGTGCAACACATTGCGCAGGCCTCCACGACCGGCCACGGCACCAACATCATCGCCGGCCTCGGCGTCTCGATGCGCTCCACTGCATGGCCGGTTCTCTTTGTCTGCGCTGCCATTTTGGCGTCGTACTGGCTCGCGGGCTTATACGGAATAGCGATCGCTGCGACCTCGATGCTTAGCATGGCAGGCATCGTCGTGGCGCTCGACGCCTACGGCCCCATCACCGACAACGCTGGTGGCATCGCCGAGATGGCCGAGCTGCCGAAGAGTGTGCGCGACGTGACCGATCCACTTGACGCCGTTGGCAACACCACAAAAGCGGTGACCAAGGGCTACGCGATAGGCTCGGCCGGCCTTGCGGCGCTCGTGCTGTTTGCCGACTACACCCACTCGCTGGAAGGCCGCGGCTTGTCCGTGAGCTTCGACCTGTCTGACCCGAGAGTGATCGTCGGCCTGTTCATCGGTGGCCTGATCCCCTACCTCTTCGGCGCGATGGCCATGGAAGCGGTGGGCCGCGCGGCCGGTGCGGTGGTGATCGAGGTTCGCCGTCAGTTCCAGGATGGCGCCATCATGGCCGGCAAGCGTAAACCCGACTACAGCGCGGCGGTCGACATGCTGACCACCGCAGCGATCAAGGAAATGATCGTTCCGAGCCTGCTGCCGGTGGTGGTGCCGATCATCGTCGGCCTGCTGCTCGGGCCGGCAGCCCTCGGCGGCCTGCTGATGGGCACGATCGTGACCGGCTTGTTCGTCGCGATTTCCATGTGCACCGGCGGCGGTGCCTGGGACAACGCGAAGAAGTACATCGAAGACGGCCACCACGGTGGCAAGGGCAGCGAAGCGCACAAGGCGGCCGTGACTGGCGACACCGTCGGCGATCCCTACAAGGACACCGCGGGCCCGGCCGTGAATCCGCTGATCAAGATCATCAACATCGTGGCGCTGATGATCGTGCCGTTGCTTTCGACCTCGGGCACGGGTAGCGCCACGGCGCACACGACGGCACCGGCCGCGGTTATCGCGGCAACAGCTCCGGCCACCGCGGTTGCAGCCGATGAGG
>JBBRPV010000105.1:0-12864 GCA_038227445.1 Burkholderiales bacterium | reverse complement strand
TCGCTTGAGCGGCAGCCCTGGCTGAGTACGGTCGAGCGCCTGGATCTGCGTCTTCTCGTCGCAGCAGAGCACCAGCGCGTGCTCGGGTGGGTCGAGGTACAAGCCCACGATGTCCTGGAGCTTCTCGACGAAGCACGGGTCATTGGAGAGCTTGAAAGAGTCGACCCGATGCGGCTTCAGGCCGTGCGCGCGCCAGATGCGCCCGACTGCAGAGGCATTCGTGCCCAGGTGCTCAGCCAACGTGCGAGTGCTCCAGTGCGTGGCATTGCGGGGCGTCTCTTCGAGGGTTACACGAACGACCTCGTCGACATTGACGGCGGCTCTGGCAGTGCGCGGCCGTCCGGGGCGAGTGGCGTCCCTCATCAACCCGTCCACGCCAGCGGCAAGAAAGCGTGATCGCCAACGAGCCACGACCCGCCGATCCGTCAACAACTTCTCGGCAATGTCCTTGTCCGACATCCCATGCGCGGCCAAAAGGATGATTCGCGCTCGCATCTGGACTCTGGCCTCGATGCACTTGCGATTGGACAGCACCCTCAGGCGTGATGCGTCGTCTTCGCTCAATTGGACTGGCTTTGCCACTCGCATGTCGATACCTCCTGAAGATCGGAGTCCACCGACGAATATAAGTTCTATTATTTATGCCTCACTACACTAGGTACGCCTCAACAGCGAACGCTTCGCCGACACCGCGCCAGCGGCCGTGCATGCCACGCTGTTCGACGAGGGCTGCCACCTGGGCTCGGTGCGCTCCATGTACCGTGTGCTGGCTGCCCACGGCGGTACGCGTGAACGCCACAATCAACTCGTCCACCCGGCCTACACCAAGCCCGAGTTGCTGGCCATCGCGCCCAACCAGGTCTGGTCGTGGGACATCACCAAACTCAAGGGACCGGCCAAGTGGACGTGTTTCCATCTCTACGTGATCCTGGACAACCTCAGCAAGCATGGCCAAACGAGCTTTTCGATGTCGGGACGACAGCGACCAAGCCAGATCCGCAGCCATCACTTCCGCATCAACGTGCTCTTGCCGAACAGGCTTTCCACGAGGTCGACGGCGACGATCGCGGTGGCGTTGCGCACGTCGAGCGCGGGGTTCAGTTCCATGATGTCGAGCGAGGCGAGGGCGCCGGTGTCGGCAATCATTTCCATGCAGAGTTGGGCTTCCCGGTAGGTCGGCCCGCCCTGCACGGTGGTGCCCACGCCGGGGGCGATGGCCGCATCGAGGAAGTCGACGTCGAAGCTGACGTGCAGGTGGGTGTTGGCGTCTATCGTGGCGAGCGCCAGTTCCATCGCGTGGCGCATGCCCATCTCGTCGATGTAGCGCATGTCGAAGACATCGAGGTCGGCGTCGTGCACCAGGCGCTTCTCGCCGGCATCGACACTGCGAATGCCGATCTGGCGCACCACCTTCGGGCTGATGGCGGGCACCGTGCCGCCGATCTCGATCAAGGCCTGCGGCCCGTAGCCGCACAGGCAGGCGACAGGCATGCCATGGATGTTGCCGCTGGGGGTGAGCGTGTTGGTGTTGAAGTCGGCGTGTGCGTCGAGCCAGAGCACGCGCAGCTTCTTGCCGGTTTCGCGGCAGTGGCGCGCCACCGCGCTGATGGAACCGATGCCCAGACAGTGGTCACCGCCAAGCAGGATCGGCAGGCGGCCGAGTTGCAATTCGGCGTACATCGCCGCATGCACGGCCTGGTTCCAGGCCACCACTTCGGCCAGGTGGCGGTAGCCATCGACCGGCGGCAGCCAGGGGTTGGCCGGGCCGATGAGGTTGCCACGGTCGATCACTTCGAGGCCATGGCTCGTGAGCACCGGCACGATGTCGGCCACGCGCAAGGCCTCGGGGCCCATGCTGGCGCCTCGGCTGCCAGCGCCGATGTCGGTGGGGGCGCCGATCAGGCTGATGAGATGGTTCATGGTTCGGACATTCTTCAAAGATCAGCCGGGACGGCGGCCTTGTCTTCGTCGCGTTGCTCGAAACCGTACTCGGCTTCGAGCGCGGTCCAGGCTTCTTCGGCGGTTTCAACGAAATGGAACAGGTTCAGGTCGGCCGCGCTGATCATGCCGGTCTCGACGAGCAGGTCGAAGTTGATCAGCCGGGTCCAGAACTCACGGCCGAACAGCAGCACCGGTCGGCGGCGCGACTTGCCGGTCTGGATCAGTGTGAGCGCTTCGAACAATTCGTCGAGCGTGCCGAAGCCGCCGGGAAACGCCACCAGCGCCACCGAACGCATCAGGAAGTGCATTTTGCGCAGGGCGAAGTAGTGAAACTGGAAACACAGCTCGGGCGTGATGTAGGGGTTCGGCGCCTGCTCGTGCTGCAGCACGATGTTCAGGCCGATGCTCTTGCCGCCCACATCGAACGCACCACGGTTGCCGGCCTCCATGATGCCCGGTCCGCCGCCAGTGACGACATAGATGGGCGTGTGGAACTGGCGCGACTTTTCGGTGACGATGGCCGCGAAGTGACGTGCCTCTTCGTAGTAGCGCGACATGGCCAGCTGGCGTTCGGCGGCCGCCAGCGCGGTGGCGTCGTTTGCCGAACGCGCGTCTTCGACCAGGCGTTGCGCGGCATTGGCTGGCAGGATGCGGGCGCTGCCGAAGATCACCAGGGTCGACTCGATGCCTTGCTCGTCCTGCACCAACTCGGGCTTCAGCAATTCGAGCTGCATGCGCACCGGGCGCATCTCTTCGCGCAGCAGAAAGCTGGTGTCGGTGAACGCGAGGCGGTAGGAACTTTCGGGACCTTCGTAGCGCGTCAGCGGCGGGGCCGCTACGGCGACGTCTTGCCGAGCGGTCGGGAAATTGCGTGCGGTGAGGTCGATCTTTGGAGTCATTGTTGAAGCTTAAGGCAAGGCCGGCGAGGCGGCTGGCCGCGACAGCAACTGCACGTAGTCGTGGTGGGTGGTGTCGA
This sequence comes from Burkholderiales bacterium, assembly GCA_038227445.1. Classification (GTDB taxonomy): domain Bacteria; phylum Pseudomonadota; class Gammaproteobacteria; order Burkholderiales; family Burkholderiaceae_C; genus LMDS01. The sequence goes on along the minus strand of JBBRPV010000105.1, from coordinate 9,947 downwards.
TGGTCGAGAGGCGGTGCTCCACGGGGCGGTCGCCGAAGGTCAGCGCGGTGCGCTGAACCTGCATCACCGGTTGTCCCACGGCCAGGCCCAGCACGCGGGCGGTGTGCCGGTCGGCCGGGCGGGCGCGGGCACGTTCGAGCGCACGAACCACCGTGATGCCGTAGTCGCTTTGGTAGAGCTGGTAAATGGTGCCTGGCCGTTCGCGAAAGCGCTTCTCGGTCAGGCCCTTGAAGAGCACGGCCGGCAGCGTGAGCCGGTCGTAGATGACGGCGCTGTCTTGCAGCTGCAGGCGGTTCTCGATCTGGATGACTGGGTCGCCCGCGCGCAGGTTCAGCGCCTGGGCCGGTTCTTCGCCTGCACGCAGGCGCTCGAAAGAAACCAGGTCGACACGTGGCGCCTCGCGCAGGCCGTCGGTGCGCTCGACATGGAAGAACTGGAACAGGAAGCGGTCCGGGTGGTGGGTGGCGACGAAAGTGCCGCGGCCCTGGCGCCGCACCAGGATGTGCTCGGCGGCCAGTTCATCGACCGCGCGCCGCAGCGTGCCGATCGATACGCCCATCGCAGCGGCGATCTGCGTTTCGCTGGGCAGCGCATGGCCCGGCGGGCAGCGGCCGGAGGCGATGGCGCCCAGCAGCGAGCGCTTCACGACGCGGTAGAGCGGCATGCCCGCCGCTTCGGGTGCGATGGTTTCGAACAGGCTCGATGCGGGTTCGGTTGGCATGGTGCCGCAGTCTAGGTCGGCGTCAACCGTGTGATGCAAGTCATTTGGATGAATCGCACGATTCGATGATCAGCGGCCAGCGCAGACCGGGCAGCCGGCGGCTCTTGACAACCGGATCTCGCTCCATTCCATGTTGCGCGCATCCAGCATCTGCAACCGCCCGGCGAGTGACGAGCCGATGCCGACGAGCAGTTTCAGCGCCTCGGCCGCCTGCATGCTCCCGATGATGCCCACCAGTGGCGCGAACACGCCCATCGTGGCGCAGCGTACTTCCTCGACCGTGGCTTCGGGCGGAAACAGGCAGGCATAGCAAGGCAGCTCGGCGGAGCTGCTCGCGCGCATGTCGTAGACCGTAATTTGCCCGTCGAAGCCGATTGCCGCGCCCGAGACCAGCGCCTTGCCGTGCGCAACACAGGCCGCGTTCACGGCATGGCGGGTGCTGAAATTGTCACTGCAGTCGATGACCACGTCGGCCTCGGCCACCCAGGCGGACAGGCTGGCCGGATCGGCGCGCAACTGCAGCGCGTTGACCCGCACGTCGGGGTTGATGGCCGCGATGGCTGCCGCCGCCGAGGCCACCTTGGGTTGCCCGACACGCGCGAGGGTGTGAGCGATCTGGCGCTGCAGGTTGGTCAGGTCGACAACGTCCGGGTCGACGACCGTGATGGTGCCCACGCCGGCGGTGGCGAGGTAGAGCGCCACTGGCGAGCCCAAGCCCCCCGCGCCGATCACCAGCGCATGGGCAGCGAGCAGTCGGCGCTGACCTTCGATGCCCAGTTCGTCGAGCAGAACATGGCGTGAATAGCGCAGCAACTGGTCGTCGTTCATCGGCGCAGGATGCAAACAAAACGCCCGTGGGTTGCACGGGCGTTTGGGGGGTTGGTGAAGTGCGGCTCAGGCCGGGCGCTTGCATGCACCAGTGCCTTCGCCAGCCACAAGGCACCGCGTTGACGGGCCCTTGTGCACGGGCTCGGGCTCAGTTAACGGTGTCGACCTCGGCCTTGCGTTCGATGGCTGTCTTGCTGACCAGAACCGCCTTGCCCTTCAAACGATTCAACGCTTGCGCGAGCTGGAAGTCTTCCGCGCTGCCGAACTCGGGCGGCGGCTTCAGTTCACTGCGAGCAGCCTTCTTCGTGGTTTCGTCTTCGAGCTTCTTGCGCGCTTCCTCGCGTGCCTTCTCGCGCGCTTCGTCTTTCTGCTCGGCGCCCTGGCCACTCTGCAAATGCTTTTCCAGGTCGGCTTCACGGGTGCGCAGCGCGGCGAACAAGTTGCCTTCGGCAGTTTCGTCGAGCATCACGTCTGGCACGATGCCCTTGGCCTGAATGGAGGCGCCGCTGGGCGTGTAGTAGCGCGCGGTGGTGATCTTCAGCGCCGTTTCCGGCGAGAGCGGGCGCACGGTCTGCACCGAGCCCTTGCCGAAGGTCTGGGCGCCCATGATGGTGGCGCGTTTGTGGTCTTGCAGCGCGCCGGCAACGATTTCGCTCGCCGAGGCCGATCCTTCATTCACAAGCACGATCAACGGTACACGTTTCAGGGCTTCGGGCAAGCCCTTCAGCGGATCGTTGCCACTGCGGCGCGAGTAGTCGGAGGGGCTGGCCTTCAGGGTCTGCTTCGAGTCGGGCAACTGGCCGTTGGTGGACACCACGACCGCGTCGCTCGGCAGGAACGCGGCGGAGATCGCGACCGCGCCTTCGAGCAGGCCACCGGGGTCGTTGCGCAGGTCGAGCACGAGGCCCTTCAGCTTCGGATCCTGCTTATAGATCTCGTCGAGTTTGCGCACGAAGTCCTCGACCGTGCGGTCTTGAAACTGGCTCACGCGCAGCCATGCATAGCCGGGCTCGATCATCTTCGAGCGCACGCTCTGCGTGCGGATTTCCTCGCGGATGATGGTGACCGGGAAGCTGCGGCTTTCGGTCTTGCGGAAGATGGTGAGAACGACCTTGGTGCTGGGCTCTCCGCGCATGCGCTTGACCGCCTGGTCCACGGTCAGACCCTTGACCAGGGTGTCGTCGATCTTCGTGATCAGGTCACCGCTTTTCATGCCGGCCCGGAATGCGGGCGAGCCCTCGATCGGGCTGACCACCTTGACCAGGCCTTCTTCCATCGCCATTTCGATGCCGATGCCGACGAACCGGCCGGTCGTGTTTTCGCGGAATTCCTTGTAGGTCTTCTTGTCGAAATACTGCGAATGAGGGTCGAGGCCGGCCACCATGCCAGAAATCGCGTCGCCGATCAGCTTTTTCTCGTCGACCGGTTCCACGTAATCGGACTTCACCATCCCGAAAACTGCTGCCAATTGCTGCAATTCTTCCAGCGGCAACTGCGCCACGCCATTGCGAGCCGTGGCCTGCAGTTGCATGGTTGTGAGCGCACCGGCGACCGCGCCGACGGCGAGCCACCCCGCAACCTTGAGTTTGGCACCCATGAGTAACCCCTTGTCCTGCCGTTTGGCTGCGTGAATTTGATTCAAGAAAACTCCGTCATTCAGTATATTCTTTTGGGCAGATTTGAGAGGGCGATTGACCGGGAAAGTTCCCCGCTTTCCGCGGTTACCGCAAGGCTTGGCGCGAAAGCGAAAGCGAATGCGCTACTTCGGCGGGTCCTTCGGGGCTTCGTCTTTCGGGCGAAACAGCTCGTCGAAAAGCGCGTCCGGAACGGTCTCCGGGTTCTCGCTGACTTCGGTGCCACTCAAGAGGTCGAAAGACGACATGATCCAGCCGCCGGAAGACACTTCGGGCAGGTCGCGTTTGCCAGCAATGGGTATGGCGTCCGGGTCAACCCACTCGCCCTGGGGTGCGCTCTCGGTGATGCGCCAGACCAGCCGCTTTTTTGATGGCGGTAGATTTCGACGGTTCATGGCCTGCCCCAAAAGATCGATTGCCGCTAGCCTGCGCGCCCGGTCATGCGAATGTCGCAATGCTATGACCACCCGATCCTGCCGCGCATCGACTTGATCGTGATGACCCCGCAAGGCGCAGGTACTTTGCGAGCTTCACGGCTGCCTCTGGCGCGGACTTCGCGGCGGGCGACACCGTCCCCGACCTCGGGTATGTCGCTGGCTTGCCGGTGCTGTATGGACGGCCTGACATTCGCCGCCACCAACACGCCGCTGATCGGTGGCCACACAAACACCGAGCCCGGCCGCATCGACAGCGTCGGTGTCACTCGCGACTCCGCTAACAGGCTCATCGGCTTCAGCGGAACGGCCAGCCCGTACCGAGGCCTGGCGTCGATCATTGGCGGGTTCAACGATGGCGGTGTGGTGTTCGGTCCCAGCGGCGTGCTGTTCACCCTGCATTGGCCTGTGAATCAGCGGGGTCAGACCAAGCCAGGCAGCATCGACGAAGACCAGGTCATCGACATGGCCGCGCTTGGCATCGCGCAGCCCCATGGCGCTCTGAATTTCGTACCTGCCGGCCGCTGCGTTGCCGACAAACTGAAACTGGTTTCGTGGGGTTGGGGCGAGTGGTGCAATCGCACGCTGACCTCCGATGGCTTGGGCCCCTGCGGTCTGGCCGGAAGGCGTCACCTGCGTCAGTGGGTTGAACCCGGGGGCTTGGCGTCAACAGCATGCCACTTTCCGAGCGTTGTGCCGGCACAGTAGCGGCCTGTTCAATAGACGCGAGCGGTGGACCCATCCTGCCGTCCCGCCGTGCGGTTCTCGACGGGCTCGAAGGCACTGCGTTGGATCCTTTGAGCGCCGATTTCCGGTTCTTCACCCATGGCGGCGGAAACTTGGTTTTGGTCTCGGGCTTCACGCAGCCGCCTTCGCCGCCGCTTCAGGAGCCCACGATCTGGGCGCTGAAGCTGGCGAGCCTCGCGCAGTCGAGCCTGATGACCCTGCGGCGGCGTTGTGCCCCGCGCGGCCGGGTGCAACATTCTTGCGGCCGACCCTGGCGAACGCCTGGATTTCGAGCCTCCGTCCTACCCTTCGTGGTCCTGCTGTCCGTGCCGACGACAGGTGTCGGCAGCGCACACTGCGCGGATGAAGTTCAACCCAACTGCTCTGGGTCTCGCGCCTGGAATGGCGTTGGCTGGCTTTGTTACTGCAGGTTGGCGGGGGCTCGGCTGGGCGCTCGGCATCGGTTGCGCCTTCGTTGCACTCAGCACCGCCGTCTTCCTCGTTCATTTCCTGATCAGCAGGGCGAAATCGGAGTCGCCCAAAGTGCATGCCAATGCACGTTTGTACCCGACGGCGGGCACGCAGGATTCCGACCGACCTTCATCCGGCTGAGCAGGCGCACTTTTGGTGGCCGACAGGAATCGAAGCACCGATCGGGTTTGTCAATTGGCGGTCAACCAGCCGCAGAGGCAGCCCTGCGCGAGCGTGGCGGGCGCCGCCACGCGGTGCGATCAGGTCAGCGAGGGTCGATCCGCCTGCCGTGAAAAAAGCATGGCGTCATGTGTTCCCAAAGCGCCGCCAGTCTGCCCGATGCCAGGGTCGAGACCTGCGTTGCCGTACCACGAAGCCCGCAACAACTGGGCCTCCAAGCGTCAACCCGTAGTTTGCGGGCTTTCGGGATGGGTGCGGCGGCCGCTGTGCCCGAAACAGCACCAATCGTGTCGCTGGTGAAGGTGCTCACTGCCGATGCATGCCAGGTGGCCGTGTCGATCAAGCGCAACTCCGACGAAGGCCGAAAGCGAAGCAGCTCCAAGAGGCAGAAAACGCCCCGTGGATTCGTGGACGGCCCGGCGGCACCCGCTTGCCCACAAGCCCACCGGGCCCGATCACGATATTGTCGATGCCAAGTCAAACTCCACACGGATCGAAGAAGGGCAGTGCTCTGCGTCAATGTCGAACACGTGCTTGAGCAGCCGGGCCGCGACCGGCCGCCTCAGGGTGATGAGTTCATGGCAGCATATGTCGCTGATGGGGCACAAGCCATTGCTCAGCATCTCGGTTCTTTGCGCGCAACCGGGAGGGACGGGGTCAGCCCGCTCGTACTGTCTCAAATCTTCATGGGCACCGAACTGCGGGCTTGCAGCCTCACTTCCAGGCGAAGGCCGGTTGCTCGAAGTGCGCCACACGCGTGGCGCGGCCGGCGATGCAGACCTCGCGGAACTGGTACAGCACGGCAGCGGTCGGCGCAGCGATCCAGCTGGCCGCCACCGGCATCAGCAAAACCGGGCGCGCCGGGTCGTCGCTGGCTTGCAGGATGGGTGCGTCGGCACGCATGAATTCGTCGATCGGGATGCGGTGAATGCTTTGCACTTCGGCCGGGTTCGGGACACACGCCCGCGCCGCGCCGGCCCACACCACCACTGGGGTGATGACGAAACCCGAGCGCGTGACGAAGTCGTCGAGCCGGCCCAGCACCGCGCTGGCATCGAGTTCGAGGCCGACCTCTTCGGACAGCTCGCGCAGCGCCGCCTGTTCCGGCGTTTCGCCGGCCTCGATGCGCCCGCCGGGCAAGGCCCATTGGCCCGCGTGGTCGCGCAGCCGCTCGGAGCGGCGCGTCAGGATCAGCGCCGCGCGTTCGCTCCACGCCAGATGTTGCGGCAGGCCGGGCAGGGCGGCGCCGAAGCCTTCCTCAGTCACCGCAACGGCCACGGCGGCCGAACGGTGCGCGTGGTCGCCAGCCGCGCGCACCTCGAAGCCGCGCAGGCGCTGCTGGATGCACTCGCGCAGCAACGCCTTACTTCGCCATCGCCATCGCCTTGTCGGTGACGGCATGCGTCCAGGCGGCGGCACCCGGGTCTTTCTTGATGACCGGGTCGCTGCCGCCGGCCATCAGCACCTTCACCGTGCGCTGGTAGGCGGCCGGGTCGAGCACGCCCATCTTCGGTGTGCCGGCGGTGGTGATCAGCTTGGCCACGTTTTCGAGCTGGCGCTTCTGCACTGCAGCGGTGGAGCCCCCCGAGGTGTCGGCAGCGAGCACGATCTTCACGGCTTCGTCCTGGTTCTTGATCGCGTATTCCCAGCCGCGGATGCTGGCCTTGACGAATTTCGCGAGCTTGGCCACGTAGGCCGGATCCTTCAGGTCGGGTTCGCGTGCGTAGAGGCCGTCTTCCAGCGTGGCCACGCCCTGGTCTTCATACGGGAAGGTGACGAGGTCGCTGGCCTTCACGCCGGCGTCGATGACCTGCCAGTACTCGTTGTAAATCATGGTCGAGATGCATGCGGCCTGGTTCTGCAACAGCGGGTCGACGTTGAAGCCCTGCTTCAGCACCTTCACGTCGGGCGTGGCCCCGCCGGTCTTCAGGCCGAGTGAGCTCATCCAGCTCAGGAACGGGTATTCGTTGCCGCCGAACCAGACGCCGAGGGTCTTGCCCTTGAAGTCTTTCGAGGTGGTGACGCCGCTGGACTTCTTGCAGGTCAGCATCATGCCGGAGCGGTTGTAGATCTGCGCCACGTTGACCATCGGCACGCCGGCTTCACGGGCGGCCAGCGCGCTCGGCATCCAGTCGACGGTCAGGTCGGCACCCTTGGCGGCCAGCACCTGCGCCGGTGCGATGTCCGGGCCGCCCGGCTTGATCGTGACGTCGAGGCCGGCATCCTTGTAGAAGCCCTTGGCCTGGGCGACGTAGTAGCCGGCGAACTGGGCTTGCGGCAGCCACTTGAGTTGCACCGTGACCTTGTCGGCAGCGGCGGCGGAGCCGACGAAACCTGCAAGAAGGAGCGAGAGCACGAGAGTTGTTTTACGCATGTCGAGAGACTCCGGAGGTTGTGCCTTGCGGCGTTGGGGAAATGCTTTTCACGAGTTGCACGATCTGGGACGCGATGCGCATCGCGGCTCGAAGGGCGGGCAGCCACGCGCGCGACCAGCGCTGTTCTTCAACCTCAAGGCCCAAGGCCTGGGCGACCTTGTCGAGGGTGGCCACTGCGCTCCGAGGCTGACGAAGACTGCATTCATTGCCGGGCCCTTAACCGAAGACCGTATCGCTCTCGGCATGCGCACTGCTGAGAAACAGCCGCAGCGCCGGGCCGCTTTCGTCGTGCTCCCACATCCGGCCCTTGACAGTGAACTGGCGCCCGCCAATTCGCAGCACGTCATCGACGACGGGCGCGACGGTGTGCCCGTCCCAGAACTTGGGCACCGCGGTGGACGAGCGGCGAATCCAGGCTTGGTCTTCCAGCGAAAACTCCAGAATGAAGCGGAGTTCTTTTTGATCCATGGGCGACTCCTGCATGCAGAAAAAGACAGGGCAACTCTACAGAGAAAAAAGCCGCGCGCCGGTCAACCGCCGCTGCGGATCGACGGGTGCCAGAACGTGGCGCGGCGCTCGATCCAGCCCAGCAACCCATAGCCCAGCGAGCCGGCCAGCGCCGCGACGAAGATCGCGGCCCAGACCAGGCCCATGTTCAGGCGTGCCGCTTCGGTCGAGATGCGGAAGCCCAGGCCGGAGATCGGCGAGCCGAAGAACTCGGCGACGATGGCACCGATCATCGCCAGCGTCGAGTTGATCTTCAATGCGTTGAACACGAAGGGCAGCGCGACCGGGATGCGCAAGGACCAAAGGGTGCGCCAGGTGCTCGCGCCGTACGAGCGCATCAGGTCGCGTTCCATGTGGCCCGCTTCCCTCAGGCCGGCGAGCGTGTTGACGAGCATCGGAAAGAAGGTCATCACGACGACGACGGCGGCCTTCGAATGCCAGTCGAAGCCGAACCACATCACCATGATGGGCGCGATGCCGATCAGCGGCACGGTGCTGGCCAACGCCGCCAGCGGCAGCAGGCCGCGCTGCAGGAAGGGGCTGCGGTCGATCAGCACGCCGGTCGCGAAGCCGAGCGCGCAACCTGCGGCCCAGCCGATCAGCGCCGAGTGCAGCACGGTCTGCACGAAGTCACCCGCGAGCACGCCGTAGCCGGCGAGCAGCGCGTGGGCGATCAGGCTGGGCGCGGGCAGCAGCACGCGCGGCACGTCGAGCGCCTGCGTCAGCAGTTCCCAGAACGCCAGCACCCAGGCGCCGAACAGCAGCGGCGTGCCGAGCTTGCCGACCACGCCATGTTCGTCGAGCGCAGCGAGCCGGCGCACGCTGTAGACGGCCAGTGCCAGCATCGCCAGCACCAGCGGCACGAGCCAGGCGGTGCTCACTTGCGACCCCCCGGGGTGAGCCAACGCTCGGCAGCCGCCACGCATCCGGTCAGCACCAACCCCAGCAGCGCCGACATCACCAGCGCCGACCAGATCTGCACCGTGTTGCCGTAATACGAGCCCGTCAGCAGCCGTGCGCCCAGGCCGGCCTGCGCACCGGTCGGCAGTTCGCCGACGATGGCACCGACCAGCCCGGCAGCGATGCCGACCCGCAGCGAAGGGAACAGGAAGGGCAACGAGGCCGGCACGCGCAGCGTCCAGAACGTGTGCTTCGCCGAAGCCGCATAGGTGTGCATCAGCTCCAGTTCCAGCACGCCGGGTGAGCGCAAGCCCTTCACCAGCGCCACCGCGACCGGGAAGAAGCACAGGTACATCGAGATGATGGCCTTCGGGAACACGCCGGTCATTCCCATGCTGCCGAGGATGACGATGACGATGGGCGCGATGGCCAGCACCGGCACGGTCTGCGAGGCGATCACCCACGGGAACAGGCTGCGCTCCAGCGTGCGCGAATGGACGATGGCGACCGCCAGCGCCGCGCCCAGCGCCGTGCCCATCACGAAGCCGAGGAGCGTGGCCGAACTGGTGACGGCCGCGTGGTAGAGCAGGTTGCGCGGTGAATCGAGCGGCCAGCCGAACACCGAACCGAACAGGTCGAGCGCGATCTGGTGCGGCGCGGGCAGCACCGGCCGGTCCATCGACAAGGTAAGGCGGATCAGGTCGAGCGCGCCCCAGCCGGGTTGCGATGACAGCGTGCGTTCGATGACCTGCGGGGCGTTCAACCACACCGCTGCCACATGCCACAACAGCAGCACCACAGCGAGCACGGTCAGCACCGGGCCGAAGCGGTGCCAGGCCGCCTGCAGGCCCGTGGGTTCGATTTCAGTGGCCACCATGGCCGCCATGTCCATCCTGCAAGGCCAGGCGCACGCGGTGCGCGATGGCGGTGAATTCGGGCGTGTCGCGAATCTCGAGCGTGCGGTCGGTCGGCAGGCCGGACTCGATGACGTCGACGATGCGCCCCGGCCGCGGCGACATCACGACGATGCGTGACGACAGAAACACGGCCTCGGGAATCGAGTGGGTGACGAACACGATGGTGCGGCGGGCGCCTCCCTGGTCAGAGCGCCAAAGCAGCAGCAGCTGCTCTTTCAAGCGATCTCGTGTGATCTCGTCGAGCGCCCCTAAGG
>JBBRPV010000104.1:0-13031 GCA_038227445.1 Burkholderiales bacterium | reverse complement strand
CGCCATGGCTGCGCTCGACATCGTCGAAGAACCTTTCGAGCACCTGCAGGGCAACCATCTTGGCTACGCCCGCGCACGATCCATTGGCCTCAACCCGTTGAACCCGCTGAAGCACAAGACCCGGTTTCATGAGATGGCGCATGTGGTGCTCGGTCACACCGCCGTCGCCGACATGCACGACGACGAAGCGCTGACGCGCCAGATCGAAGAGGCTGAAGCCGAGGGCGTCGCCTACTTGCTGTGTGCGCTGCTGGACCTGCCGGGCCAGGCTGAGAGCCGCTTCTACATCCAGGGCTGGCTGCAGGGCGGAACGCTGCCCGAGAAGAGCGCCAAGCGGATCTTCGGCGCCGCCGACCGGATCATGAAAGCCGGGCAGCCGGTGCAGCACTGATCCACGTACGCAGATCCCAGACCAAGACGCACAGGAGCACGCACCGATGGCATCCCAAGACCTCACCCCCGAAGCGCTGGAGGGCTTCGCTGCCCAGCTGGACGGCACGCCCGCGCACGAGGCCTGCCCGCACTACACCAGCAGCCCCGCCGGCATGGCCTGGCTGGTCGGTGCGTGGCTGCAGAAGACCGGGCGCCCGGCGCCGCGCGATGTCCGGATGTCGCGCGGCTACACGGTGCGCGTCGGCGACATGCGTGTCTCGGTCGCTGACGCCGCGGCCTTGGTTCGTGTTCAGTGAAGGAGAACCCGCGATGAGTGACCACGCCTATCGACTGCTTCTGATGAAGCGCGCGCTTGCCCGCAGCGACGCCGAACTGTTCGGCCGTCGGCCTCGGTATCTTGAAGTGGCCAGGCGCCTCGCGGCGCTCTTGCTTTCCACGGAACTGCCATGAAGGTCTCAAGGCGGTGGATCGAGTGGGCGCATGGACCGGGCGCCGAGGATGGCCAGCCGCTGGCGTTGAGCTTGTGCGACCTGGCCAGCGCGCCGGGTGCGGGCGCGATCGAAGTTGCCGATCCGGCGTTGATCGCCTAGCTGATCGACGTAGCCGGGCTCTACGTCAATCCGTGTCGCGGCGATGCACTGCACGACATGGGCCCGTGGTGGATGGGTCAGCCGCGCAGGGTGATTTCGGAGGGCAAGGCGGAACTGCTGCGCGGGGAGCCCCGGAAATGAACAGCGGCAAACCGGTGCAGGTGGCAAAATCATTACCTAGTCGCAACGCCATGAGGTCCCCGATGAACCCGTCCAAACGCGACCCCGCCGCCATCGCCGCTGCGTTTGAGCGAGCGGATGCCATCGTCGCGCTGGAGGGTTTCGTGCCGGACGACAACTACAGGGCGATTCAGCGCCGCGTCATCGAGGGCGAGCTGACCTCGGATCAGGCCGTGCAGCTGATCATCACGCAGGCGCAGGCCGCCGATCTGGCCTTGGCTGCGGCCCCGGCCAAGGCGGCGTGAACCCGTACGTCGACCCGAACACCCGAGTCAACTTCAACCGGCTGGGAATCACTGACAGCCGGGTTCTGCAGGTCGCCGAGTACCAGGCTACGGCCATCCGCATTCAACAGCTTGACCTGGCACCAATCGCCGGCGACTTTGGCCTTGAACACTGGCGCGCCGTCCACAGGCACATTTTCCAGGATGTGTACGACTGGGCCGGCAAGGAGGCACGTTCAACCTGAGCAAGGTCGATCCGGTCGAGACGTGGTGGAAATCGCGCTTCGCACCCCATGACCGCATCGCCGAACTGGCTGCGCAAATGGCCGGCGAGATCAAGGCCTGGAACCGGCTCAAAGGCATGAGCCAGGCGGACTTCACTGCCGGCATCACGAAGGTCTACGTGATGGCCAACCACACCCACCCGTTTCCCGAGGGCAACGGGCGCAGTACACAGACGCTGCTTTCGCACCTCGCGCGGGACGCTGGCTATGAACTGCGCTTCGTGAACATCGACAAGCGGTCCTGGGACATGGCTGCGGCGCGCAGCATGCCCCAGGTCAACGCGCGAGAGCCCCTGCTGACCCGCCCTGCCGACGCCAAGCTCAAACATGCTGCGTTCAAGGCCATCGTAGTGCCACTGGAGCGCGTGCGACAGGCCGACCCCGAGCGGTAGTCACCGCGGGCGACAGCGCCATCCTCGGGACCCTGCACTGTGCGTCTCTGGACCTGCCGTTCGCCAATACCCGGGATCGGCCAGTTGCTGTCCTTCAGAGCCAACTCGGACTTCTTGCCCCTCCGCGACCGCGAACGGCAGCTTTACGGCGACGGACCTGCGCAGTTCGTTGGCTCGGCTCGGCCATCAGCGTCAGGTCACCGTAGTCAGCTCTCGGGCAGCCTACTTAGCCTCCGCAATCGAACCTGAGATTTGTCACAACCTCGTCGGCTCCACTTTCCGCGCCTACCACGCGCCGCATTCTTGACGACGACTTGCACTTCAAGGCGCTATTGAGCGGGCATTGAAGTATTGAACTCATGCCACATCCTCGTCCTTAATGAAGCGCGCCAGCTCAGATCCGATGCTGGCCTGGGTGTGCGCCATGAAGCTGACCGCGTGCTGCTGGACAAGGCGATACAGCGTGGTCTGCTCTGGGCGGTGGCGCTCGTAGTCAAGCGGCGCGCCATCGGGCCACCGCTTGGGCTGCCAGCCAATGGCTTGCACGCGAGGCTACAGAAGGGGTGAGGCAGCGCAGTCTCAAGCCGTGGACCTCTCCTCAATCGCTCTGAGGGCTGCGTGCCGAAGTATGGCCTGCGTAGCGGGAGCTCCAACGGGTGCCTGGGCAATGGGCGGCGGACCTGCGGCCAGCTCGTCGGCGGGCCGCAGCGCGAGAGCCTTGGTGTCGGCGGTCGAGTAGGTGATGGAGAAGTGCTCGGCCATGCCGTGACTTGCTCCCTCCGCGGCCTGATCCAGTATTGTCGAGGGGACGCCGGTACTCAAGGCGAAGCCGGGTCTCTCGCCCGCCACGGCCTCAGGCGTTCTTCGGAACCTCGAAGGCATGCGCGGCCGGGGCCAGCGTGATCGTGTGCCCGCGATGGCGCGGATTGGGGGATGCGCGTGGGAACCCCAGTGGTCGTGCATCGGGCCGAGGTCCGAAGTGAAGCAGGGTCAGGATGAGGCAACCCCGGACCGAGCCGATGATGCAACGCGCGAAGACTTCGCCTTTCGTCATCCGGAGTTCGACACGCACCGGATCTGTGGCCTGCGACACCGTGAAGCCGAGTACCTTTCTTCGATCCGAATCCGGACCTTGCAGAACCAGCCGCTCGCCCTCGAAGGTCCAGTGCGCCCAGCGTTTCGCAAGGCGCTCCTCGGGCGCGCCGTCGACTTGCCAGTCTGTGACGCGCCAGGCGCCGACCAGCAGAGCCCGCTCCACGAGCAGATCCGGCTGCTCAATGCGCCGCTGCAGCATCGCGGTCCATGCGCCCATGCTGTCCAGTGATCGACAGGCATCTGTGGCCAGAAGCACGCCGAGGTACTGTTCACCAGAGCCGGGGTTGAGGAACTCGCCCGGCTGAACGAAGGGCTTCCAGCGCACGCCGGTTGCCGAGCCACCGATCACCTTGACGGGCCCCGGGCGGCGAACGCGCTCGACCGTTCCGAGGACGGACGGATACCTCACCGCAAAGCTGATCGAGTCAGCGCGCCGGCCCTTGCCGCCGCGTGACGGAGGCAGCCCGAGCCAGAGCCGGATGCATTCGTGGTTCAAATCGAATCCGGAAAGCTGTTCGATGGCGGCCACGTTCCCGCCACCGCCGGGCCTGGGGTTGATCTCGACGAGGCTGATCCGGGGGCCGTTGACCTTGACCTCGACGTGGAAGGTACCGCTTCGAAAATCCAGCGCCGCCAGCAGCGCTTCGCACCAGGCGATGAGCCGGGTATCGTGCTGCCGCGAGTCTTTGAGCGCGAACGGGCGGTACAGCATGCCGTGCACCTCGCGGAAGCCGGCGGAGCTGTAGCTGCAGGTCTTCGCGCCCAGCGCGCACACGCGCAAGCGCGACTCGTGCACGAATCCGTCGATCTGGCATTCCTGGCCGCCCAGGATCTCTTCCACCAGGACCTGCCCGCCCGGCCTGTAGCCCCGGATGGAAAGTTCGCCACCGTCCCCGAGGCGCGTGGCGCGTTCGAGATAGGCCCGCCAAGCGGCACGCCCCGGGATGATCTGCACGCCCTGGCTGCCGGTGCCCAGCATTGGTTTGGCGACGAACGGGTACAGGAAGCCTTCCGGCGCCGCGCTCGCCACGATGTCATGAACGCCGAAGGCGGCGTTGCACACCCCGGCCTCGCGCGCGAGGCGGCGCGCGAGCGGCTTGATGCGGCAGTGTTCGTAGGCCGCCCGGAACGGAAACTCCAGGCCCAGCGCCTGGCAGGCCGCCAGGTACGTGGCCGTCGTCGCGTCGGTGACGTTGATCCAGTTGTCGAGTGCCAGGCCCCGGTCGAGCCATGCGCGCGTCAACTCGCCGACGGCCTTCGACACCGGCGTGAACGAGCGCAGGAAGATGGTGTCCTGGGTTGGGGCAGCGCGCGTCGCCCGAGTTAGCGCTACCCGATTCGCCTCGTGCGAGATCACCACGCATTCATGGCCTGCTTCCCGCACGCAGGCGATCGACCGCGCCGTCTGCGGCCCGGCATGCATCGATGTGAACCCAACCACGCCCATGGCGGCCTAGCCCACCTGCAGCGGCTTGGTCGAGGCATCCTGCAGGCGCAGGCGGCATACGCCGTTTTTCACTGGCAGCTTGCGGCCCCTGGGCCCAGCAAACCGCAGTTCTTTGACCAGCCGCAGGCCGTCGTCGCTAACCGGCCGCGCGAAGATCGACTCCACGCCTTGCCTGCCGAGGTCCCGGATGGAACCCTGCAGCGAGTCGACCAGCGCTGCCTTGGCACGCATGTCCATGCCGCCGATGGCGCCGAGGTAATAGGCCAGGGGACGGAAGTCGGGCCGCCCATGGACATGCTCGGCCGTGAAATCGGAGCCCTTGAGCTGGTCGACCTCGAGTAGCCGGTAGGCCTCGGTCGACACGGGGACGAGCGCGATGATGCCGACGAATACAGCGCTGACTCCGGCACCGCGCTTGAGCAGGAGAATCCCGCCACCGGCGCGCTCGCGCAGCGCGAGCACCTGCGCGGCGCCGGCCACGTCGCTTCCGAAGAAGTGCTTCGACAGGCGCTGGTACTCCTGCACCGTGGCCTCGGACACGTCCACCAGCACCTGGTCTTCCCAAAGTGCGAAGCGTGTCCGGGTCACCTGGCGGAACGGCTCGAGGGCCACGGCCTTCGCCAGGATCCTTTCGCGCAGCGAGGTGTAGCGGGCGAGCATCGGGCGGTCATCGAAGGTCCACCGGCCAGCCGCGACCTGGGGGCCGATGAACTCCGTGATGCCGACGGCGACGTCGTCGATCACGGCGAAGTCCTCGATGGCTTCGTCAATCGAGATGGTCATCAGGATGCGGACATCGATGCCGGCGGCTTCCTGCCGGACCATCTCGTTCAGGTCGCGCCCGGTAATGTCCTCCAGAGACTCTATGACGAAGACGCGCGTCGTCGGCACGCGCGCCTTGCGATGGGCGGCCAGGATCTCCTCGGGCAGGCCCGACTCGCGGAACGCGCCCGAGAAACGGCTCAGCCGTGTCGAGAAGACGCTGTTGCGGGCTTCGGCATACAGACGTATGAGGAAGCGGCGGCCCCGTTCGTCGGCGGCAATCCGGATGGAACCCGTCCGCCACAGTTCCACATCGACCTGGAGTTCCTTGAGCTTGTCGTCGACCGCCCGTTTGAAGTGGTCGCTTTGAATGCGAAGGCTGGACTGGACGCCTCCGACGATGCCGAGCAGCTGGGCCGAAACGCTGGACCGGATCGACAGCGGCTGCAGCCGGCTCCAGGCGCCTTCCAGCGCCAGCGCTGCGGCCGAGGCATCGACGGTCTGGCCGCACTTGTCCAGCACCGTCTCCAGCAGGTGCGCGAGCGCGGGCTGGTCCCTGATCCAGTAGGCCTGGTAGGACTTCAGCGGAGCCGGAATGTCACTTTCACCGATGCACATGCAGACCGGGATGACGCCCCCGGGCACCGTCGCCGCGCCAAAGCCGCACTCATACATCAGCCAGGGCCGCAACACGCTCGATGGCGTCAGCAGAGCCATCACGGCGAAGCTCTCGCCAAGCGCCGTCTGCAGGCTGTCGAGCCAGCGGTCCCCGGCCTGGATGCCGTCGATGGACGAGCACCAGACGCGCACGGTCCTCGATGTGACCGCCTCGAGCAGCGACGCCAGCGCTTCGGCGACGTCCCGATCCATGGAGTGATGGCTGAGGAAGATCTGTCTCACGCGCCCCCCTGACCGCGAGCGACCCGTTCGCCAACCGGTGCCATCCAAGGGCATCGCTTGCCCGTCGTGGAGTCCGGCCTGACCTTTGCTGCTGGCCACGCTGCAGGCAACTGTAAAGCGACACGAACACGGCAGCAACAAAACAAACCGCCAATCTGGCCGCGGCGCCGGCGGCCCGTCAACAGGAAAGATGAGGACGGCTGCCCTGACAACTAGCGCAGGAATCGGATGATCGTCGACGGCAGTCCCGAAGCCTCTCCATAGCTGTCAACCAAAACCGTTGTGGCTGTCGGCCGCCGAGTGTAGAGCATCACCGTTAGCTCAAGCCCACATACTACGGACGGCTTGGCTCAAGCGTTGACCGACAGCTTCAGGGCGATGAGTTTCTCGCCGATCGAAGACCGGAACGGGTCGAGTCCGTCAGCTTACGAACGGCTGCTTACCGGTAGCCCACCGTCAACGACAGCTCTGCGGCGGTGATCCTAGTGCGGCGACCGTCGAGGGTCGACCCATTGCAGCCCTTCGCTTGACCACCTCCAAAGGCAGCTTCGTGCCCATTGCTGTCCCCCGGGCCACTGCCAGGAAGAACTGAAAGGGATGTTAACGGGAGCTCGATATTGTTTTGCGGAATTGGCTTCCGTTGCCGTCGCGGTACTAGCAACTGATTGGTTGACTGACCGCTTCATTTGGAAGCGGTCGTCTGCACATCCAGCCCTGCAGGTACAACGGCGTGTCGGCCGAATGGCTGCGTCCGTCTGATTCGACCGGACGCTGCCGGCGGCGAGCGCAGCCGCAAAAAGACTCGACGCCGCAAAGCCGCCACTGAGGGTGCTTACAGCTTTGGAGCCGTAACGAAGGCCTCACTACTTCGTGCACTTGTGTGACAACCAAATCTCTGGGGGAGAGTCCTTTATGGTGGTCGACGTGGCTGGCACAACTCGCATCTTGAGCGGACATCCTTTCGAACTGAAGAATGATTCAACAGCTGCGGCGAGCTCGTCTGCATCCCCGCCCTCAGTCGGATTGAAATACTTGATAAGATTTTGATAGTCACCTGCGACTCGTTCTGCGCCAGGCGCGTTGAACGCTTTGGAGGACAATGCTAGGCGAAGTTCATTGATGAGATTTCGGCTCAAGTCGCCCCTAAATTGGATGTATGCGAGTCGTGCGTTCCTGACTTCAGTAGGCTTGACAGTCTTCAGTGCATTGGTGGTCTGTGTAAGCGTATTTTTTAACTCGGCAATAGCGGCTTCGGCGTCCTTCTGCTCCTTCACCGCAGCATCTCGTTTGGCCAATGCTGAATTCGCCGCCGCCTCTGCCGCAGCCTGTGCCTTCTCGGCATCTGACTTGGCGCTTTGGGCGCGCGCTAGGTCATCCTTGGCAATCTTCGCCTTTAGTTCGCTGACTTCGTACTGCGTATATGCAACGACGACGCCTCCGATGCCAAGTACGACGCCACCGATTACCTTGACCGCCTCAGACCAAAAGCTGCTCCAAGCTTGATTCCTAAGAGAATCGGCCTCCCGCTGCAGCTTTCTCGCCTCGGCAGTTGTCTTGTCGATCTGAGCTTGTTTTAGCTGATCGTCCAGAGTTAGTTCCACTACAAGATTCTCCTGCTGAGGAAGTGCGGGTGTGGGGTCTAGGCAAGATGGCTTCGTGAACTCAGACGGCCCGACCCCTGCATTTTTTGCGGCACGGTCTATGGCTCAAAAGTTCTCGAAGTAGTGGGCTGGCCTCACACGAAGCGATGCGCGATCGTCCGGCGTTTGGCAGTCTCTCCTACCGGATCTTTCGGCCTTTCGAAGTCTCGGACGAACAGAAAGACAGCTTCATCCAAAGAAGTCGCGGCGACGAACTTCCTGAGGGTCTTATTGATTTCTC
This sequence comes from Burkholderiales bacterium, assembly GCA_038227445.1. Classification (GTDB taxonomy): domain Bacteria; phylum Pseudomonadota; class Gammaproteobacteria; order Burkholderiales; family Burkholderiaceae_C; genus LMDS01. The sequence continues at coordinate 4,883 of JBBRPV010000104.1, read as the reverse complement.
CGGTGACGATGGCGATCTGTACTTCGACTCGTTGCAGCTCCTCAACGGTGCGGCCTTGCCCCATTCCGCCTTTCCGGTTCATCTGGAAGAGGCCCACACTATCTTCATTGCTGGCGTTATGTGCAAGGGGATTCAAACCGGATTCGGCGACTGCGTTCGCCAAGACCGCAGCCTGAAGCATGGTGCCCATACCTGCAAGAGAGAGGCCCGCCGTCACCTGCCGTGCGACCGACTGCTGTGTCACATTCAGCCAGTCAAGCTTCAGATCCGTCTGCACCTCGGCCTGCGCTGGAGAGACCGCGCCTGGAGTTGGCGGCGCTACCGCCTCCTGAGGAATATGGTCCAGGACCTCCAGGGTCCGTCCGCCCCACGCAGCATTGTTGAGGATGGCGCGCATCGGCGTGATGATGGTGCCCGATTCCGGACTCCCGCCCACCACCATCCCGACAGCGCGTCCCGCAGCGTCGACTGCCAGTGAGCCACTGTCACCAGGATCGGATGTGAGCTCATTCAGCCAGATCTGGTTCGCATAGTTGACCACCACGGCCCTAGGCCACGCCGGCCCCTCGATGCGCATGTCCATGGAGCTGCCGAGAGACCTGATCGAGGCGCGCCGTTCCGAGCTTTCACCTTGCTTGGGAATTGTGCGCACCAAATCGTTCACTACCGGACTCGCGGGCTCTGGATTGGGCATGCCCAGCACGCGTAATGCCGGTGACACGTTGCTGGGATCAACCCATATCAGCGCAACATCGGCGGTCGGATCGCCGTCTATCCTTGTCCAGGTCAGGAGGCGGCCCAAGGCCTCGCCGGTGTCAGCGCGTAGGATCTGATCCCCTTGCGCTGCCGTGGGTGTCAGGACGGCATGACCTGCAGTCAGTAACAGCAGACGCTCAGGAAACTCCCGAAAGCGCGCAAGGCATCCTCCCGTGCCGACACTGAAGTTGGCCAGCCGTATGCGGTCGCCGCAAGAGAACGTTGGCGAGCTCATTGCCTTCCTTTCAGAACGGTGTAGAGACGATGTAGCGATCCGCGCCGGCTCACAGAGTCGGAGGCTGCGGTCTTGGAAGGGTCGAAATGTCGGCGGCTGACGTCGCCTCGACTCGCGCACCCGGCACGCCTCCGGGTGTTGTCGCGGATGTGGGAGCCGCCTTGTACGCGAGGTAGCCGGCATGGCTAACACCCATCAGCCAGATGAACCCGTCGGAAAGTCTCGGCAACGCCGATCCACCCTTGATGGGTATTCCGTCGAACTGCTGTGCATGGCCAGTCCAAAACATCTGAAACAGCATTGCAAAGTAGGTCGAGATCAGAAGCAGCGTGACTATGAACTGTTGCACCTTGCTCATGTCGACCGTGCCGAGACCCGCTGCATCATCGCTACGGAATAAGTCCTTTACCAAGGGTGGGCAACCCGACGGCCTGATGCCGACCCGACCCAGAGCACCCATGTCGCCGTTCACCTGACCCGCAACCGCATTCATGTCAGCCTGTGAGGGAGCTGCGGATTGCGACTTCATCGAAAGAATCGCCGGAGCAGCGGCGGCGGTGGCGAGACTGATGCCCATGGCCGCGAGCAACGCGGTCGGAATCTGGATCTCCATGGCCGTCGCGAGCGTCCCTTGAGATCCAGGATCGTCGAACAAACCGAATGCGCGACAAGCGCAGGCTGCAGCGAGCCCACTCAACACCAAAACTGTCCAAAGTGTCACCTGGAGTCGCGACAGGCTATAGGTGTTCCTCGAACTCCAAAGAACACCCGCTCTCTGTCCCGTGATCGCGACACCTATGCCGATCAGCGCCAGGACGAACGAAAAAATGCATCCCGTGAACGCGACGGTTCGGGCTGCGGGCCGACCGCTGATCATCCAGGGTCCTAGTCCCAGCACTAACAAGGCCACCAGAGCACTTGCGCAGATGAACCAAACGGGTGAGTTGGGCGGAATTCCCTGAGGCCTTCTCACGACCCCCACCGCACGAGCACCTACGGCGCGGGAGCTTTTGGCAGTGATCGGCGGACTACCGAGCGGACGTGCTTCAGACATAGTCAGAGCTTCGGCGTAGGAGGCACAGGTACGCCGCCTGAAGTTGAAGATGACGAGCTAGCCGCACCAACTGGCGGATTGGCCGGGGTTGATGCCGAGGCGAGCGGGGTGGGACAGTCGCCATTCGGCTTGACTGGAACACTCGCGGCAAGGCCATTCTTCAATGCTTCGCTAGTTTCTCCTGTCACTGGTAACTTCAAGCAACTTTCCAGGACCCGAACTCGCGTCGCCCACTTCGGGTCAGTCTTAGTTTTGACGTTGCCATCAAGACCGAGCCTCAAGCGCCAGTCGAGGAACTCTTTCATGACGGTCGAGTCGGTGTTGCTCGATGTGCCTTGCAGCTTGGCAGTCTGCTCCGGCTTCTTGGAGGTTGTAGGCTGCACCACTTGGACCACAACTAGATCTGAGCGTTTGGATGGCGCGCTCTGTTGCACATAGAAGGTGTAGGAGTCGGTCGGCGCACCAGCCGGCGCGAAAAGACTTACCACCGAGGACGACGGCGAGGACTTCACCAACTGCGCGGCCGACGGGACAGCGCCGATCCATTCGGTCGTCCAGGTACCGTAGGCGACAACGCGGAGGTTCACGGCCCTTCCGCCCACTTCCAGCGAGATTGGCCCCTTGGGCTCCACGACGATATCGATCTCGCCTGGAAGCTGGGTTACACAGTCCGAGATTTTTGTGATTTCACCTGACTGGGACGTTGGCAACGCATCCGTAATCGCCTTGACGATACCAGCGAGCACATTCAAATCCTGCATAAGCGTGGTAATCCTTGCGTCCACAGCTGTTGCGGACTGGCCGGATGCGGTCCCGGATCCCACCGCAGTGGCGGCTGCCTTCGCCTGTGTACTCACGCCGTTGTTTGCGGTCACGAAGGTCTGGAATATCGATCCAGACTTGGCGATGGCGTCGACATCAAGCGCCTGACGCCGCAACTGCGTATTGACCTCTGAGACGGTCTTTTCCACAGCGTAATAGACTTGTACTCCGACGTCGGAAGTTATCAGGTACTCATCGAGTTGCTGCAGCAGCTTGCTGGCGGGCGGGAGTGCCGTATCAGCCCGAGCCTGCCAGTCCGGCAGATCGCTGACCGGCGGGGCCTTACGCGATTCCGCCAAGTCGAACTTGAGCTTGACGATCGTGGCCTCCAGTGAAGGTCGAAGTTTGAGGAGGGACGGTCGGGCACCTCCTGCTTTGGCGTCCAGTTGCCGTGCGGTCTGCTCGATACATATAAGGTTTTTCTTGCCCGCCGCGATAATCTCTGATGGCACGGACGCTTGGTTCGTTTTGTTGACTGTATAGCCAACACCACCAATCGTTACCAAGCCGAGCACAACGTCAGCAGGCGCCCGAAGCAAGGTCGCAACCGCACCGCCTCCGATGCCGACGCCCACCATGCCCTTGGTGAGCTTGTCTTGACCATCGATCGTGCCTTCCCCTGCTTCCATGCTCTTCTTCGCGTCTTCCAGATAGTCCAGACCTTCCTTGAGCGTCATGCCGGTAGCGCGCTTGTCAGTGCTCGGACGAGTCGGGACCTGTACCAAGGTCGTACAGGCGGACAGCGCCACGAGCAGCGTGAGGCTTGCCAGAAACCTGGCAGTACCTATCAGGCGCGACTGGACTAGATCTCGTGGGGCGGAAGTGAAGTAATCTTGTCTTGGCGTGGGCATGTCGGCCGGCTCCCTTTAGTCTTTGACATGCTAATAGTCGACAGGGTCACATGCTTCAGCAAACATGGGGAAGGGTTTACGCCATCAGCGGCGAACATTCGGTTGAATTCAGTCCCAACGCGCAACTCCATCCGTGATGGCGCAGATGTACTTCAGTAACCCGCAGTACGGCAGCATTCTTCAAATCACGCTGACGATGGCACCGCCAGAGGCGATTGACACGCCAGTGCCACTCAAAGAGGTCGTGAAAAAGTTGTGAGACATCCGATCGGCCCACGCGTTGGAGAAAAGCGCCCCGGTTTTGCCGCTCTTGCCGTTGCGGTGATTGGCGGCGCCCCCTTCGGGCTTGGCCTGGCCGGGCGCGTAGCCCAGGTGATGACTCATCTCGGCACCCAGGCAGGGCTCGAGCAGCGCCTTCTTGAACTGATCGAACAAGCCTTGCGCCTGTCCTTGCGTCATCGGCCCGCTCACGAGTTGGCCAAGCAACTCAGCTGGAATCTGGAATTGCGGCGGCGTCGCCTTGTCCGCCGCAGCGGTCGTCTTCGTTTTGCTCGGCATTCATGCTCCTTGTCGTCATGCTATGCCTCACACACAAAATTCCTGAAAGGCTGGGCGTCAGCGGATTTCAAATATAGGCTGATAGCGATGCTTGGGGGCCTGCGGCTGCAGTCGTTGGAGCCGCAGGGCGATAGCACCGTAATTCTTGAATATGTGAAGGACAGCTTACAAAGTGGACCGGGCGTTCCCTTCACATGTGGTGGTGCAACTCGTGATCGGCCGTGGCAACTTGAGGCGTTGATGTTGATCGCTTGCTGGTCGGCATCGCCAAACGCTCAACCCTTGAACCGGCCGACCGCTTTGGGCACGAAGCGGTCGCCCGGAACGGTGGGGGTTATGGCTGTTCCTGGCCGAGTCCTGCGCGCTACGAACGGCTGCTTCCCGGACGCGAAGCGCGTTGAGCCGAGGCTTGGCCGTCGGGCAGCTTCGGAGAAGCTCGAACGGCAGCAACGGGTCGGCAGCGACCGTTCGCCGGAAGTGAGAGCAGTCGTTCTCCGGACCTCGTCGGCGAGCATCTGACGCGTGATGGCGTGCCGCCGCTGAACGTCAAGTTTTGAGGTGCAGCAGACAGCCGCACGAGGGGCTGCCCAGCGTCAGGTTTCGGCGT
>JBBRPV010000103.1:0-13766 GCA_038227445.1 Burkholderiales bacterium | reverse complement strand
GGCCTGCCATCGCCCAATACGAGGCCCTCGTTGGCCTTCCAGCGCTGCAGCGTGCGCACATCGACGCCGGCAATCTCGCAGGCCTGCTCCTGGCGAGCGCCGGCCGCGCGCGCGATGTCGATGTCTCGGGATAGGGTGATGCGATCTTCGAGAACGATCATTCGTCCTCTCCCTTGTTGAAGATCGCATCGACTTTTTTTGACAGTACCAACAGCGCCAACGTTTCGGCCAGCGCCCGGTCCTTGCGCAGCAGATTGCGTTCGAGTTCCTTGATGCGTCGGCCTTCTTGCGGCTTGGCTTGCGGCCGGACGCTTGCCTTCGACGGATCGGCCAGCGACGCAGTGGCACTGGCCAGCCACTGCGCCAGCTCGGCTGCGTACACACCATGCTCCCGGCACCAGGCGTTCTTGGCCGTCTCGTTCATCGACGCCGTCGTGATCACCGCGTCCAGCCTCGCCGCCGCTGTCTGGGCCCGCCCTCGGGCGGCCCCAGACAGCAACTCGGCCTGCCAGCGCTCAAGCGTCGCCGCGCCAACGCCCACCTGTAGCGCTACCAATTCCACCGCCGCGCTCTCCGGCGGCAGCAACCGCGCCACCGCTTTGCTTTTGAATGATTGTCCGTACCTTGCCACTGTCTTCCCTTTTCGCTGCCCCCTTAGTCTTGGATTTAAAGAGGTGACAACCATTGTGGCGCGGGGGGGATCCCCGCCGGTGAACGGGCGGTTTGTGGTGCACGCGGCCAGCCAAGCCTGGCGTCGATCCCCACGCGGCTACTGCGTTCAGGCCGCGTGCATGGGCTTCCTGCCACATAGTCTTCGCTGTGGACTGGCCCGACCACTGAACCCGGTTTTACGCAGGCCATCAATCTGTCCTCGCCTTGAGCGGGATCAAGGGGTGAAAGTGCTTGGGCTCTATCCTTGGCTACGTTGGCGTGGGCGCATTTTGGATGCGTTGTGCCTTCCTGGTGGCGCCTGCCGGGATCGGTCTCCTTGCGAGGTTCGTCGTCCCTTTTGAACCGTGAGAACACATGAAGAACATTCGCTCGCTCGTCAGTCTGGTCGCCACGATGGCATTGGTCAGTTCGGCTCCCGCAGTTGCCGCCGACGCTGCGGCCGACGCGGCGCAAGTTTCAACGCAGGCAGCCGCGATCCCGGCTCTGCAGCAATCCGCCGCGACCGCTGCGGGGTACAGGGCCAGCGACCTCGAAGTCAAGTCGACAGCGCATCAAATCACGATCACCATTGTCAACAGCAAACTCAACGCTGGCGTGCCGGCTGGTCGCAGCAACGAGGCTTCGAAAATCGCGCAGGCACTCGAAAAATCAATTGCTGCCAAGGCCGAGTTCGGACAGGTCATGATCATGCATTTGGACTATGTGAGTCGGCAGGGAAGCAAGTCGAAGGTCATCCAGGGTTTCGACTTCAACAAGTCCCCCTCCGGCACTTTTGTGCCACACAAGACCTGAGACCAGGAGTCGCGGGGCCACCACTGTATCGACCTTGAATCGCAGGCATTCGGGTGCTGATGGTCGCGCCAACGCAGCGCAGGGCCACTGTTGACGACGGTGCGGTGGACACGCAAGAGGTCGTCGATGACGCCACCAGTCTATTGCTGCGGTGCGCATCGGCTCGAACCACTACCGGCGGCGGGTTGCCCACCGCAATCCATCCGCGTCCCCGCTTGCAGCTCCCATTCTCCATTGCCGAACGCTCGATGAACTTCACCGACCTGGCCGACGATCCGGAAGACCCCGAGCACACTCCGCGGCAGCGCGCCGCAGCCGCCTCTCGAAGCACATGGGTCAGCGTGGTGGTCAATTCGGTTTTGACCGCAACCCAGATTGCAGTCGGCATCGTTTCAAAGTCGCAAGGGCTGGTGGCCGACGGCATCCACTCACTGTCTGACCTGGTTGCCGATTTTGTGGTGCTGTTCGCCAACCACCACAGCCAGAAGGATGCCGATGCGGATCATCCGTATGGACACCAGCGCTTCGAGACGGCGGCATCGCTGGTCCTTGGCGCGCTGTTGCTGGCGGTGGGACTGGGCATGCTCTGGTCCGCGTTTCTCAAACTGGAGCAGCCCGAGACCGTGCAGCAAGTTCACGTCGTCGCGCTGTGGGTTGCGGGCGGTGCGCTCGTCGCCAAGGAACGTCTGTTTCGTTACATGCTGTCGGTGGCCAAGCGCGTGAAGTCGAGCATGCTGGTGGCCAACGCCTGGCACGCGCGCTCCGACGCCGCCTCCTCGCTCGTGGTTGGCATCGGCATCGCGGGCAACCTCGCCGGCTACCCGATCCTCGACCCCATCGCCGCCGCGATCGTCGGCTTCATGGTGGCCAAGATGGGCTGGAGTTTTGGCTGGGACGCGATGCACGACCTGATGGACCGCGCGATCGACGACCAGGAAGTGGCGGCCATTCGCAAGACGCTGGAGGAGACCTCGGGCATCCAGGCCGTGCACGACATCCGCACCCGCAAGATGGGTGACATGATTGTGGTCGATGCGCACATCGAAGTTGACGCCACGCTCAGCGTGGAAGCCGGGCACGACATTGCCGTCGACGCGCGCAGCCGTGTGATGCAACGCCACCGCGTGCTGAACCTGATGACCCACGTCGACCCGTGGCGCCGCCCCGACCTTGACCACGCTGCTGTCGTGCCGAAGCCCGCGTCCTGAGATCGCACGGTGACGGTCGATGCAACACAGGGCCTGACGGCGGCCCAAGCCCGTCGCCGGCTCGAACAAGACGGCCCCAACGAATTGCCAGCGTCGCACCAGCGCGGGGCACTGGGCGTGCTGCGCGACGTCGTGCTGGAGCCCATGTTCCTGCTGCTCGTGGCTTGCGGCGGCATCTACATGGCGCTGGGCGATCGCCACGAAGCGTTGATGCTGCTCGGCTTCGTGCTGGTCGTCATCGCCATCACCTATGTGCAGAAGCGCCGCAGCGAGCGGTCACTGGAAGCGTTGAGAGATCTGTCCAGTCCGCGCGCCCTGGCCGTCCGCGATGGGCAGGCCACACACATTGCTGGACGCGAACTTGTCGTGGACGACGTCGTACTGCTCGTCGAGGGCGATCGTGTACCGGCGGATGTGCTCTTGGTGGAGGCGTCGAACCTGTCGATCGACGAGTCGCTGTTGACCGGCGAATCGGCGCCCGTGATCAAGCAGGCTGGCGGCGCGGACGGCGACACTGGCACCGATCCGCGGTCCCAGGCCTTCTCCGGGACACTGGTGACCCAAGGCACGGCGCGAGGCGTGGTCCAGGCCACCGGCGAGCGCAGCGCGCTGGGGCGCATCGGTGCATCTCTGCAGGCGATCGCGACCGAGATCACGCCGGTCCAGCGAGAGACGAAACGCATCGTGACCTGGGTCGCGGTGATCGGGCTCACGCTGGCTGCAGGCCTCGCCGTGGCGTGGGGGCTGACACGGGGTGACTGGCTGCATGGCCTGCTGGCCGGTCTCACCCTGGCCATGGCCATCCTGCCGGAAGAATTGCCGGTCGTGCTGACGATCTTCCTGGGGCTAGGCGCCTGGAGATTGGCGCGCGAGAAGGTGCTTACGCGCAGCATGCCGGCTGTGGAACTGTTGGGCGCTACCACCGTGCTGTGCGTTGACAAGACCGGCACGCTGACGATGAACCGCATGGCGGTGCGTCGTCTCTGGGTCGACGGCGTGGCGCATGACTTGGATGTCGCCACGCCGGTCTTGGCGGAGGCCTTCCACCCGGTGCTCGAATACGCCGTGCTGGCGAGCCACCGGCGCGCTTTCGACCCGATGGAGGCGGCTATCGCGGATGCCGGGCAGAGGGCGCTGGCCGGCACCGAACATCTGCACGCGGATTGGGACCTGGTCGACGACTACCCCTTGTCGCGAGAGTTGCTGGCGATGTCGCGTGTCTGGCAGTCTCCCGATCGACAGGATCGGCTGGTCGCCGCCAAGGGCGCACCCGAAGCGATCGTGGATTTGTGCCATCTGGATCCGCAACAGCACGAGCCCATCACCCGGCAGGTTGACGCGATGGCCAGCGAGGGCTTGCGTGTCCTCGCGGTGGCGCGCGCGGTCTTTCCGGCCGGCAGCCTGCCGGCGGAGCAGCACGACTTCGACTTCGAGTTCATCGGGCTGGTCGGCCTTGAAGACCCCGTGCGACCCGACGTGCCCGCTGCGATCGCAGAGTGCCGAGCCGCGGGCATCCGTGTTGTGATGATCACTGGCGACCATCCCCAGACGGCGCTGTCCATTGCGAGACAGGCTGGCCTGGAGACGGACGGGCAGTACCTGAGTGGGCCTCAGATCGACACGCTGGACGAGGCCGCGCTGTCGGTGCGCCTGAGCGACACCGATGTCTTCTGCCGCGTTCGGCCCGAGCAGAAGCTGCGCCTGGTGCAGGCCTTGCGGGCGCGCGGCGAAATCGTGGCCATGACGGGCGACGGCGTCAACGACGCCCCGGCGCTCAAGGCCGCGCACATTGGCGTGGCGATGGGCGCGCGCGGTACCGACGTCGCCCGCGAGGCGGCCGCGCTGGTGCTGCTCAACGATGACTTCGCATCGCTGGTGACGGCCGTGCGCTACGGTCGGCGCGTGTTCGCCAACCTGCGCAAGGCCATCGCCTTCGTGGTGGCGGTGCATCTGCCCATCGTCGGCCTGTCGGTCGTGCCGGTGCTGCTCGGCTGGCCGATGGTGCTGATGCCGGTGCACATCCTGTTTCTGCAGCTGATCATCGACCCGGCGTGTTCGATCGTGTTCGAAGCCGAGCCGCTGGAGGCCGGCGCGATGCAGGCTCCACCGCGGCGTTCGGACGCACGCCTGTTCGACCGTCAGGTCATGCTGCGCGGGTTGATCCAGGGCACGGGGCTGTTCGGCATCGTGCTGGTCGCCTATCTCCAGGCCCGCTCGGTGTCGGGCTCGGACGAGACCGCGCGGGCGTTGGCGTTCTCGGTGCTGGTTGTCAGCAACATCGCACTCATTCACGTCAATCGAACATGGGCGCGTGCAAGTGTGGCGTCCCGCGCCTGGAACCCCGCCTTCGGCTGGATCTCGGTCGCCACCTGCCTGCTGCTGGCCGTGGTCCTGCTGGTGCCCTCCATTGGCAGACTCTTCGCATTCGTCACGCCGTCGCCCGATCTCATGCTGACGGGCGCCGGGCTTTGCGTGGGCTCGCTCATCTGGTTCCAGGCGGTCAAATGGCTGGGGGCCTGGAACCAGATGCGCGAGTGTTGACGCGTCAAGGTCGCTGTGCGTGGATGCCTGCTGGCGCGCTGTCGATCATCCGCAGCTGGGTCGCGTTCGGCTCAAGGATTTCTGAGCGGCGCGCGCATCGCGCCGCCTCGTTGATACCGGTCAAGCGGATCCGAGCGCTTGAAGCCCAGAATCGATTCCAGCCCTGTCCGTGGTGGACACGGTGTGGGCTGCTCGCTACACGGGACCGATGACCGCTGCCGAACTCTTGGGGCTGATCACTGCCGCGCTGCTCCTTCAACTGACGGTGGGCGTCGGCTTGTCCGTGCTGCGTCGACGTTCGGCACCGGTGGCGTTGTCTGCAGGTCCTTCCACTGCAGCCGTCGCCAAGTCGGACACGGCATGGGCCGGATGGCGCACTTTTCGTGTCGTGCAGCGGCAGTACGAGGACGCCGCACCGTCGCAGTGCTCGTTCTACCTGCAGCCGGTCGACGGGCAGCCTCTGCCACCGTTCAAGCCGGGTCAGTTCCTTACCTTTTCGCTGGATGTCGAGAGTTCGGTTGGCGGCGAAGCCTCGCGCGCGATCACACGCTGCTACTCGCTGTCGGATCGGCCCGACCCGGCGCATTACCGGGTGACGATCAAACGAGTTCCTCCACCCACCGATCGACCCGAGATTCCGCCTGGGCTGTCGTCCAATCACTTCCACGACCACGTGCACGAAGGCGCCGTGCTTCGCGTCAAGGCACCGTCCGGGCATTTCTTCATCGATCCCGATCCGGACGTGCCGGCGGTGTTGATCGGCGGGGGCATCGGCATCACGCCGATGATGAGCATGCTGCGCTGGTGCATGGCTTCGCAGCCGCAGCGAACGGTGCATCTGTACTACGGGTTGCGCAACAGCCGCGAACATGCCTTCAAGCCGCTGCTCGAGGAGCTCGCAGCGTCGCATCCTGCCCTGCGCCTGAACGTCGTCTACAGCCGACCCACCGAGGCGGATTCCAAGGGCCGTGACTACCAGCACCAAGGGCATGTCGACGTCGAACTGTTGCGGCGCACCTTGCCGCAGGGACGTCATCAGTTCTACGTATGCGGTCCACCCGCCATGATGCAGACGCTGGTGCCGGCGCTGGCGGCGTGGGGAGTGTCCGTCGCAGACATCCACTACGAAGCCTTCGGTCCGGCATCCGTTCGACTACCTGGCGCGGCCGAGGTGCCGGTTGCTAACGGCGTGACCATTGAAGTGAAGTTTCATCGCTCCGGGCGGACGCTGACTTGGGACGGACGCGATGCCTCGCTGCTGGACTTCGCCGAGCGGCACGGCATAGAGGTCGAGTCTGGCTGCCGCTCAGGTGGCTGTGGCAGTTGCGAAACCCGGCTGATCGAGGGATCGGTGAGCTACGACCATGCCCCAGACTACGACGTGACGCCAGGCCACTGCCTGGTGTGCGTCGGTCGGCCGTCGTCACCGCTGGTGCTGGAGGCCTGATGCCGCTGCAAGCCCGCCTGTTGCGTCGGGAGGTGCTGCCTTTCCTGGTGAGCTTTGCGGCGCTGGCGCTGGTGGCACTGGCTCTCGATGGTTTGCTTCATGTCTTCAACCTGCTGTGGATCGGGCACTACCTTGGCATTCCCGGCACGTTACTGATCATTGGCTCGACGGCTTATTCGCTGCGCAAGCGCAAGCTGATCAAGAGGGGTCATCCAACACAACTGCTGCGCTGGCACGAGTTCCTGGCTTGGCTTGGTTCGCTGTTGGTACTGGTGCATGCTGGCGTCCATTTCAACGCCATCCTCGGATGGCTGGCGGTGTGGGCGATGTTGATCAATGTGGGCAGCGGGCTGACAGGCAAGTTCCTGCTGGACCGCTCACGACGACGGCTCGAGGAAGCGCGGCAACGCATGCGGGCACATGGTCTGTCGGACGAGGAGCTTGAAGAGCGCTTGTATTGGGACAGTCAGACCTTTGACGTGGTCAAGCAGTGGCGCGTGGTGCATCTGCCGATCACACTGGCCTTCACTGTCCTCGCAACCGCGCACATCGTCGCGATCTTCCTTTTCTGGGGCTGGAAGTGAAGAAGCGCCCGGTCCTGTTGATCGTCATTGCGCTCAACCTGATCGTGCTGGTGGCGCTTGCATTCATCTACCCGCACTTGATGGTGAGCCCTGGTCCACTGGTCAAGGGCCACGTCGAATTGACCAGCGACTGCTTCGCCTGTCATGCGCCATTGCGGGGCGCTTCGGCAGGGCTATGCATCGAATGTCACGCCGTCGCAGATGTCGGCTTGCGGACCACGAAGGGTGTGCCGATCGCAACCGGCACCATCAAGGGATCGTTCCACCAGGCGCTGATAGAGCAGGATTGCATGGCCTGCCACAGCGATCACCAGGGTCCGAAGCTGACCAAGCGCAGCCGAAAGCCCTTCTCGCACGTTCTGCTCAAGGAGACGGTGCGCGATAGGTGTTCGTCCTGCCATGCGGCGCCCAAGGACACCATGCACCGCAGCCTCACGGCCGAATGTGGGCAGTGCCATCTAAGCAACGCCTGGAAGCCGGCGACGCTGGATCACGATAAATACTTCGTGCTCGATCGGGACCACCAGGCGACGTGCGAGACGTGCCACAAGAACAACGACTACAGCCGCTACACCTGCTACGGCTGCCACGAACATTCGCAGGCCAAGATTCGTGAGAAACACGTCAAGGAAGGAATCCCGAATTTCGAGAACTGCGTGGAATGCCATCGCGACCCTCGGGTCGAACCCGAGAAGCAAGGCTCGCGCGAGCGCGGAGGAAAGGAATGAGACTGATCGTGGGGCGGTGATGTCGCGGCTTCTCGATAACGCCGATGGCATCGCCGCGCATCACACCGGGTACGCGAAGCGAGCCGAAATTTGGAGAACGTCGATGAAGATCCTGATTGCCGCAGACGGCAGCGATTACACCAAGCGCATGCTCGGATACATCGCCGCACACGACGAGTGGCTGGGCGCACGGCACGCCTACACGGTCATGCACTGCGTCCTGGCCATCCCCCACCGCGCCGCCGCCTTCGTCGACCGCGCCCAGGTTCGCGCCTTCTACGAATCGGACGCCGAGGCCGTTTTCAAGCCGATTCGGTCGTTCTTCTCGATGCAAGGTATCAACGCGACCTTCGTGCACCGCATCGGCTCACCGGCCGAGAACGTGGCCAAGCTGGCCGAGCGGGGCAAGTTCGACCTGGTGATCCTGGGCACCCACGGCCATGGCGCCATCAGCGGCATCGTGATGGGCTCGGTGGCGACAAAGGTGGTGTCACTGTGCAAGATACCGGTGCTCCTGATTCGTTGAGCCACGACTTGCTCGGTCGAGGTTCACTGGCCTCGGCCTTATCGAGGTGAAACCTGCTGAATGACTTGCACAGGAGGTGCACCATGAAGTTGCTTGTTGCGGTGGACGGTTCCGAACATGCCCTCGATGCAGCGCGTCACGCCTTGCGATTGCGAGCGGCGGGCCTGAAGGCAGATTTCCTTCTGGCCACGGTGCAGGAGCCCACCTACCTGTACGAGATGATCCTGCCTCCTGGTTCGGATGTGCTGGAGCGCGTGAGCGGTGCGGTGGGTGGGCGTGCGCTACAGGGCGCCGAAGCCCTGTTCCAGGATGCCGGCGTGGCGTTCGACCACGTAATCGGCTCCGGCGATCCGGCGCAGGCGTTGATGGAGATGGCCGAACGGCACCGCTGCGACGGCATCATCATGGGGGCGCGCGGCCTCGGCGCGGTGCGCGCGGCCCTGCTTGGATCGGTGTCTCATGGCGTGCTTCATGGGTCGAATCTGCCGGTCACGATCGTCAAGCACGCTGAGCGCCAGGCAAGTGCCTGACAGTCGCTCCGTGCACAGAGCGCGCGGGTCGTCTATCGTGATTCGCTCCAGGCATTCAGCATGACCAAGCGTCATCCGCCCGTTCATCAGATCGAACTGCGCGTCGGCCGGATCGCGGAGTTGTTCAACTCCCTCGACCCCACGCCCTTTCATCATCGGGACCTGGATCGGGATGCGGAGGCATTCCTCGAGAACTGGGCGCTGGAGTTCCCACAGGGCAGCCATTTCCGCATCCTCGTCCATATCGAGCAGATGCCTCCCGACGATCCGGCGCCGATGGTCTCCGAGGCCATTCGGAACTACTTCGACGACAAGTCGCTCTTGGCCAAGCGCAGCCTGCGCTTGCTGTTGATCGAGGGTCGCACGAGCCTGGTGATCGGTCTGGGTTTCCTGGCACTGTGCCTGTTCGGGGCAGAGCTGCTTTCGGTTTTCGCCTCCAACACGTTCCTCAAGCTGCTCAAAGAGAGCTTGCTGATCGGCGGCTGGGTCGCCATGTGGCGGCCACTGCAGATCTTCCTTTACGAATGGTGGCCCATCGTGCGGCGCCGCAGGATCTATCGCAACCTGGGTCACGCGAGCGTGCAAGTGCTGCCCGCGAAGGCATAGTGTCGTCCACGGTCAACCGGGATGGCGTCGACGCCCGTGCACGAAGACCTTGCGGAGCTCTTCCACCCACAACACGCCACTCGCGACGGCCACGATCGGCAGCAGATCAGCCAGCGGGATCGGCACCGTGTGGAACAGGCGGTTCAACGGTGGCCAGTACAGCACGGCCGCCTGCAGCACCACGCTCAATGCCAGCCCGCCCAGCAACCAGCGGTTCCGTAGGATCCCAAGCTGCAATGCCGAGCGCGTGGCCGACTGGCAATTCAGAACGTTGAACCATTGGCACACCGCCAGCACCGTGAATGTCTCGGTGCGCACGACTTCGACGGGCAGGCCCGAAGCCTGGCGCCACACAAACCACCCGAAGGTCGCGGCCACCGCCATGGGCGTCAGCAGGGCGATGCGCCACAACATTGCTCGGTCGAGCAGGCGGTCGTCGCGGGGCACGGGCGGGCGCGCCATCTCGTCGCCATCGGGTGGGTCCATCACCAGGTTCACGGTCAGCGTGCTCTCGGTGACGATATTGATCCACAGGATCTGCACCGCCGCCAATGGCAGCGGGAAGCCGCCCATGAGCGCCAGCAGGAGCACGAGCACCTCGTCCACCGAAGTCACGAACAGGAACAGGATGACCTTCTTGAGGTTGGCATAGACCACGCGGCCCTGTTCGACCGCACCGACGATGGTGGCGAAGTTGTCGTCGGTGATGACGATCTTGGCGGCGCTCTTGGCCACCTCGGTGCCGGTGATGCCCATCGCCACGCCCACATCGGCGCGTGCCAGCGCCGGCGCATCGTTCACACCGTCGCCGGTCATGGCGACGACGTCGCCGCGCGACTGCAGAGCCTCGACGATGCGCAACTTCTGGGCCGGATGGACGCGGGCGAACACCGCGATGTTCGGCAAGGCTTCGAGCAACTCGGCTTCGTTCATGCGCTCGAGTTCCGTGCCATCGACACCGCGGTCGCTCGCGCCTGCGATGCCCAGCGCCCGCGCGATTGCCAGGCCCGTGAGCTTGTGGTCGCCAGTGACCATGACCGGACGGATGCCAGCAGCGCGGCAGGCCGCCACCGCGGCCTTGACCTCTTCACGCGGGGGGTCGATCTGGCCGATGAGCCCGAGCAGACGGGCGCGACCTGCCAGCGCGTCGAAGCCGCCCTCCAGCGCGTTCGGGCTGCTGGCCGCAGGCGGCGCATCGTCGGCCGCGACAGTCACAGTGGCCACGGCCAGCACGCGCAAGGCGCGGCCCGCCATGGCTTCGGCAGAAGCTCGCGCAGCGTGAAGCGCGGCCTGTCCGTCGGCCGTGCACAGACGAAGCACGGCCTCCGGCGCGCCCTTGACGAACACCTGGTCGGCAGTGCCGCCGCTGTGGGTCGTCGCCATCATCTTCGTGTCGGAATCGAACGGCAGTTCCCCGCGGCGCGGTCTTTGAAGGCGTAGCGCCGATACATCGAGACCTGCCTTGGTTGCGACGACGAGCAGCGCGGCCTCGGTCGGGTCGCCGAGCACGGTCCGCGAGGATGCGCCGTCAGGCGGTGGCACCAGTTCGGCGTCGTTGCACAGCGCCACGGCCGAAAGCAGGTTCATCACCTCATCGTCTGCCGGCCTCACTGCCTGGCCCTCTTCGGTCAACGTGCCAACGGGCGTGTAGCCCACGCCGCTGACGGCGATCTCCCGCCCGCCCGGCAGCCAGAGCGAACCGACCGTCATCTCGTTGCGTGTCAAGGTGCCGGTCTTGTCGCTGCAGATGACGGTCGTCGACCCCAGGGTCTCCACCGCCGACAGCCGACGGATGATCGCGCCGCGTCCGGCCATGCGTTGCATGCCGACCGCCAGCGCAATCGTCATGGCCACCGGCAGGCCTTCGGGCACCATCGACACCATCTGGCTGATGGCCACCATCAGCACGTCGGCCAGGGGCAGGCCACGCAGCAGGCCGAGCGCCATCACGACGACGAAGAGCACCAGGGCGGCGACCACGAGGTAGCGGCCGAACTGGGCCAAGCGCAGTTCCAGCGGCGTCTTCGGCTCCTGCGCCTCTTGTGTCATGCGGGCGATACCGCCGACCTCTGTGTGCGTCCCTGTGGCCGTCACCACAGCGCGTCCCCTGCCGGTCGTGATGTGCGTGCCCGAAAACACCATATTGCGGCGGTCGGCCAGGCCGGTCGCCTCGGGCAGGGCCTGCACGTGCTTGCTGACCGGCACCGACTCGCCGGTGAGTGCGGCCTCGGCGGCGGCCAGCGACGCAGCTTCGATGAGCCGGGCGTCGGCACCAACTGCGTCGCCGGCGGCCAGCAGCAGGATGTCACCGGGCACGAGATCCCGCGCCGCGATGGCCTGCTCGCTGCCGTCGCGCAGCACGCGCGCCTGCAGCAGCGACAGGCGGCGCAACGCGGCCATGGAGCGCTCGGCGCGTCCCTCCTGGAAAGCGCCGATCAATGCGTTCGCCACGACGACCCCAAGGATCACGGCAGCATCGCCCCAGTAGCCGAGGGCGCTGGCCAGCCCTGCCGCGACAAAAAGGATGTAGATGAGCGGGCTCTTGAACTGCTGCAGCAGGAGCAGCGAGGCCGAACGGCGGACCGCTTCGGGCAATGCGTTCGGGCCGACTTCGGTCAGGCGCTGCTCAACGGCACCCGATGTCAATCCTTCGGTGGCACGGCTGCCCAGGCGCTCGAGGGTGACGCCGGCCTCGATGGCGTGCCAGGGGTCATTGGGCGTGAGGGGCATGCGGATGTCCTGCAGGTCAGAACGCCGGGACTGCCGTCGCGGCGATGAAAGCTGAATAGGCCATCAGCAGGAACAGGCCGCGGCGGCGTGAGATCGTGTCGGCACGCGGCATGATCAACAGGACCGTGAGCACGCCGAAGGCGACCGCCACCCCCAGTTCGCCCAGCGGCGCCCGGATCGGCTGAATCGACGCCGCGACGCCGACGACGGCGAGGCCGTTGAACAGGTTGCTGCCGATCAGCGTGCCGAGCCCCACGTCGTCGTGGCCGCGCCAGCGGGCGAGCAGGACGGTGACCAGTTCCGGCAGCGAGGTACCCACCGCCACCAGCGTGGCGCCAATCACGTAGGGATGCACGCCCAGCGCGGTGGCGATGCCGAAGGCGCCGGTCACGAAGAGCCGGCCCGCGAGGATCAGCGCCGCCATCCCGAACACCAACTGCAGCCATGCGGCGGCGGCGTTGATCGGCGGCTCGTCGCTGACCGGAGTTTGTCGGCGATGGGTGATCGCGTGGCGGACCAGCCAGGCCATCCAGAGGACGAACAGCGTCAGGAGCAGGCCACCGTCCAGCCGCGACAGCGTGCCGTCCAGGGCCAGCAGCAAGGTGAACACGGGCACTGCCAAAGCCAGCCGGAAGTCGCGCTTGATCTCGTCGAAGCGGGCCGCGAGCGGGCCGAACAGCAGTGCTGCGCCCAGGATCAGGCCGAGATTCACGACATTGCTGCCCAGCGCGTCGCCCAGGCCGATGCCCGGTTTGCCGGACAGCGCCGCCAGACTCGACACCGCCATCTCGGGGCTGGACGTCGCAAACGCGGCCAGCGTCGTTGCCACCAGCAGTCGGGGGAGGCGCAACCATGTCGACACGCCGAGCACACCCTTCAGAAAGGCCGCGCCGCCCAGCCCTGCGGCCGGAACGGCGGCCAGGAGCAGGAACACATCTGTCGCATGGGGCGTCTGCATGCAGTTTGGCAATGGCGATGGACGGGAAGGCTGCCTCGGCGTCGGGTGAAGCGTACAAGGCTAAATTCGAAGTGCCGGTCATCGGCTTGACGCAGATCAGAAGGTGGCATGGTCGGGACGCCTACAACTGGAGCAAGATTCGCGAGCGCATCAAGCGGTGGCGTGTATCGGCAATCGTTCGCCACGCACGATCAATCGGGCCTGCGCACGACGGGTGATACTGCTCGGTGTGCCAGCGATGGCCTTGTCGATCGTGCGTCGCCAGGTCCTGGGACGCACATGTGTTCCCACAGATTGGCGATCTGGTGCAGCAGCACGCCGCCACCTTCTTCGAGCAGGCCGAGTCGGCAGCCGGGGCCGACCTGCCGCAGTTCGTCAAAGACGATTTCGACGCCTTCCTCGAATGCGGCATCCTGGCCCACGGCTTTCTGCGTCTGCATTGCG
>JBBRPV010000102.1:0-13799 GCA_038227445.1 Burkholderiales bacterium | reverse complement strand
AAGAAATCTAGTGTGCTCATGGTCAAAATCCCTCAGAAATCAACTCACTTCCCAACGCTTCCTGAGAGATTCCGTGCACATCGTTTACCCCGAATCTCTAGCATTCATGCGGCTTCTGAGGGTTTTGCAGGGCCGACTACAGAGTCTTGGAAGCTGCCATTCGATGGGCCTACTCGCCGTTGGGCGGCGGGTACCGGCCGAACGACTGCTGGTCAAAGGCTTGAACTCACGCTGCCGACCCCTCAGCTGACATCCGACCGCCCCGCCTCACCACCGTAAAGCTCAAGTTAGAGAGGAAGACTTGCGTTTGCGACCGTGAGCGCGCGGCGATCCCGCTCTCAAGTTGGCCGGCACATCGATGACGACCATGTCCAAGCAGCAGTGTGTGGACGCGATGGCAATATAGAACAAGGGTTAGCGGGCGGCCCCGGTGACGAGGACGATGGGCCGGGGGTCCGGGTCGCTCACTGGCGCCCCTTCATTGGTAGCCGATACCCATCACGTAGTTGCGCAACAACTCTTCCTCATGGTTGCCTGCCGCGAGCAATGCGCGCAGCCCGTCGCGCGTATTGAGCACCCCGAGTAGCTTGTTGGCCGGATCGACCACCAGGACGTCGATGAGGCTCCGCTTGTGCATCATCGAAAGCACATCGGACAACAGGTCGTCGCTTGCACAGTTCGTGATCTCACGCGTCATCACATCGCCCGCATGGGTTGTGAAGAAGTCGGCTTGCCCCAAACCCAGGCGCCTGACCAGCACGGTCTCAGTGATGGTGCCCATCGGGATGCCGGCAGCATCACACACCACCACCACGCTGATTTGGGCGTTTGACAACAGCGCCGCCACTTCCACCAGCTGGGCATCTATCCCCACGGTCAGCAGCCGCGAACGCACCACTGCCTCCAGGGCGCTGACCCGCGCAGGTGCAACGGCGCGAGCCTCTGCAGCAGCAACGGGCGGGTTCTCTACGGGCTCGGCGCCCGGTGCAGGCACGTTCATCGCGTCAACGCCTGCTCGAGCTGCAACTTGTTCATCAATGACCGACCCTTCAAACCACGCTGCCGCGCCTCGTTGCGAAGCTGGAGCAAAGTTCGACCGCCTGCGCCCTGATGCGAGCGCAAGCCGCCGCGCCGACTGGCTGACATGTCATTGATCGACGAGGGGCTTGCTTCCAGGGACTCGCCATGCTGCGCCCGCTCCTTGTTGACCACCCGCGCCGCGATCTCTTCGGCCAGGGGCAGTGGCTTGCCGCTGTCGAGCAGGCTGTCCTTGATGTGAAGGTACTGGCGCTCGCGCTTCGCGCTCCAGGCTTTCTGAGGCATGACGGTTCCTTTCAGAGGACTCGTTCGGTGATGTTCATGGGTGCTTCACATCGGCGTGCCGTGCCGCATGAAGAGCGACGTGGATTGCCTCTTCCAGCTTTTCGAAGCCGAACGAGACGTCCACCAGACTGCCGTTCAGAAAAAAAGTGGGCGTCGCGCGAACGCCGCTATGTTCGCCGGCGCGGCGGTGCTCCTGGATCCTTTGCGTGTAGATCCGGTCGGCCATCTCGGCGTTGAAGCGGAGCATGTCGAGTCCGATGGAATTCGCATGTGTGGCCAGCGCCGGCAGCGACAGCTGATGGGGCTGCCTGAACAGGATGTGGTGCATCGCCCAGAACTTGCCTTGCGCGGCAGCCGCCTCGGCGGCCTCGGCTGCCAATTCGGCCTGCGGGTGCACTTCAAGCAGCGGGAAGTGCCGGAAAACAAAACGCATGCGATTGCCGAAGGCTTCGACGAGGTGCTGCGTCGGTGGCTCGGCCTGGATGCAGGCCGGGCACTCGTAGTCGCCGTATTCCAGCAGCGTCAGGCTCGCGTGCGCGTCGCCCAGCATGTGATCGGCGGCGGCCAACGCCGCTGCAGGACCCGCACTGCCCCGTTCGTGATTCATGTGCCGCCCTTGGCAAGCGTCGCCTGAAGACTGATCTCGGCCACGCCCGCCAGCGCCTTCGACAGCGGGCAATCGTGTTTGGCGGCCACCGCGATTTCCTGAAACTGCGCCTCGGCCATGCCTGGAACGACCGCCTTCAAGGTCAGCGCAATCCGGTCGATGACGAAGCCGTCTCCCTGCGAAGCCAGGCGCACGCGAGCCTGGGTGTCGGCAGACGCGGTGGCGAAGCCCGCTTTGTCGCACGCAAACGAGAACGCCATCGTGAAGCAGGCGGCATGCGCGGCGCCGAGGATCTCTTCAGGATTGGTGCCCCGTCGGTCGTCCTCGAAGCGACTGGCAAAGCCGTAGGGGTAAAGCTTCAGCGCTCCGGTTTCTGTGCTGATCTGCCCGTGCCCCTTCTTGCCTTGGCCTTCCCAATGCACGCTGGCGGTCTTCTCGATCATGGTGGAACCTTTCGATTGAATGTCTGTTGAGGGTATGAACGACGAGGCTACAAGTCGCCTTGGATAAGGTTCTTCGACAGCGTCACTTCGTTCGCGGAGACTTGAGTTGCTTGTCGGGCCGGCTCAAACGCCCGGCGCGCAGTTCCTCAATAGCGACGACCACCGAGCGCGCTACGTTGCGCACTTCTTCCTGCACGGCGCTGTCCTTGTCCAGCGCCTCGTGGCTGTTGAAGTAAGGCTCGTAGTAGCCGATGTAACGGTCCAGCTTCGCGGCAGCGCCGGCATCAATCAGGCCCATCCACTCCAGCCAGTCGCACAGGTTGCGACGGTGTTCTTCGACGCCGGCCACATCGCCATGCACGACGACGCCGAACGCGCGGCCCGCCAAGTGCTTGGGGAAGTCCCAACCCTGCGCTTCGATCTGCTTGGCTTCGGCCACGCGCTTGCCGTGGGTGGTGGTGGGGTCGGGGTTGCCACCATCGGCACACACCAGGCGGTCGATCATCAGTTTCAGCGGGCTGGGCGACTGGTACCAGTAGGTCGGCGCCAGCAGGATCACCGCATGCGCCGCGACCCAGCGTTCGTAAATCTCCGCCATCCAGTCGTGGGTTTGCGCGAGCGCGTGGTTCGGATAGCAGCTACAGGGCCAGTGGCACAGCGGCATGGCGCTCGACACGCAGCCTTTGCAGGGGTGGATGTTGCGGCCGTACTCCGAGGTGACGAGGCTGAGGTCCAACACGTCGGCCTCGACGCCGGCGCTCTGCACGACCTCCCGTGCCATCTCGGTCAGGCGCCAGGTCTTTGAGACTTCGCCGGGGCAAGTGCCGTCGTTGCGGGCGCTGCCGCACACCAGCAGCACGCGCGACTTCGTGGCCGGGTTGCCCCAGGCCAGCTGCGCCTGGTCGATGGCCTGGCGGGTGGCCAGCCACTCCACTGACAGCGCATAGCTCGGGTCGGCGTAACCCGCTCCGGCCAATCGCGTCAGCGGCGCTTTACGGCCCTCGTCGTAGGCCTGCCAAGCAATCTCTTCCAGACGCGCGATCGCGGCCGTCTCGGCTGCGAATGCCGGATCGACGAAGCCACCCCGGTAGCGTTCGCCGAAGACCTGCCTCGACAGCGGCGCAGGCGCCTGGCCCTTGCGGATTTCAATCATCAAAGTGGCTCCCAAAAGAACGTCCGGCAAGGACGCGACTTCATCCGACATACCGTGGCGCAGCACAAGGGGGGCGTCTGTGCGCAAGGCTACGCAGATGAAGCCCCAAGCTGCCGCTGCGGCCAGCGAAGTGCTTCGGCCCGCCTCGACCTGAGACGCGAGGGCGATGTGGTGCCACAGCGGGCCGCGCAAATCAATGGGGCTCCGCAGCCGTCGACGCGGTGTCGAGCCCCTTGCGCTTGGCTGGCTCAATCGGCTTCATGGCACGCGCGATGCGCACGATTTCCTTGGCGATATCTTCAGGAGACAGCACGAAGTCGATGCAACCGCTGGCGATGGCACTCTCTGGCATGTCTGGCTGGGCGGCGGTGTCCAGTTTTTGCGCCATCGTGATGCCACCGACTTCCTTGATCCCGCACAGCGCCGCGGCGCCGTCGCCGTCGTAGCCGGAAACGATCACGGCGATCAAGGGGCCGTCCCAGAACTGGGTCAGCGAGCGCAAGAAGACCGTGATCACGTCGGGCCAGCCGCGCGGCTTGGAAATCGGCGCCAGATGAAACTCTTCGCCATCGACATGCAAGTCCCGGTTGGCGGGGATGATGTAGACGTGGTCGGGCTGGATCAGCAAGTCTTCGGTGATGAGTTCAACCGGCATCCGGGAATAGTGCGGCAGCACCTCATGGAGCTGGGTCGGCATCACGGTGATGTGGTTCACGATGACAACCGCCACGCCCATGTCGCCCGGCAGATGTTTGAGCAGGCGAATGTAGGCGTCCAGGCCACCCGCCGAGCCACCGACACAAACCACCGGAAAGTTATTCATTGGCGCTGCTGTTTGCGGCGCTGCAGTCGCAGGCACCTTGAACGGCGTTCACGCGTCGGCTTCGGGGCCGAGCACGTCGTCGCGCGTGCCCTTCTGCGGATCCAGGCCGCGGTCGGGTGACTCGGCTGTCTGGTGAGCGCTGGTTCCCGGGGGAATCAGTTCCTCGACCACCAGCGAGCCGTAGTGTTGCGCCCGGGTGGCGTGGGCGCGCGTTGCCACCTCAGTGGCGCGTTGCACCTGTTCGTCGTGGGCGGCGCTGACGACGAGGAAACTCTGGCCCTGCAGTGCCAGCGCCAGGTGGGCCTTGACGAGGTTCAGGTCCTGCCCCAGCGAAGCCAGTCCGCTGGCATTGCCGATGTCCTGTTCCGCCTGCTCCCGCATCTCGCCGGGGCTGTAGCGCGAGATATCCGAGTCGTCGAAGCCGGCCGCGCGCAGGGCGCTCACGGCAGTATCGGAATCGACGGCGGTCGCGAAGGACATCAGCACGTGGTCCACGGGTTTGAACACACCGAATGACGTGGGGTGGGGATTCATGGGCATGGTGTGGTTGATCCTGGACGGGCTGCCTGCTGCAATGCGTGTCATGGTGCTCATGCGATTGTTTTGAGCTTGCGGATGCCTCAGGATCGTTCGAACAGCAAGGCTGCGTTTTCGCTCGCTGGCGTGGTCTCCGTCGGCAGGTGATTGGGCGGGCGGAAGCCGACATCCTCGCTGCGCATTGCCGGCCGGGAGCCAGGGTTGGCGCCGGCTTCCCATTCATTGACATGGACGATGCGCACCTGGACAACGGCAAGATCAGGATCTGTCGGGCCACCGGAGAACCAGGCGTCGGCTGATGGGCTCCACAAGGACTTCGCTTTGTCGCCACTTTCGACAAGCAGCGCTGTCCCGGTGACCGAGATCCAGCGTGCGTCGCCTGGGGATGAGTAAGCCACGTTGACCGAAGGCTCGGCAGCGAGTTCTGCAACCGGATCGCTCATTCTGGACATGAAGAACCAGAGGCTGTCATCGGCGGCGAGCGTCGTGTTCTGCATCGTCATCGGCCGCGAATGCAGATGACCGTTGGCGTGGCGGGTGGTGAACATCGCGAACTTGCAGTCCTTGATGTCATTCCACATGGCCTGGCGGGAAGGATGGGTAAACGCTGTCATTGGAAATCTCCGCGGTGAGGGTTCGTCCCTGACTTTTCTCGGGGGGTGCGAATCTCTGGACATTCCACCAACCCACCGTTGGCGTCTGTGCGTCAGCGCACTTTCGTCGTGCGTTTGACGGATGGGCTCAACGCCGTCAGCTTGCCCCGTCCAGCAATTGTTTGCGCCGGTACTCGCCCTGGCGCTCAAACATCCAGCCCGGGTATTCGATGGGAAGACGGCTGACTTCGTTCAAAGCAGCAAGTTCGTTCCCGCTGAGCGTCACTTGCGTGGCGGCCAGGTTATCGGCCAACTGCTTCGGCTGTTTGGCACCAACGATGACGCTCGTGACCTGCGGTTGATGCAGCAGCCAAGCAAGCGCCACCTGCGCCACCGAGACGCCATGCGCTTGCGCAATCGGACGCATGGCGTCGATGCAATCGTAGGCACGGTCCTTGTTGACGGGCGGAAAATCGAAAGTTGTACGGCGGCTGCCTTCTTCGGCCTGATGTTCGCGACCGTACTTGCCGCTGAGCAGACCACCCGCCAGCGGGCTCCAGACCATCAAGCCGACGCCTTCGCTTTTGAGCATCGGGATCAGTTCACGTTCCAGGTCACGACCGGCAACCGTGTAATAGGCCTGCAGCGACTCGAACCTTGACAGGCCGAGGCGCTCTGAGACACCCAGCGCCTTGGCAACCTGCCAGGCCGCCCAATTCGACACACCGATGTAGCGCACATGACCGTGCCGCACCAACTGGTCGAGGCCGCGAAGGGTTTCCTCGATGGGTGTGGCTGGGTCGAAGCCGTGGACTTGGTACAGGTCAATGTGGTCGAGTTGCAGACGTTTCAGGCTGGCTTTGACGCCATCGAGGATGTGGCCGCGCGACAAGCCGCGGCTGTTCGGGCCGGGCGCGGTATCGCCAAAGACTTTCGTCGCGACCACGACGTTTTCGCGCGGCACCTTCAAGTTTTTCAGCGCCTGGCCGGTGATTTGCTCCGACATGCCACCTGAGTAGACGTCTGCGGTGTCGATGAAGTTGATGCCAGCGTCGAGTGCCTGGCCGATGAGACGTTCAGCTTCGGCCTGCTGGAGGTTGCCGATCTGGCCCCAAATCCCGCCGCCGCCGCCACCGCCGAAGGTCATGGTGCCAAGGCAAAGCTCGGAGACGAAGAGGCCGGTGCGTCCCAGTGCGTGATGGCGCATGGTCAGCGGTCCTGAACCCGTACGTCGAAGCGGTCAAGCATCATGACCTTGTTCCACACGCTCACGAAGTCATGCACGAACCGGGCGTGGCCATCGCTGGCGGCGTACACCTCGGCCACGGCGCGAAGCTGGCTGTTGGCACCGAAGATCAAATCGCTTCGCGTCGCCCTGAATCGCGGCTGGCCGGTGGCACGGTCGTTGATCGAAAAGCGCAGGCCTTTTTCGTCCACCAACCCGGCCGCCTTGAGCGCCGTCACCAGAGTCTTGAAATTGCCCGCCGCCACGGCGGTGTCGACGATGTCTGCAGCCTGGGCCGACACTGAGGCCATTGAGGCCAGTGCGAGGGCGGCGGCAGCGAGGAAGTGTTTTTTCATGAGGTTCATTCGGTAGAAGAGTGAGGCGCCCCGGTGCCTGATGGCACTGGAGCGGTTGGTGAATCCAGGAGATTCAGGCCGGCGGCATCAGCACCGCGTCGACCACGTGGATCACGCCATTGCTGCAGTCGATGTCGGTCTTGGTGACGTGCACCGTGCCGTTGAGCTTCACACCGCCTTGCGTACCGATCTTCACGTCGGCGCCGTTGACCGTCTTGGCCGACTTGCCGTCCATCTTCATCACATCGGCAGCCATCACCTTGCCGCTGACCACGTGGTAGGTGAGGATGCCCTTGAGCTTGGGCACGTCCTTGAGCAGCGCGTCCACAGTGCCGGCAGGCAACTTGGCGAAAGCCTCGTCGGTGGGCGCAAACACGGTGAAGGGGCCCGCGCCCTTGAGCGTTTCCACCAAGCCAGCGGCCGTCAAGGCAGCGGCCAAAGTTTTGAAGTTGCCGGCGGCAACGGCTGTATCGATGATGTTGTGCATATCGGTATCCTGGTTCAAACGGGCTGCTCAAAAGGATGTCTAGCGGGGCCCGATGCCGGTGGCATGCACCAGCAAGACGCGATAGTGCGTGCCGCGCGGCAACCCGTCAGTGCGCCAGCCGACATAGCGGCCAAGCGAAGAAACACCTCGTTGGTTTTGGATTGCGTCAGCGCGAAGGCAGCAAGATGCACCAGACCCGGGCCGCCTTGGCGTACGTACTGCTGCGGGGCCAGTGCGGTTCGGCAAGATGTTCAGTGCGTGCTACCGGGCGGACATCCAGTCGGATACGGCTTCATAGACCGGCCGGTGCTGGGAGAGGCGCTGCATTCCATTGAATCTGGCGTCAATCGCCCGGACTCGAAAGTGACCGGCTCCACCCGAGACGCCGGCGTGACTGGCGTGCAAATGGCTCTCGTCCTCGATCTGGATCGCGGCCTTGGGGAATTCCTGCTGAAAGCGTTCGAGCGATGCACCGTGCGAGAGCTTCATCGCTTTTTCCTCATCAATGTCGTGCTAAACAGCCACGACTTCGATGCCCGGCTCGATCGACTTCACCAAATTCTCGATGCTCTTCAGGGTGCCCGATATCGAGCTCGGGCATGTACCGCACGCGCCTTGGTAATGCACGCTGAGCAGGTCGCCCTCGAGGCTGATCAGGTGGAGGTCGCCACCATCGCTTCTCAGGTACGGACGGATCTGCTCGTCGAGCAAGCTGTTGATCGCGTCGAAACGCTGCCGATCCGGCGGACTGAGATCGGCGTAGGCATGGTTTGCCGCCGCCACCGCCACCGCTGTTTGCGCCTGCGCCGCCGGTGCGGCGCGGATCGGAACCGCAAGCAACCGCACCAACTCCGGCCAATCGGCTTCGCCGTCTTGGGTGACCGTGAGCCACTTGTCTACGTAGAACACATTGCTCACGTGCTCGACATCGAACAACGCGCGCGCCAGCGCATCGTCTTGCGCCTGCTCGGCGTTCTCGTACGAGTGCGTGATTCCCCAGGACAGCGGCTCCCAGAGGATGAACTTCACCGCGTTCGGATTAGGCGTGTCTTCAATTTCTGAAATCTTGGGCATCTGAACCTCCTGAAGGCAAGACCACCCTCCCTTCGACTGACTCGATCAACTTCTGCAATTCGCCTTGTTCAAACATCTCGCGCACGATGTCCGCGCCACCGACGAATTCACCATTGATATAGAGCTGCGGAATGGTGGGCCAATTGGCATACGCCTTGATGCCGTCGCGTATCGCAGGGTCGGCCAGAACGTTCACAGCGGTGTAATCCTGCACGCCACACGCCTTCAGTATTTGCACCGTGGCGCCTGAAAACCCGCACTGCGGGAACTGCGGTGTGCCTTTCATGTAAAGCACGATGGAATGGGTGCTGACCTGATGGCGGATATTTTCCTGGACGTTCATTTCAAAGTTCTCCAAAGCTATTGAGTAGACGAGCCGGCCCACGCGTCGGGCGCAAAAGTCTTCATGGACAAGGCGTGAATCTCGGAACGCATGCGATCGCCCAGTGCCTGATACACCAACTGATGCTGCTGCACCCTGCTCTTGCCAGTGAATTGCGGGCTCACGATCACCGCCTCGAAGTGTTGGCCGTCATCTCCCAGCACCTGCACGTGATCGCAGGGAAGGCCATTCACGATGGTGTTTCTCAGTTCATCCGCTGTCAGCATCTTGTGCTCCCTCATTGATCCTCGATGGCCAGGAAAGAGGGCCCCATCACGCGTTGCCGATCGGTGCGTGCATCGGGTCTTGCGCGGCTTCGGTGGAGGCACTGGCGACCGAGTTCAGCGCAGCATGCAGCGTGTGCCACGGCAGGATCGCGCACTTGACGCGGGTCGGCAGATCCCGCACACCGGCGAATACCGCCAGCCGCCCGATGTGATTCGGGCTGTTCAGGTCGGGCTTGCCGGTGGCCATGTCAAGAAACTCCTGAACCAAGTTCTCCGCGTCCGCGCAGGTCTTGCCTTTCACAGCCACTGTCATCATCGACGCCGACGCCTTGCAGATCGCGCACGACTCACCCTCGAACGCGATGCCGGCGATGCACTCGATAGACTCTGGGTCGAGATCGAGATTGAGCGCCACAGAGATGTGGTCGCCGCACAGCGGGTTGTGTCCCACCGCCTGATGGCTGGCATGCTCGAGCGTGCCGAAATTGCGTGGCTTCTTGTTGTGGTCCAGGATGACCTCTTGGTACAGCGCGCGGTAGTCAGCCATTACACAAACACCTTCTGCACGCTGCGAATGCCGGTGATCAGTGCATCGACTTCAGCCATGCTGTTGTAGAACGCAAACGAGGCGCGCGACGTGGCCGGCACTTTGAAGCGCTGCATCACGGGCTGCGCGCAATGATGACCCGTGCGCACCGCCACGCCCTCCTGATTGAGCAGCGTGCCAACGTCGTGCGGGTGCACGCCTTCCACCGTGAATGACAGCACGGCAGCCTTGTTGGCCGCGGTGCCGAGAATGCGCACACCCGGCATGCGCGACATCTGCTCGGTCGCGTAACTGAGCAACGCGTGTTCGTGCGCGGCAATGGCGTCCATGCCGATGGCGCAGAGGTAATCAACGGCGGCACCTAACCCAATAGCCCCTGCGATGGGCGGCGTGCCGGCCTCGAATTTGTGCGGGATCGTGTTGTAGGTGGTCTTCTCGAAGGTCACCGACATGATCATGTCGCCGCCGCCCTTGAAGGGCTGCATGGCTTCCAGCAGCGCCGCCTTGCCATACAGCACGCCAATGCCTGTCGGTCCACACAACTTGTGGCCGGAAAAAGCGTAGAAATCGCAATCCAGATCCTGCACGTCAACCTGCATGTGCGGCACCGCCTGCGCGCCATCCACCAGCACCGGCACGCCGCGCGCATGCGCGAAGGCGATCATCTGCTTGACCGGGTTGATGGTGCCCAGTGCGTTCGAAACGTGCATGACGCTGACGAATCGGGTTCGTTCGTTGAACAGCTTCTCGTACTCATCGATCAACAATTCACCGGCATCGTTGATCGGCACCACATGAATCTTCGCGCCCTTCTCTTCGGCAAGCATCTGCCACGGCACGATGTTCGAGTGGTGCTCTAGCGTGGTCAGAATGATCTCGTCGCCGGCCTTGATGAACTTTCGGCCGTAACCGTGCATGACCAAGTTGATCGCATCGGTCGT
This sequence comes from Burkholderiales bacterium, assembly GCA_038227445.1. Lineage (GTDB taxonomy): Bacteria > Pseudomonadota > Gammaproteobacteria > Burkholderiales > Burkholderiaceae_C > LMDS01. Next base: position 3,081 of record JBBRPV010000102.1, on the reverse strand, counting down.
GCCGCTGGTAAATATCACTTCGCGCTCTTCGCGCGCATGGATGAAGTGCTGCAGCTTGCGCCGCGCTGCCTCGTACGCGTTGGTTGCCGTCTCCGACAGGTAATGCACGGCGCGGTTGATGTTGGCGTGCTCGCTCGTCTGGTAGCGCACCAGGCGGTCGATCACCGGCTGCGGCATCTGGCTCGACGCGGCGTTGTCGAGGTACACCAGCGGCTTGCCGTCGATCTTGAGTTGGAGGATGGGAAAGTCGGCGCGGATGCGTTCGACGTCAAAGGCAGACGCCGAGCGGGGATGAAATGCGGCCCGGACGGCGCTCATGGCCGGCTGCCGGTTTGTTCGAGCATCGTCAATTCAAGCCGACGCTTGATTGACGCAACCGGAATGCGGTCGATGATCTCGGCGCCGAAGGCATAGGTCAGCAGATTGCGGGCGACGCTGTCGGACAGCCCGCGACTCTTCAGATAAAACACTTCATCGTTGTCGAGCTGGCCGATGGTGGCGCCGTGGGCACACTTCACGTCGTCGGCGAAAATCTCCAACTGGGGCTTGGTATCGACTTGGGCTTTGCCGGTGAGCAACAAGTTGCGACTCGACTGGTTCGAGTCGGTGCGCTGGGCCCCCGCGCGCACCATGACTTTGCCGTTGAACACCGCATGCGCGCTGCCGCCGACGATGCATTTGTGAAGCTGGCGACTGATGCCATTGGGTTGGGCATGGTCGATAGCTGTGTGGGTGTCGGCCAGCTGGTTGTCGGTGATCAATGCCAGCCCGTCAACCACGCACTCGGCGCCTTCAGCCAAAAGCACGCTGAGGTTGTAGCGTGAAATCTGGGCGCCGAGCGCAACGCTCACCGACTGATAGCTGCCGGAACGCCCCACGGACACCGCGCCATTGGCAATGTGGAACGCTTTGGCGCAGTCCCGCTGCACGCGGACGTGCTTGACCTGCGCCCGATCTGCGACAACGATCTCGGTCACCGGGTTGATGAAATAGGCCCCGTCTTGCAGCGCAACATAGTCTTCGACCAAGGTCACGCTACTGCCGGGCTCAGCGACCAACAGGCAGCGCGGGTGGCTGGCCGCCTCGGCTTGCGTTGCAACGAATAGCAGATGCAGTTGCGCTGTCACCGTCATATTGCGCGGCACCACGATCACTGCGGCATCTTGCAGAAAGGCCGTATTGAGAGCAGCGAATACGTTGTCGCTAAATGCAGCGTAGCGACCAAGGTGGGGCTCTATCGCAGCAGCCTGCGAAGCATCTGCCGACGACAGATTTGCCAGCATCAAGCCGCAATCTTTAAGTGGGCTGGACAAGGTCGGGGCATACACGCCGTCGACAAAGACCAAGCGGTTCGTGGCTTCTGCGAGATAAAACGGCTCGACGTCCGCCGTGAGCAGATCGGTGGCGCTGCGCACCGGCTGAAACACCTGGCTGGTGAGCGACGAAAGGTCGGTAAAGCGCCACTCTTCGTCACGCAGGGCCGGCAGCTTCAGCACGTCCAGGCGGCCAGCGGCCTGCGCGCGCAATGTGTTGATCCACGCCAGCGGACTGGCCCGCAAATGCAGCTGGCCTGCCAGCAGCGTTTCGAGGCAACCCGCAGCGGGTCGCCGCAGCGAGGTGACTGCGCTCATGCCGCCACTGCCGCCGCCTGGCGCTCGGCAGCAACCCAGTCATAGCCACGGTTTTCGAGTTCTAGCGCCAGCGACTTGTCGCCCGTCTTGACGATGCGGCCCGCCTCCATCACGTGGACGAAGTCGGGCACGATGTAGTTGAGCAGCCGCTGGTAGTGCGTCACCAGCACGATGGCATTGTCTTTGTTGGCGAGTTGGTTGACGCCCTGGGAAACGATCCTGAGCGCGTCGATATCAAGGCCGGAATCGGTCTCGTCGAGAATCGCCAGACGGGGATCGAGCAGCGCCATCTGCAAGATTTCGTTGCGCTTCTTCTCACCACCGGAGAAGCCTTCGTTGACACTGCGCCCGAGAAAATCGGGGCTCATTTCGAGCAGCTTCATCTTCTCGCGCACGAAGTCGTCGAACTCGAGCGGGTCCAGCTCTTCCTGGCCGCGCTGCGCCTGCACCGTGTTGTAGGCCAGGCGCAGAAACTGGCTGTTGGCGACACCGGGTATCTCAATCGGATATTGAAAGGCCAGAAACACGCCGGCACGGGCACGCTCTTCGGGCGCCAGATCAAACAGATTCTTGCCTTCGAATCGCACGCTGCCGGCGGTGACTTCATAAGCCGCGTGGCCCGCGAGCACCTTAGCGAACGTGCTTTTGCCTGAGCCGTTCGGCCCCATGATGGCGTGCACCTCACCGCTCTTCACAGTGAAGTCCAGGCCTTTCAGAATTTCGATGCCGTTCACGGTCGCGCGCAGCCCGCGCACTTCGAGCAGGGTCTTGCTGTCTTCGTAAATCATCCGACACTTCCTTCCAGTTTGAAGCCGAGCAGCTTGGTCGCTTCGACCGCAAACTCCATTGGCAATTGTTGGAACACGTCTTTGCAGAAGCCGTTGATGATCATCGACACGGCCGCCTCGGCGCCGATCCCGCGCTGCGCAAAGTAGAACAACTGGTCCTCGCCGATCTTCGAAGTCGAAGCCTCGTGCTCGACCTTCGCGGTGTGGTTGCGCACCTGCAGATAGGGGAAGGTGTTTGCACCGGCCTTGTCACCGATCAACATCGAATCGCATTGCGAATAATTGCGCGCACCGGCAGCCGTCGGCGCAATCCTGACCAGCCCGCGGTAGCTGTTGTTGGAACGGCCGGCCGAGATGCCCTTGCTGACGATGGTGCTGCGTGTGTTCTTGCCTATGTGGATCATCTTGGTCCCGGTGTCGGCTTGCTGCAGGTGGTTGGTGACAGCAACCGAATAGAACTCTCCCACCGAGTTGTCGCCACGCAAGACGACAGAGGGGTACTTCCATGTGATCGCCGATCCGGTCTCGACCTGCGTCCACGAAATGCGCGAGTTGATGCCTTTGGCCAAGCCGCGCTTGGTGACGAAGTTGTAGATGCCGCCAACGCCATTTTCGTCACCCGCATACCAGTTCTGCACGGTCGAGTATTTGATGTCGGCGTT
>JBBRPV010000101.1:0-13972 GCA_038227445.1 Burkholderiales bacterium | reverse complement strand
GGGCCAGGCGCCGGGTTATGCCGATGATCCCTTTGTAGTGGCCGTGGCCACCGACACACCCGACGCACTGCCGGTGGCCACCGGCCTGCCGGTCTTCGACATGGCCGCGGTGGTGGTGCTGGCATCGCACCTGATGGACACTGCCGACCGTTACGACTATGGCCAAGACCCCCGGCCCGAGCACCATGGCTGAAGCCGCACCGCCTGCCCGCCCTAACTTGCTGAGCCTGGACGATGCGCTGTCCCGATTGCTGGCGGTGGCGCGCGACCGGGTGATCCCCGAGATCGAAAAACTCGACACCTTCGACGCGCTGGGCCGGGTGCTGGCGCGGCCGGTGGTCTCGGGGCTGGACGTGCCGCCGGCCGACAACAGCTCGATGGACGGCTACGCCCTGCGCGCAGCCGACGTGCCCGCCGCCGGTACCGTGTTGCCGGTCAGCCAGCGCCTGCCGGCTGGCGTGGTCGGCGCGGCGCTGCAGCCGGGCACGGCGGTGCGCATCTTCACCGGCGCGCAGCTACCGGCCGGCGCCGACACGATCGTGATGCAGGAGCTGTGCCAGGCCACGCCCGCCGCCGACGCCGTGCAAGGCCAGGGCCAGGTTGGCATCAATACGCTGCCACAGCCCGGCCAGTGGATCCGCCGCCAGGGCGAGGACGTGCAGCACGGCGCCGAGGTGCTGGCGGCTGGCACCCGACTGACGCCGCAGGCGCTGGGCCTGGCCGCATCGGTCGGTGCATCGCGGCTGACGGTGCGCCGCCGGCCCCGGGTGGCGCTGTTTTCCACTGGCGATGAGCTGGTGATGCCGGGTGAATCGCTGCGGCCCGGCGCGATCTACAACAGCAACCGCTTCATGCTGCGCGGCCTGTTGCAGGCGGCGGGCTGCGAGGTCAGCGACCTGGGCATCGTGCCCGACCGGCTGGACGCCACCCGTGACGCGCTGCGGCTTGCGGCGCAGGACAACGACCTGATCCTGACCTCGGGTGGGGTATCGGTGGGGGAAGAGGACCACATCAAACCGGCGGTCAAGGCCGAAGGCTGGCTGGAGGCCTGGGCGCTGGCGATCAAGCCGGGCAAGCCGCTGGCCTTCGGCGCGGTGCGACGCGATGAATCCGCGCCCAGTGCAGTGCGCCGCGGCGACAGCGGCGAGAGCGAGGCGCTGTTCATCGGCCTGCCGGGCAACCCGGTGTCCAGCTTCGTGACCTTCTTGCTGGCGGTAGCACCCGTGCTGCGCGCGATCCAGGGCTGCTCGACGGCCCTGCCACAGGCGGTCAGCGTGCGGGCCGACTTCGATTGGCCGCAGCCTGACCGCCGGCGCGAGTTTTTGCGAGCACGCTTCAACGCGCAGGGCGGGGTGGAGTTGTTTGCCAACCAGAGCTCGGGCGTGCTGACCTCGGCGGTCTGGGCCGACGGGCTGGTGGACAACCCGTCGGGCCAGGTGGTGCGGCGCGGCGATGTTGTGCGCCTGCTGCTGTTGTCATCGCTGATCGGGGCTTGAGCATGAGCCCTTCCGCAGGCCAGACCCTGCTGCCCGACGTCAGCGTGACCGTGCGCTACTTTGCCTCTCTGCGTGAGGCGCTGGGCGCCAGCGAGCTGTTGCTGTTGCCGGCCGGCACCACGCTGGGCGCCGTGCGCGACCGGCTGATCGCCCGTGGCGGCCGGCATGCCGAGGCGCTGGCGCGTGGCCGGGCGCTGCGTTGTGCGCTCAACCAGGTGATGGCCGACGAAGCCAGCCCGGTGCCCGAGGGCGCCGAGCTGGCGTTTTTCCCGCCTGTCACGGGCGGCTGATTTCGGGCGGTTGAGCGCGCCGCTAGTGCGGTTTCTGGGCGCGCTGTCGGGCGCTACGGCAGGCGCGGTCGCTCAGGCCGGCCCGTCTGCCTCAGCCCCGGCTGCCGCCGGATCGGTGTGGCGGTTCCCCATCGCTTGCTCGCCGTTGCCTGCCCGAATCCCGGCCGCAGCGAGTGCGCCGATGCACAGCGCGGGCTCCACTCGGCGAGGCCTTGTTTTCGCTGCTTTTGTGCACCCATGCGGGTCGCTGCCAATTGCTGCCCGAACTGCGAACCCCTACGCTCTTGGTGGAATGTGGATGCCCTTGAGAGCCGATGAGAGTTGATCGAAATCTGGTCGAATGGCCTGAACTGTTCGAGCAGATCTTCTCGATCACGCCGTCGCCCCTGCTGATGCTGGGCGAGGACGGTACGTTGCTTGGCGCCAGTGATGAGTTTCGCGGCAGTCACACCCAGGTTGGCGAGTCTCTGCGTGAGCGGGCGGCGCACTATGTTTCGCTGCTGCGGGGCGCTGTGCCGTGGCTTACGCCGCAGGTGGTGGACAGTGTGCGGACGCTGGCAACGGGCGATGTCGTGTACGAGCAAATCCACGTTCGTCGAGCGCCCTGGGGCGCTTGCCTGGCCGTTGTGGACAAGACCGACCTGCGTCGCCTGCAGATTGTCGACGTCCAGAGCGCCCGTCTGGCCGCGCTGGGCTTCATGGTGGCCGGGGTGTGCCATGAAGTGACCAATCCGCTCACGGCCCTGCACTCCATCGTGCAAATCCTGCGATCGGAGAGGCCGCTGGGCCAGGAGCTGCTGGACAAGGGGCTCGACAACATCGCGGTCAACGTCAAACGAATCCTCGATATCTCGCGGCGGCTGGTCAAGTTCTCACGCGTTGGCGATGAGCCCCGTGTGCGCTTCGCGGCCGACGATGCGATCAAGGAGGCCTTGTCGGTGCTGCAGCATGACGGCTTCTTGCGTGACATCGAACTGCACCACCGGACTGACCCTGCCGCAGTGGTTTTTGGCAACACCGGACAGGTACGCGAAATCTTGCTGAATCTGTTCGTCAATGCGGTGCAGGCGATGGCCGGCAAGGGGCAGCTGAGCATCGCGACCCGCCGGGCCGGGCGCATGCTGGAGGTGCTGGTTGACGACTCCGGCCCGGGCGTTCGCGCCGATGCAATAACGCGCATCTTCGAGCCCTTCTTCACCACCAAGGCCAGCACGCACGGCACCGGGCTTGGGCTGGCGATCAGCAACGAGATTGCGCACGAGCATGGTGGCTCGATCGAGCTTCGGCACAGTTCTGCGCAGGGCGCGTCGTTCTGCGTGACCCTGCCCACCGAACCACCATGACCGATCGCAACACGACGGACAGCGGGCCCGGACGGCGCCAGGAGCAAATTCTGGTGGTCGACGACGACTGGGGCATCGGCGACTGCGTCGAGATTTTGCTGGTGCGCGCCGGATACGGGTGCGTGATCACGCGCCAGGGCAGCGAGGGCCTGGCCCAGCTCAAGCTGCGCGAGTTCGACATGGTGATCACGGACCTGCGCCTGCCCGATGCCAGTGGCCTGGACATCGTCGCCGCCAGCAAGGCCGCCAACCCCGAGACGCAGGTCATCCTGATGACCAGTTTTTCGTCGATCGACAGTGCCATCGAGGCGCTTCGACGTGGCGCCAACGACTACATCATCAAGCCGTTCGACAACGACGACTTCCTGTTCTCGGTCAAGCGCGCGCTCGGCGAACGGCGCACCCGCATGGAGAACCTGGCGCTCAAGCGCAGTCTGCGCAAGGTCGCGACGCAGGACACGATCATCGGCGAAAGCGAGGGTGTCAAGCGCCTGCTGGCGATGATCCAGCGGGTCGCCGCGACCGAGGCCAACGTGCTGATCCAGGGCGAGAGCGGCACCGGTAAGGAGCTGGTGGCTCAGGCGATCCATTACGGTGGCAGCCGCGCGCACTGCCCGTTCGTGGCCGTCAACTGCGGCGCGATTCCTGCGGACCTGATCGAATCGGAACTGTTCGGCCATGCCAAGGGCGCGTACACCGGCGCGGCGACGGCCAGCGAGGGGCTGATCCGCGAGGCGAGCGGCGGCACGCTGTTTCTCGACGAGATCTCCGAGATGCCGCTGGGCGTCCAAGTGAAGCTGCTGCGGGTATTGCAGGAGCGACAGGTTCGGCCGTTGGGCTCGAACCAGAGTTATGTCACCGACACGCGCTTCCTCGCGGCGAGCAACCGCAACCTGAAGGAAAGCGCCGAGAACGGCAGCTTCCGTGCCGATCTGTACTACCGATTGAACGTCATCACGATCCACGTGCCGCCGCTGCGCGAGCGCGGCAGCGATATCGAGTTGCTGGCCCGCCAGTTCATGCGGCAATTTGTACGCAAGTTGGGCAGCCCGGTGCGCGGCATGCACAAGGACTTTGTAGACTTTCTTAACCGCCACGCCTGGCCCGGCAATGTGCGGGAGTTGCAAAACGTCATTGAGCGCGCTGTCATCCTGGCCGATTCGGACGTCTTGACCATCGCCGATCTCGAGGAGGCGATCTCGCGGTCCGCGCCGGGCGCGGCGACGGCCCAGGCCGGCGGCATGCCTTTGTCGATCGAGGACTACATCCGGGAAGTGATCACGCTGTACCAGGACAGCCATGGCGAGGCCGAGCTGGCAGCCCTGCTGGGCATCGGTCGCAAGGCGCTGTGGATGCGGCGCCGGAGCTGGGGGCTCTACCGTCACTGCGACCGCGGAAGCCCGGGCGCAGAAGCGCCGTGATCGACTGGCGACGATCGTCTGCACCGGGTTCAATGAATTCAGCTAGAAGGCAGTGAATGACAAACCAATTGGCCTATGCCGCGACGCCCGGTGGGATCCTGGCGCAAACCGACTTCTTCCAGGGCTTGACGCCGAGCCAGATCGGCCATGTGGCGGCCGTGAGCGAAATGCAGCAATTCGAGGGTGGCCATCAGGTCTACCGCATCGGCGAGCCGGCCAAGGCTGTTTATGTGCTGGTTGACGGTACGGTTGGCATGGCCGTCGGCTTTGGCGGCCGCAACGCCAAGACTGGCGACATCGTGCGGGGCGGCGATGTATTCGGATGGGCTGCATTGACACCCGGCAGCAACCAGCGCATTGCGACGGCTACGTGCTTGTCGCACTGCGACATTTTGGCAGTCGACGGCGTCGCATTGCTGAACCTGATGGAACAGGACCACACGCTGGGCTATCGCCTCGTGACGCAGCTCACGCGGCTGATTACCGGGACCTTGACCGCCTTCGTCAGCGGCTGAACCACGTCGAGTCGCTGTCTCTGTCGTTGTTGTCGAGTGCTACAGCGGCCGCAACGCCAGCGCTCGCACCACCAGCGCCGTGCCGACCAAAACACACAACACGCCGACAGCATAGCGCAGCAGGCGTGCATCGACAGCGTGGCCCATCTTCACGCCGAACCACACGCCGGCAACCTCAAAGGCCGTCAGCAGCGCCGCGAGGCGCAGGTCGATGTGGCCCTGCGCCAAGTGGCCGATGCTGCCTGAAACCGCGGTGAGAATCTGGACCACTTGGCTCGCGCCGATGGCCGTCAGCGCGGGAAAGCCGACCAGCACCATCATCGGTACCGACAGCGCCGGGCCGCCCACGCCGGTGAGTCCGGAGCCGAAGCCGGTCACGGCGCCGATGCCGAACAGCACAAGCTGCTGAAGACGCGGACGGTCGTGAAAGGCGGCGGCCGGGTGCGAACCACGGCTGAACAGCGTGTAGACGCCAGCAAGCACGATCAGCACGGCGAGGATCAGCGCGAGCAGCTGCGCGTCCAGCAGGGCATTGGCCCAGGCGCCGACGAAGCCAAACAGCGCGCCGCCCGCGCACAGCGGCAGCGTGATCGCCCAGTCGATACTGCCGCGCCGCTGGAACAACACGGTGCCGACGATGCCGGTGAAGATGAAGGTGAACAACGCGGTAGCCATCGACGCCTGGATCGACAGCGGGGTCAACAGATTCAGTGCCGGGATCAGCAGGATGCCGCCAACGCCGACTGCGCCAATGAGGACGCCGACCAGCAGGGCAACGCCAAGCAGCCAGATCATGGTTGGTTGGCGTTCGCATCGGCCGCGCGCAGCCGGTCAAGCCCTCACGAGATGGCTTGGTAGTAAAGGTTCTGCGGATGTCTAGACTGGGCAAAGAAGAACCAGCGCTCCGCGATCAAGCCCGCGTACTGCACCGCAAAAGCAAGGCACAGAACGATGGCGGATACATGGTTCAGGCTGAAGCCCAGCAACAGCAGCGGCAGTGCGAAAGCCAGCGCCAGAAAGATCCACTTGACGCTGCGCAGGAAGACCTTGGTGCGGCCATGAAAAAACTCGCGCGTGTTGTACGAGCCGCCCATAAAGCCCTGCGATTTCTGCACGATGCGCGGGTGGCGGATGCCGGTGGCGGACTGCAGCGTCGACTTGGGCTTGATGCGGCTGTTTCGCAGCAGCGACGCGCCGCGCGTGGCCAGCCCCAACAGCGTGAACGCTATCGCGGCCGTGGTGTAGGCCACGACGAGCCGGTCGGCGGTAAAGGCTGCAAAGGCACTGGCCAGCGTGAAGCCGGATGCGCAACCAAGCACGGCGTAGTTGATGACTGTCAACGGGCTGGCCCATTCCTGCAGAAACTTGATGCACGCGTAAATCATGCCGGTGCAGATGAACAAGCCCAGACACAACACGACTGCCACCGCGCCGATGGCCAGGGTCGCGGGCCAGTCAAGCCAGTGCGCGAGACCATAAAGCAACACAGCGAGCATGAACGAGGGCAAGGCAATGCCTTCGCGCGAAAGCCACGAGGTGCGCCACATGGCCATGGCGCGCCAGGCCCGCTCCGGGTGCCCGAGGTGAAACAAGGACGCGACGGCGCCCGCCCCGGTGAAGGCGAGCGCCAGCAAGACGCCGGGAACGAAAAATCCGCGCCCCGCCGGCACCGCTACGATGTGCAGCGCCGCTGCGACCTCGGCCGCATAAAGGGCGAGAAAGAGCCCTTGTCCGGCGCCGATCAGCGTCGTCAGGAAGATCACTGAGAAACCAGGATGCATGGTGGATTCCGTTGCGCAAGAGTTGAGTGGGTGGGCGGGAGCGCAGCGGCAGCCGCTCAGCCAGCGAAATTGGCGGCATCGTCCAGTGTGGAGCGCGGCTTCGCGCCGGGCTTTAGTGGTGTCAAGATGTCGAGCTTTTGTGGACTGTCGGCGCGCACCAGTTGGTCGTCGCTGATGTTGATGACAGTCTTGCGCCGCGGCAAGTAGTGGTTGGACGGTACCGTGCCCCATTCCGGCATCAGTGCGTAGCCGCCGCGCTCGCGGATGGCGACCGACACTTCCGACTCCGGGTCGTGCACGTCGCCGAACAGGCGCGCGCTGGTCGGGCAGGCCATCACGCACGCGGGTCGCCGGTCCTCGGGTGCCAACGCGTCGCTGTAGATACGGTCGACGCACAGCGTGCATTTGGTCATCTCCTGACGCTTCTCGTCGAGCTCACGCACGCCGTAAGGGCAGGCCCAGGCGCAGTAGCCGCAACCGATGCACTTGTCGTAGTCGATCAGGACGATGCCGTCCTCTTTGCGCTTGTAGCTCGCGCCGGTCGGGCAAACCGGCACACACGGCGGGTCTTCGCAGTGCAGGCATGACTTCGGGAAGTGCACGGTCTCGGTATTGGGGAACTCGCCGACCTCAAAGGTCTGCACCCGGTTGAAGAAGGTGCCGGATGGGTTCTCGTCGTAGGGCCGAAAATCGGCCAGCGCGCCAGCGCTGCCCGAGGTGTTCCACGATTTGCAACTCGTCACGCAGGCTTGGCAGCCGACGCAGACGTTCAGGTCGATCACGAGTGCCAGTTGGGTCATGGAAGCGCTTCAAAGCTATGAGGTTGATCGGATCGGTCAGTCGGTGGACGTTGCATTGCGCCCGGCGAAAAACGCCTGCCAGGCGCGCCGCACACCGCGTTCGCCCGGGTAGGGGCGCAAGGTCTGGAACTGCGGCGAGGTTTCTTTCGGCTCGTCGGGCCCTGCCTTGTAGATGCGCACCCGCACGTCGTACCAGCCGGCCTGGCCAGTGACCGGGTCGGAGTTCGACAGCGGCGCCGCACCGGCGGCAGCCGCGAGCGGCAACTCTTCGGTAATCAGGTGGTTGAGCAAAAAGCCTTTTTTGGATTCGTTGGCCGCCGGGCCGAGGTTCCAGGCGCCCGCCGCCTTGCCGATCGCGTTCCAGGTCCAGACCGTGCCGGGCTCGACCGCTTCGCTGTAGCGGCACATGCAGCGCACCTTGCCCCAGGTCGATTCGACCCATATCCAGTCGTCGTCGTTGATGCCCTGGGCTCGCGCGGTCAGCGGGTTGACGAACAGGTAGTTGTGACTGTGGATCTGGCGCAGCCACGCGTTCTGCGAGTCCCACGAGTGGTACATCGCCATTGGGCGCTGCGTGACCGCATTCAGCGGGTAAGTGGCGCGGTCGGTGACCTGCATCTCCAGCGGTTCGTGAAAGAAAGGCAGCGGATCAAAATAGGTTTCGATGCGGCTGCGCAGGTGCTCGGGCGGCTGCTTGCCGGCACGCTTGCCCTGCGCAGCGAGGCGGAATTTCTGCAGCACCTCAGAGTAAATATGGATCAGGATCGGATCGGCATCGCGCCGCATGCGCACGCTCTTGGACCAGTCCATATAGCCCTGATTCCAGTTGCGCATGTACTGGTAGGCCGGTGGCAGTTCATGGTGGAAGACGCAGTTGTTCTTCTCGTACATCTCCCACTGCTTCGGGTTGGGTTCGCCGCAAATCGATTTGCTGCCGTCCGCACCGCGCCAGCCGGCCAGAAATCCGATGCCCGAGCCCGGCGCGGTTTCGTAGTTGATGATGAAGTCGGTGTAGCCCTTGAACTTGCGCCCGCCGTCTGCGGCGGTGAAGGCCGGCAGCTTGAGCCGGCCCGCCAGTTCGACGATGACCTCCTGAAACGGCTTGCATTGCCCCAGCGGGGCCACCACCGGGATGCGCACGGCGTCCACCGGCCCGTCGAACTCCGAGATCGGCCGGTCGAGGATCGACATCACATCATGCCGCTCAAGATAGGTGGTATCGGGCAACACCAGGTCGGCAAAGGCCGTCATTTCGGACTGAAACGCATCGCACACCACCAGGAACGGAATCTTGTGCTCGCCGTCAGCGTGTTTGTCGGTCAGCATGGTGCGCACGTCCGACGTGTTCATGCTCGAGTTCCAGGCCATGTTGGCCATGAAGACCATCAGTGTGTCGATCCGGTACGGGTCGCCGCGCCAGGCGTTGGTGATGACGTTGTGCATCAAACCGTGCACCGACAGCGGATGCTCCCACGAGAAGGCCTTGTCGATGCGCACCGGCTTGCCGGCGGCGTCGACGAACAGGTCGTTGGGGTCGGCCGGGAAGCCCAGCGGCATGCCCTCGAGGGGGGTGTTCGGATTGACATCCTGCGGGCCCTTGGGCGGCTTGGCGATCGGCGGGATAGCGCGCGGAAAGGGCGCCTTGTGGCGAAAGCCGCCAGGCCGGTCGATCGTGCCGAGCAGCGACATCAAAATCGCCAGCGCGCGCACCGTCTGGAAGCCGTTTGAGTGCGCCGCGAGACCGCGCATCGCATGGAAGGCGACCGGGTTGCCGGTCACCGTGTCGTGCTCGACGCCCCATGAATCGGTCCAGGCGATCGGCAGGTGAATCTTGTGGTCGCGCGCCGTCACGCCCATTTCGTGCGCCAGCCGATAAATCGTCTCGGCCGGGATACCGGTCAGCTCGGCCGCCCATTCGGGTGTGCAGTCGGCAACCCGGTCAACCAGCAACTGGAATGACGGTTTCACGCGCTTGCCGTCGGGCAGCAGGTACTCGCCGCTGAGCCGGGGGTCGGCGCCCGGCGTGTGGGTCGGCACCAGCGCATCGCTGTGGCGGTCCCACCAGAACTTGTTGTGCGGGTAGTCGGGGTTGATGACATCGCCTTCGGGGTCCATTGCAAACATGCCGAAGTCGTCGTCGCCCGGCGTCTGGTTCACCAACTGCCCGGCGTTGGTGTAACGCGTGACAAACTCGCGGTCGTAGAGGCCTTTGTCGATGATGACGTGGATCAACGCGAGCAGCATCGCACCGTCGGTGCCGGGCTTGATCGGCACCCATTCGTCGGCGATTGCCGAGTAGCCGGTGCGGATCGGGTTGACCGACACGAAGCGCCCGCCATCGCGCTTGAACTTGGAGATCGCGATCTTGAGCGGGTTGGAGTGGTGGTCTTCGGCGGTGCCGATCATCACGAACAGCTTGGCGCGGTCGAGGTCGGGGCCGCCGAATTCCCAGAACGAGCCGCCGATGGTGTAAATCATGCCGGCGGCCATGTTGACCGAACAAAAACCACCGTGTGCAGCGTAGTTGGGCGTGCCGAACTGCTTGGCAAACAGGCCTGTCAGCGCCTGCATCTGGTCGCGGCCTGTGAAGAGCGCAAACTTCTTGGGGTCGGTGGCGCGGATATGCGCGAGGCGCTTTTCCAGCAGCGCGAACACCTCGTCCCAACTGATCTCGTCAAACTCGCCGACGCCGCGCTCTGCGCCCGGCCGGCGCAGCAAGGGCATGGTCAGGCGCGCCGGCGAGGTCTGCTTCATCACGCCCGAGGCGCCCTTGGCGCAAATCACGCCCTTGTTGAGCGGATGCGCAGGGTTGCCGTCAATAAAGCGTACTTCGCCATTGCGCAGGTGCACCCGAATGCCGCAGCGGCAGGCGCACATGTAGCAAGTGGTATTTTTGACGTCCAGGCTGGCGATGTCTTCGGACTGGAAATCTGAGACACGTTCGGTGCTTTGCATTCGGGGCCTTCGGATCGATTGGGCTGAGATGGAATCAGGTCGCCGCAGACGAAGCTGACGGGCTACGACCAAGGGGATCGGCAGCTGGCACGCGTGCCTCGCCGTTGGGCAGTGCGCCCTGGCATTGTTTGAAGATGCGGGTCGGGCAGCTGCGACAGACGGCCGAGTCGAGCTTGGGATAAATCGCGTCGATCACGTTCTGGCCAATCGTCAGCAGGTTTTCTCGGCCGATGTCTTGCAGGTAGCCGGCGCGCTCCAGCACAGCGACGGCGGACGGCTGCAGGCGGTGGAAGTACAGCCCGCCGCCCAGCAGCCGGCGCCGCCGCGCTTCTTGCGCCAGCAACTCGGCGCCCGAACTGTCGATAAAGTTGATGCCGGGCGCCAGCAGCAGCAAGTGTTTGTGCGCCGGGCAGGCGGCATCGACCTCGCGCAAATTGCGCTGCACATGGTCAACCGCGCCAAAGTACAGCGCGCCGTCGATGAACATCATCTTCAGCTGGCAGCAGTCGGGCTCGGTGGTCTGGGTGATGAAGTGATAGCTGCCTTCGCCCGGGGCGGGAATGGCATTGCGGATCGCCGGGCGCGCGGTGCGTTCGAGAAACATCATCAGCGACAGCAGCACGCCGACGTAGATGGCAAACTCCAGGTGCATGAACAGCGTGGCCAGCAGCGTCGCCAGCAGGATCGCGGCCTCGGCGCGGCTGGTTTTGACAACGCTGCGGATGTGCTTCACATCGACCAGAGAGTAGGCCACCAGCAGCAGGATCGCCGCCATTGATGCGATGGGCAAAAAGCGCACCAGCGGCGCGAGCGCAAGCAGCGTCAGCACCAGGAACAGGGCCGAGAATACCGATGCCAGCGGCGTCTTGGCGCCAGACCCAAAGTTGATGCCACTGCGTGTGAACGATCCGCTGGAGACGTAGCCCGACGTGAAACTGCCGGCAATGTTCGACAGCCCCTGGCCGATGAACTCCCGGTTGCTGTCGATGCGCTGCCCGGACTTCAAGGAAATGGCGCGGGCGATCGCGATCGCTTCGGTCAGCGACAGCATCGTCAGCGCAACCGCGATTGCCGGCAGGTCGTGCAATGCCTGCGCCGACAGCTCGGGCATCGACAGCGGCGGCAGGTTGCGCGGCACGGCCGACACAGTCGCAATACCGATGCTCGGCCCGAGTGCGCTGCGCAATGCCTCGGCACACAGGCTGCCGATCAACATGGCGACGATCATGTACGGCGCCTTCGGCAGGTAACGGCGCGTGGCTACGCTCACCAGCAGCGTCACGACTCCCACGCCGAGCGCATAGGGGTTGGTGTGTGGCAATTCGTGCGCCAAGCGGGTCAGCGTCTCCACGAACGAAGACGTAGCAGCGGCCGAGACGCCGAAAAAGTTCTTCAGCTGGCTGGCGGCGATCAGCACTGCCGCGCCGGCAGTGAAGCCGAGTACCACGCTGTGTGAGACAAAGTTGACCAGGAAGCCCATGCGGGCCAGCCCCATCAGCAACTTCAGCACGCCGATCATGAATGTCAGCGTGAACACCAGCTGGATGTAGGCAGCGCTACCGGGCTCGGCGAGCGGGCTCAGGGTCGCAAAGATCACCAGTGACAGCGCGGCTGTCGGTCCGGTGACCAGGTGCAGGGACGAGCCAAACAGCGCCGAGATGATGACTGGCACTATCGCGGTGTAGAGCCCGTACTCCGGCGGCAAGCCGGCGATGCTGGCGTAGGCCACTGCCTGCGGCACCAGGATGATCGTGCCTGTCAAACCCGCCAGCGCGTCTGCGCGCAGGCTGCGCCGGTCGACCATCGGCCACCAGCGCAACATCGGTAGAAATCTAAGGAGCCAGCGCTCGGGGTTTGCCATTGTTCTCTTGGTTGACCGTGCCGCTTGCCGTGCCGCGAGGTCGAGCGTTGCGCCGCACAGCGGGCGTGGTGCTCACGTCGCAGCGCTGCGGAAGGAATAGCAAGCTTGGTGCCACGCGCCGCTAGCCCGCGGCCAGGCACAGCAGGTGCGGCCGCCACACTGAGCCTGGGTCGGCCGCAGCCCGGCGTGCGGGTTGGCCTGCGGGGTGACAGGGGGAGCGTGAGCGTCGTCGCGACGCCAACACCACGGGTCACGCGGAAGGAGCCGCGTTTCAAAAAGAAACGTAGCGGGGTTTCTATTCGAAACATGCGGCTGTCGGATCGCTCAGCACATACCCTCGGGCAGTTTGCAACCGGCCCTGTATCGGCCCCTCACAAGGAAACGCCAGGCCGTCCCAGGTTTTCTTGCCCCATCGGGGGGGGGGGGCGGCGGCGGGTTTTTGCCGCCGCCCAGGGGCGCTCATACGGCCCAGATCGCCGGGCGCGAGGACCGGGCATGAAGCGTGCAATGCACAAGCTGAGCAGCACCTCATGACCGGCCTGCCGCACATTCGCCGGCCCTTGCACCGCAACCCACGGAGAGTTTTATGTCCCGCAATTCAGCCGAGTGGAAAGAGCGCCCCGATTTCCCTGACACGCACTTCGTCAGCAGCGAGATCTACACCAGTGAGGTGATCTTCAAGGAAGAGCAGGAGAAGATCTTCAACAAGTGCTGGATCATCGCTTGCCACGAGTCTGAGTTGACCAGCGCCTACGACTACCGCACCTTCCATCACCCGGGCGGCGCACCGCTGATCGTGATCCGCGGTGAAGACATGACCGTGCGCAGCTTCTACAACATCTGCCCGCACCGCGGCAACACGCTGCTGTACGAGCCGGTCGGCAACGCCAAGCGCATCACCTGCATCTTTCACGCGTGGTCGTTTAACGCCAAGGGAGATTGCATCGACATATCGCGCGCCAAGCAGGGTTACCAGGACCGCTTCGGCTGCGAAAACGCCGGACTGCGCGAGGTGAAAACGGAAATCGGCTACGGCGGATTCGTCTGGGTCAACGTCGACGACGACAGCTGCTCGCTGCGTGACTACGTCGGCGACTCGATGAACATGCTCGAAGAAAACCTGAGTGAGCCGCTTGAAGTCTTCCACTATCACAAGGCCGTGGTCAACACGAACTACAAGCTGTGGCACGACACGAACAGCGAGTTTTACCACGACTACATGCACTACTTCAATCGCATCACCGGCATGATCCAGCCGGGGTACTTTGACCGCAAGTACACCGGCTATCCGAACGGCCATGCGTCGGTCGGTTCGATGTCGATCAAGTACGACGCCTACGAGGGCAGCAAGCAACGCGGCGTGGGCTGGCCGGGGCTTGCGCCAGGCGGCTGGGTGCTGATCGACATGTTCCCGGGCATGACCTACAACCTGCGCACCTCGGTGCTGCGCATGGACACCGCCATCCCGATGGGCCCGAACAAGCTGATCATCGAGTTTCGCGGACTGGGC
>JBBRPV010000100.1:0-14089 GCA_038227445.1 Burkholderiales bacterium | reverse complement strand
TGATCTATTTCGAGAAGAGCGCGCTGCCGCAAGCGCTGGCCAATCGCCTGATCCGGCTGGCGGCTTTCCAGAACCCCGAGTTCTACAAAGCCCAGGCCATGCGGTTGTCGGTGTGGGACAAACCCCGCGTGATCGGCAATGCCGAGAACTATCCGGCGCATATCGCGTTGCCGCGTGGCTGCCTCGACGCCGCACTGGCCTTGCTGAAGGACAACGGCATTCGCTGCGAACTGCAGGACGATCGGTATGGCGGTGAGCCCATCCGAGCCGGCTTCGTCGGCATCTTGCGGGCTGATCAGGAGTTGGCGGTCTCGGCCATGTTGCATCACGACACCGGTGTGCTGTGCGCCCCTACCGCATACGGCAAGACGGTCACGGCTGCGGCCATCATCGCCCGGCGCGGCGTGAACACCTTGGTGCTGGTGCACCGCACCGAGTTGCTGAAGCAATGGCAGGATCGTCTGCAAACTTTCCTCGCATTGGATCAGGATGCCAGCAAGTTCGTGGTCGGCACTATCGGCGGCGGCAAAGCCAAACCCACCGGCCAAGTCGATACCGCCGTGATGCAGTCGCTGTCCCGCCAGGGCGAGGTGAACGCGTTGGTCGAAAACTACGGGCAGGTCATCGTTGACGAGTGTCACCACTTGGGCGCAGCGTCTTTCGACGCCATCCTCAAACGGACCAAGGCGAAGTTCGTGCTGGGCCTGACCGCCACACCGATACGCCGTGATGGCCAGCAGCCGATCATCTTCATGCAGTGCGGGCCGATCCGGCACTCGGCCGCCAAGTCGGCCGGTGCACCACGCGATCTGGCAGTGTTGCCGCGATCACGGTTTTCGCGCATCGACCTGCCGACTACAGCCGGTATCCAGGAGGTATTCCGACATCTTGTGCATGATCTGGCCCGAACTGAAGCCATAGCCGTAGAAATCACACTGGCCTTCGAACAAGGTCGCAAGGTGCTGGTACTGACCGAGCGCACAGAGCATCTCAACGCCATCCATCTCGCACTGGCAGCGCGGGTGCCGCCGCCACTCGTCCTGCACGGGCGGATGTCGAAGAAGCAGCGGGCCACGCTGATTTCGGAACTTGACGCGCTGGCGCCGCAGGCACCCCGCATCCTGCTGTCCACCGGGAAGCTCGTCGGCGAAGGTTTCGATCATCCGCCGCTGGATACCTTGGTGCTGGCGATGCCCGTTTCCTGGAAAGGCACGCTGCAGCAGTACGCGGGCCGCCTGCACCGAGAACACGCCAACAAGACCGATGTGCGCATCATCGACTTCGTCGACGCCGGCCATCCGGCATTGCTGCGAATGTGGGAAAAGCGGCAGCGGGGCTATCGCGCGATGGGGTATCGAGTGGCAGCGGAATCGACCAGCGATGACGGCGCCTCATGAGCAAATGTCACTTGGTTACTTTGCTCATTCCCCTCGGGGGCGGACGAGGTAGGTCGTCGGCCTGGGGGCGCCCTCAAGCAAGCTCTGGACGGGCTTCCACCTATCAAACCAAAAACTCCTCAAGTCAGGTGGAAATTCCTTAGAATTAAAGACCTATGACTTACAAGAAAACAGACTTCGTCCCGTTTTCTGCCGACGCTCAGCGCTCGATTGCCAATCTTGAAGCGGCTTACGGGCAGCTGGTGGACATCGAGCGCGAACTCGAAGCGATGCCCTCCAGCATGTTCTGGCAGAACAAGAACGGCACGGAATACCTGGCCATCAAGAAGTCCACAGCCGACTGTGGCACCACACGGGGCCTGCGATCACCCGAAACCGAACGCCAACTCGCCGACTACCTGGCCGAACGCGAGCGCCTGCAAGCGCGCAAGGCATCGCTGAGCAGCTTGGTTCAAGACCGCGTAAAACTATGCCGAGCTCTGCGTTTGCCCCAAATGGCAGAGCAGCAAGGACGCCTGCTGCGCGACTTGGATCTCCATGGCCTGCTGGGCTATGACGTGCTGGTCGTGGGAACCAACGCATTCGCCGCCTACGAAATGGTCTGTGGCGCGCGCTTCCCGGTAGGTAACGAGGCCACTGAAAATTTCGACTTGGCATGGTGCCGGGACACCAAGGTCTCACTCGCGGCCATTGCGCCGCCGGCACCGCACCAGGCAGCGGGCAGCAGGGCAACGCTCATGTCCGTGCTCAAGCGCATCGACAGTTCGTATGCCATCAACAAACGCAAGCCCTACCATGCCGTCAACGACTCAGGCTACGAAGTGGAACTGTTGGCCGCACCCAGCACCCACCCGCTGCCGAGTAACGAGCCGTTCGAGCCCATGGCGACGCTGGATGAGCAGGAATGGCTGCTCCGAGGCACGCCGGTGCAGTGCGTGGTGACGACTAACAAGCCGGGAACTTGCCCGCTGTACGCACCCGATCCGCGTTGGATGGCCGTGCACAAACTCTGGCTCAGCCTCAAACCTGAACGCAATCCGTCCAAGAAGGGCAAAGATGCGCGGCAGGGCAACGTGCTGCTGGACGCAACGCGTTACTTCTTGGGCGACAGCTATCCGATGGACCTCGACTTCGTGCTTGAGTTGCCCCCAGAGTTACGAGACCTCTTTACGGTCTGGGCTCAACAATCCGGCTTCGATCCAACGAAACCGTCCGCTTGATGATCGACAAAACAGTGACAGACAACGCACCGCGCCCCAACGAACCCGCCCACACCCCCATGATGGCCCAGTACCGGGGGGTGACTTTCCAGGCCGCATAGAGCCCAGGGTTGGTGACGTAATTCTCTCCGCCAGTCCCCCTGGAGTCCCCCTGACGCCTTTCGGCACTTGAATGCAGGTGGCGGCACCTGAACTGACCGCACGGACGATGGGTTCCGGGCGCCGAAATGCTGATGCTGGCAAACAGCCCAAGGCCCTCGGCGCGCATCTCGGTCGCGCGGTTGAACGTCAGCCATCTGGCGGACAGCCGACATCGGACTTGCACTGTTGTGAACCCGGAGTCGGCCAAGAGCTGCCGTTCAGGACTGGCCGGTCTGGAGCATGCCACTGCCGCCGGTATCGGCCCGAATGTCAGCGAGCTTCCAAGGCTCGCGTCGGTATGCAATTCGGCCGATACCTGAACTCCGCGCCGGGTACACCGAACGCTTGGCGTTCGAACACCGTATCGACCGGCAGCTTACACACCAGGCTGATGCGCGTCGAAGCAGGTACCGGCGGCGTCAGCGCGAAGGCGCCGGGCGAGCCGTCGATCGCTCGCAGCGCCTGCTCCAGCGTCACGCTCGCCGCGTCATCGGCCTGCACGCGCACGCAGATCGCGCCCTGCGCAAAGCTCAGCAGATCCTGGGTCTGCGCATGGGCGTTGTGTCCACACAGCGCGGCGAAAAGGCTCGAGCAGATCAGCTTGTTCATGGTTGCGTCCAGAACTCGCCGCACAGTCTGCCCAGCGACTAGTCGAGCTCGCCGCGCCTGGGCAGGTCCGCCCCCCGGCGCGAACAAGTGATAGCCGCGGCACGCGCCGCGAAAGCCAGGGCTGCGCGCAAGCCGTCCTCGTCGAGCGCGGCCAGCGCATCCACGCTCAGACAGTTCTGTTCCGCCATCCAGGTCATCAATGCCACCTGAAACGTGTCGCCGGCGCCAACGGTGTCGATGGTCTTCACCACGGCCGGCGGCACATAGACCACCGGCGAAGCGGCCGCACGGCCCATGGCGCCGCTTTGACCTCGCGTCACCACCACCAGCTTCACGCCTTGCTGCAAGGCCGCTTCGCAGAACTGTTCGATCGATTCGCCCGGCCTGAGGATGTTCAGGTCTTCCTCGCTGATCTTCAGCAGATGGGTGCGCGGCAGCATCCAGTCGAGCAGCAAGCGCCAGTGCGCCAGGTTGGGCTCGACGTTGAGGCGCACATTGGGGTCGTAGCTGATGAGGGTGCTTGCATGCGCGCGATCGACCAGTGCGCGCAGCGTGTTGGCCACCGGTTCGACGACGGTCGAGAAAGAGCCCAGATGCACTGCCGCTATGTTGGCGGGCAAGCGTTCCAGCGCATCCAGGCCGACCTGCCGGTCCGCGCCGCCGTGGCCGTAGAAAGCATAGGAGGGCACGCCTTGCGCATCCATGCCGACCAGGCCCAGGGTGGTCGGCGCATCGACGCGCGTCACCGTCGTCGTGTCCACGCCTTCTTCGCGCAACGCGCGCATCAGCCGCTCGCCAAGGAAGTCGCGCGACAGCGACGCAAGAAAGCACACCGGCTGCGCCATGCGCGCCAGCCCGATGGCGACGTTGAAGGGCGAACCGCCGACACGGGCGTCCAGCGTCATGCCGCTGGGCGTGTCGCCGCTGCCAAAGACGTCCATCAGCGCTTCGCCACAGACTACGATCATGGGTTGTTCCTCCATCAGTTGGCGTCCTGAGCAGCAGCCTGCACAGTAGCGTTTGGCAGCGGCGCGTAGTGCGGCTGCACCGCTGTGTAAAGCGCGCGAAAGCGGTGCAGTCGTTCGCCGAGCCCGTCAGCCTCGTCCGCGCGTGGCAAGTATTCGCACTTGAGGTCGGGTTCACGGCACACGTCGCCCTCGGCGCCACCGTCCGCGAGCCAGGCCAGGCGCGCCGCGCCCAGCGCGGCGCCGGCCTCGGCGCCGTCGCGGGTGCGCATCGGCACAGCCAGCGTCGATGCCAGCAGTTGCGCCCACAGGGGACTGCGAGCGCCACCGCCGACGACAGACAGCGACGCCACCGATCCGGGCTGCACCTCCAGGCTGGCCCAGCCATCGGCCAGGCCGAAACCTACGCCCTCGATCACCGCATAGCCGATGTCGGCTGGCCCGTGCGCATGTGTCAGCCCGAACAGCACGCCTTGCGCAGCGGGGTGGTTGTGCGGCGTGCGCTCGCCCCCTAGGTAGGGCAGGAAGATCGGCGCACGGGCCCGCTGCGTTGCAGACAGTTTTGCGACCTGGCCCAGCAGCTCCGCTTCGCTGCCCAGCCCGAGCAAGTCTCGCGCCCAGCGCAGCGCACTGCCGGCCGAGAGCATCACCGACATCTGATGCCAGCGTCCGGGCAGTGCGTGGCAAAAGGCGTGCATGGCCTGGCGCGGGTTCGGCGTGAAACGGTCGTTCGCCAGGAAGATCACGCCGGAGGTGCCGAGCGACACGAAGCCCTGGCCGGGTCGCACCGCGCCGACGCCCACTGCACTGGCCGCGTTGTCACCCGCGCCGCCGGCCACTGGCGTGGCGGAACGCAAACCCCAGCGCTGCGCCAGTGAAGGCCGCAGCGTCCCGGCGAACTGATTGCCTTCGACAAGCCGCGGCATGTGCGTCCGAGACAGGTGGCAGGCAGCGAGCCCGGCGTCCCACCAGTCGCGCCGGCCGACGTCGAGCCACAGCGTGCCCGACGCGTCGGAGCAGTCGGTGGCGAACTCGCCCGTGAGCTGCAGGCGCAGCCAGTCCTTGGGCAGCAGCACGTGCGTCGTGCGAGCAAACAACTCAGGCTCGTGCTTGCGCACCCAGAGCAGCTTCGGCGCGGTGAAGCCCGGCATCGCCAGGTTACCGGCCACGCGGTGCAGCGCCGGCAGCGCGGCTTCGAGCGCTGCGCATTCGGCGCTGCTGCGCCCGTCGTTCCACAGCATCGCCGGGCGCAGCACGGCATCGTGCACATCCAGCAGCACCGCGCCGTGCATCTGTCCGCTCAGCCCGATCGCACGCACGGCCGCGAGCGCCCGCGGTTGATCGACGCGCAATTGCTGCATGCCCAGGTCGAGCGCGTTCCACCAATCCTGCGGCGCCTGCTCGCTGCCCAGCGGATGCAGCCGCGACACGGTCAGCGGCTGTGCGGCCGTGGCCCGCACGCGGTGCGTGTCGTCGAGCAGCAGCAGCTTGAGCTCCGAGGTGCCGAGATCGATGCCGAGGTACATGGTGCTTGCGGCTCAGTGCTGGCTTCCGAAACGGCGATCGGCTTGTTGCCTGAACTCCGATGGCGTCACGCCCTTGATCTCGCGAAAGCGCCGGTTGAAGTTGGCGACGTTCTGGAAGCCCACGTCGTAGCAGATGTGCGTCACCGGCCGATCGGTTTCCATCAGGAAATGGCAGGCGCGGTTGATGCGAATCTGGTTGACGAAATCGGTGAAGGTGTTGCCGGTGGCGCGGCGGAAGAAGCGCGAGAAGCGGCTTTCGCTCATGCCCAGGTCCGCGGCCAGATCGGCCGCCGACAGCGGCGAGGCGACATCGGTGGTGATGCGATCGACGATGGCATTGATCTGCGCATCTTCGGCATCGTCGCGCTGGCCCTGCAGCTGCACGTTGGACAGCAGGCGATAGTCGGTGCAGCGCGACAGCAGCGCCAGGAATTCGCAGAACGCCGCGAAACGCTGGATGCCGTCCGACTGCTTGACCTGCAGCCAGGTGGCCTGCGCGGGTTCCGACAGGCCGAAGAACTCGATGCCGTGGCGCGAGCGCTCGAGCAGCGGCAGCACCTCGGCGAGCTCGGGAATCTGTTGCGCCGCGTGCGCAATCGGCTCGTGCAGGAACTGGATCACCAGGTCGCGCTCGGCCACGCCGCCCTCGGGCAGGTCCAGCGACACCCAGTTGTGCGGTAGGCGCGGCCCGCACAACACCAGGTGGCCGGGCTGGAAGGTGCCGATCCAGTCACCGACGAAGGCCTTGCCGGCAGTGGCCGTGATCAGGTGCAGTTCGTACTCGTCATGGCAGTGCCAGCGCGCCAGCGGCGTCGGGAAGCCGTGCGCCAGACAACGCACCAGGCCGGCGCTGTCAGCAGCTTCATAGCCCAGCGAGGTCGGGCGAGCGTAGTCGTGTTCCAGCTCCGGCTTGCGCTGGCGCGGGCGTTGATGGTTGTGGGCGGTAGGCATGGGCATGGGCGGCTGCGGCTGGTTCAGCTCATGACGTTACCGCCATCGACGTTCAACGTCTGCGCGGTGATGTACGAGGCCTCTGCGCTGGCCAGGAAGACGGCAGCGCCGGCCACGTCAGCCGGCGCGCCCATATGGCCCATCGGCACAGCCTTGCCGACGGCGATCTTCTTCTCGCCCGGCTGCAGGCCTTCGTAGCGAGCGAATAGCGCATCGACGTGCTGCCACATCGCGGTGTCGATGACACCCGGCGCGATGGCATTCACGCGGATGCCGTGCGGCGCCATCGCCAGCGCCGCGCTCTGGGTGTAGCTGATCACCGCAGCCTTGCTGGCGCAGTAATGGGCCACCAGCGCCTCGCCGCGCCGGCCTGCCTGCGAGGCCAGGTTGATGATGCTGCCCGTCTTGCCGGCGGCCACCAGGCGGGCCAGCACTGCCTGCATGACAAAGAACATGCCCTTGACGTTGACATCGAACAGGCGCTGGTAAGACGCTTCGTCAGCTTCGAGCAGCGGTGCCATGTCGAAGATGGCGGCGTTGTTGAAAAGCACGTCGACGGTGCCGAAGCACTGCGCTGCGGCGTCAACCAGCGCGCCCAGACGGTCGACCTGTGACACATCGGCGCTCGCATAGGCCAGCCTTTGCGGATGCGCCGCCAGCAGCGCGGCCAGGTCATCGCTCGGTGCTGCCGCCAGATCGACTGCCGTGCAGTACGCACCCTCGGCCAGAAAGGCCCGCGTCGCGGCCAAGCCGATGCCGCCGCCAGCGCCGGTCAGCAGTGCATGACGGCCTTTCAAACGCTCAGACTTCGACATTTTTCGGGTCCTTCAAGAAGTCTTGCACGCGCGCATCGGCTTGGCGCAACGCAGCCAGGAGTCGCACATCGCCGGCCAGCGGACCCCACAGCAGCGCATCGTTGCCAAATGCGGCCAAAGGGTCCGGTGCTGCGAAGAAGGCGTGGGCCACGACCGGGTCCATCACGCCGTCCTGGTACGTGTAGGGCAGTTCGCCGCGGTGCCAGCGGCCGAGCACGTTGAAGAACAGTGCCGGCAACACGGCGGTCGCATCCATCGGCACACCGCGCGCCAGGCATTCGCGCAGCGTCGGCACGATGAAGCCCGGCAGCTTAGAAAAAGCGTCCATTGCCACACGCTGGTTGGTGTCGCGCACATGCGGGTTGCCGAAGCGTTCGAGCACCACGTCGCGATAGGCCGCCAGGTCGATCGGGCAGGGATGCTCGGCCGTGTCCAGACACGCAATGACGTCCTTCGTTATGTAGTCGTAAGCCATCTGCCGGATCGCCGGCACGGCCATGTCCTCGTGGATGAACCTCAAGCCCAGCAGCGTGCCAGCCCAGGCCACGCAACTGTGCGTGGCGTTAAGGATGCGGATCTTCGCCTCTTCGTGCGCGTGCACCGACTCGACCATCTCCGCGCCCACCCGCTCCCAGGCCGGCCGGCCGGCGATGAAGTGATCCTCGATGACCCATTGGCTGAAGCTTTCGCCCATCACAGGCGCTCCGTCAGTCCCGCCGGTGGCTGCGGCCACGCGCTGCGCTACATCAGGCGAGGGCCGCGGCGTGATGCGGTCGACCATGTTGCAGGGGCAGCTCGTGTAGGCCTCGACCCAGTCGCGCAGCGACGTCTCGCCGCGGCGCTGAAGGAAGTCGAGCAGGCCGGCGCGCAGCCGCGTGCCGTTGCTGCGCAGGTTGTCGCAATTCAGCAGCGTCACTGCCGCGCCACCGCGCTGCAGCCGCTCGCGCAGGATGGCGGCCAGCGCACCGTAGATCGTGCGGCAGCCGCCATCGTCCAGGTCGGCGCGCAGGTCGGCGTGGCTGGCATCGAGCCTGTTCTTCGCATCAAGGTAGTAACCGGCCTCGGTGACGGTGCAGGAAATGATGCGTGTCGATGCCGCGGCGCCGACCTCGATCAGCCGGCGCATGGCCGGGTCGAAGGGAATCACCTCGCGGATCGAGCGGATGCGCTGGTATTCACGCTCGCCCGCCGGCGACACGGTCTCCAGCGTGTACTCGCCCTGCTGCGCGATCAGCGCGGCCATGGTCTCGGGCATGTCGTCGCGGAGATTGCCGCCGACGATCGACCAGTTGCGATCACCCATCTCGCGCAGGCGATGCAGGTACACCGCCTGGTGCGCGCGGTGGAAAGAGCCCAGACCAATGTGCAGGACGGTCAGGCCGTCCGGCGATACCTGTGCGGTTGCAGTCATGCCAGCCTCAAGCCGCGCGCGCCGCAACGGTCTGCCCTTGCCGGTCGAACAGGTGGAACGAGTTCGGCACGATGTCCAGCCCGACCACGTCGCCTGGGTGCAGCGTCGTGCGCGTGTTCTGCTGCGCGACGATCTGCACGCCCTTGCTCTTGTCGCCGACCCGGGTGTAGATCAATGTGTTGGCGCCGAGCGACTCGATGAGTTCGACCTTGCCCTTGAGCGCGCCGGCACCTTCGGGCTTGACGACCACGTTCTCGGGGCGCACGCCGATGAAGCCGTCGGGAGCCTGGGCCGCGCCGACGATGCCGCTCAAGCCCGGCAGCGCAGCAGTGTCGACGACATTCATCTGAGGCATGCCAATGAACTGGGCGACGAACTTGTTGGCCGGGCGGTCGTACAGCTCCAGCGGCGAGCCAACCTGTTCGATCACGCCGTCGCGCAGCACCACCACGCGGTCGGCCAGCGTCATCGCTTCGACCTGGTCGTGCGTGACGTAGATCGTGGTCGCGCCCAGGTCGCGGTGCAAGGCAGCGATCTCGATACGTGTCTGCCCGCGCAGTGCGGCGTCGAGGTTGGACAGCGGCTCGTCGAACAGGAACACCTTCGGTGCGCGCACGATGGCGCGGCCGATGGCCACGCGCTGGCGCTGGCCACCCGACAGGTCCTTCGGCGTGCGCTCCAGGTACGGCGTCAGGTTGAGGATCTCGGCCGCGCGCCCCACTTTCTCCTTGATCGTTGCCTTGTCGACATTGGCCAGCCGCAGCGCGAAGGACATGTTGTCGGCCACGCTCATGTGCGGGTACAGCGCGTAGCTCTGGAACACCATCGCTAAGTCGCGCTTGCTAGACGGCAGCTTGGTGATGTCGCGCCCGTCGAGTTCGATACTGCCGCCGGTGACCTCTGTGAGTCCGGCGATCATGCGCAACAGCGTGGACTTGCCACAGCCCGACGGCCCGACAAAGACGACGAACTCGCCCTTTTCGATTTTCAAGTCGACGCCCTTGATGACGCTCACGTCACCGTAGGCCTTCTCGACACCCTTGAGTTGGAGGAAAGACATGATGAGGTTTCCTTTATTTGACAGCGCCGAAGGTCAGGCCCTGAATCAGTTGCTTCTGGCTGAACCAGCCGACGATGACGATGGGGGCGATCGCCATCAGCGACGCTGCGGACAACTTGGCCCAGAACAAGCCCTCGGGGCTGGCGTACGAGGCGATCAAGGTGGACAGCGTGCCGGCGTTGGCCGATACCAGGTTGAGCGACCAGAACGACTCGTTCCAGCTCAGCACCAGCGACAGCAGCGAGGTCGATGCCAGCACACCCATCGCTAGCGGGCGGATCACGTGCATGAATTCGCCCCATACCGTGGCACCGTCCATGCGGGCTGCCTCCAGGATCTCGGGTGGAATGTCCTTGAAGCCCGAGTACAGCATCCATACCATGATCGGCAGGTTCGACAGCGTGAAGACGATGACCAGCGCGGTCAGCGAGTCGAGCATTCCGGCGGTCTGCGAGAGCACGTAGATCGGCACCAGCGCGCCAACGGCCGGCATCATCTTTGTCGACAGCATCCACATCAGAATGTCGCGCGTGCGCTTGCTCGGGAAAAACGCCATTGCGTACGCTGACGGTGCGGCGATCACCAGGCCGATCAGGGTCGACAGTACGCTGGTGATCACGGCGTTGCGCGCATAGAGCCAATAGTCGCTGCGCAGGTTGACTTCTGCGAAGCTGGACAGCGTCGGCGTGAAGAAAAGCTCCGGCGGCACCGCAATCGCCTGCTGTTCTGTCTTGAACGCCGTCAGCACCAGCCAGATCAGAGGAAAGACGATCAACAGCGTGATGCCCCAGGCGGCAACGGTGCGCACGATCAATGCAAGGTGTTTCATGCTCTCTCCCGGTCAGTCGAGGTTCTTGCCGATCATGCGCAGCAGGAACACTGCCGCGATGTTGGCCAGCACAACAGCGAAGAGCGCGCCGGCCGAGGCCGCGCCGACGTCGAAATTCAGCAGCGCCTGCTTGTAGATCAGGTAGGCAATGTTGGTGCTGGCGTAGCCGGGCCCGCCACCGGTGGTGGTGTAGATCTCGGCGAAGATGCTCACCAGAAAGATCATCTCGATCATGATCACTACCGCGATCGAGCGCCCCAGGTGCGGCAGCGTCAGGAACCAGAATTTCTGCAGCGCGTTGGCGCCGTCCATGCCGGCGGCCTCCATCTGGTCCTGGTCCAGCGACTGCAGGCTGGTGATGAAGATCAAGCAGGCGAAAGGCAGCCACTGCCAGGACACCATGATGATGATGGACAGCAGCGGCACGTCCTCGAGCCAGTTCACGGGCGTCAGGCCGAAGAAGATCCAGACCTGCGCCAGCACGCCGTACACCGGGTTCATCATCATGTGCTTCCACAGCAGAGCGCTGGCCGTGGGCATGACGAAGAAGGGCGAGATCAGCAGCACGCGCACGATGCCGCGGCCCGGGAAGGCATCGTTGACCAGCAGCGCCAGCCCGATGCCGAGCACCACGGTGATGATGATCACCCAGCCCAGCAGCAGCAGCGTGTTGACGACCGACGGCATGAAGCCAGGGTCGGTCATGAAATAGTGGAAGTTGGAGAGGCCCTCGAAAGTCTTCGGCCCGGGCTCCATCAGGTTGTAGCGCACGAGCGAGAAGTAGATCGTCATCGCCAGCGGAACGATCATCCACAGCAGCAGCGTGGTCACGGCGGGCGACATCAGGGCGCGGGGCAGGAATCTGTTCATCGCAGCGGCCTTCGAAGGGGGGCGGGCAACGGATCACTCGCCTTGGCTTTCACTTCGGGTGAACGTTGCCCGTTCGACGGCGATAGCCGCCGACGAACGTGGCGTTTGTTTACCCGGCGATCACTTCTTGAAGTACCCAGCTCGTTCCATCTGGCGGTCTGCCGCAGTCTGCGAGTTCTTCAACGCCGCATCGACCGACGCCTGCCCGGCCAAAGCCGCGCTCATCTGCTGGCCAACCGCCAGACCGATGGCCTGGAACTCGGGGATCGCGGCGTACTGCACGCCGACGTAAGGGCTCTTCGGCAGCGTGCTGTCGTTCGGGTTCGCACTGTCGATCGCCGCCTTCTCAGCCTTGGCGAAGACAGCAGCCTTCTCGAAGTCCGGGTTGGCGTAGGTTGACTTGCGCGTGCCGGTGGGCACGTGGGCCCAGCCTTCCTTGGCGGCGACAAGCTTGATGTAGTCCTTCGATGTGGCCCATTCGATGAACTTCTGCGCTTCGGCGGTGTGCTTGGTGCCGGCCGGAATCGCCAGCGCCCAGGCCCACAGCCAGTTCGCGCCCTTCTCCGTCACGTGATACGGGGACTGATCTAAGGCCACCTTGTCTGCCACCTTGCTCTGCTTCGGATCGGTGATGAACGACGCGGCGATCGTCGCGTCCACCCACATGCCGCACTTGCCCTCGTTGTACAGCGCCAGAATCTCGTTGAAGCTGTTCGCCGACGAGCCAGGCGGGCCGTACTTCTTGAGCAGGTCGACATAGAAGGTGACCGCATCCTTCCAGGGCTTGCTCTCCAGCTGCGGCTTCCACTGCATGTCGAACCACTGGCCGCCGAAACCGTTGACCATGGTCGTGATGAAGGCCATGTTGTCACCCCAGCCCGGCTTGCCACGCAGGCAGATGCCGTAGACGCCGTTCGCCGGGTCGTTCATCTTGGCGGCCGCGTCCTTGACCTGGTCCCAGGTCGGACGGCCTGCGAACTTGATGCCAGCCTTGTCGGCCAGGTCCTTGCGGTACATCAGCATCGAGCTCTCGCCGTAGAACGGCGCGGCAAACAATTTGCCGTCGACCGACAGGCCGTTGCGCATGGCCGGCAGTAGGTCGTCGACGTCGTAGGCGGCGTCGAATTTCAGCTCCTTGAGCCAGCCCTTCTTGCCCCAGATCGGCGTTTCGTACATGCCGATGGTCATGACATCGAACTGGCCGCCCTTGGTGGCGATGTCGGTGGTCACACGCGAGCGCAGCGTGCCTTCTTCCAGCGTCACCCACTTCAGCTTGATACCGGGGTTGGCCTTCTCGAATTCGGGCGAGAGTTTCTGCATCTCGATCATGTGGCCGTTGTTGACGGTGGCAATGACGAGGTCGGCTGCCGACGCGCCGGCACAGGCCAGGGCAAGGGCGGCGGCAAGGGAAAGATGGGAACGGGTTTTCATGGGGCGTCTCCTTGTATGAATCTGCGGGGTTCGGAGCGCGCCGCAGAGGGCAGCGAGCCGATGCACAGACTTTAGGATTCAGCCCGGAAGATGCTGGTACGGGTGCAGCGAACGCAGATACTTTATTGCGTCAGTTGCTTGGTGTTTTCCCTAAGCTACGGTATTTCGTATTGGTTTTGGGCTGAGCTGGCCGGGTCGCGTGGAAGGCGGCACCCGCGGCGGGCAGGCTGTGGGTGCTATCTTTGCGCCTGCCCATCATGGAAGCTGGCTGGCATACAGAACATCAGCAACCCCGGTTGTGTTGTCCGCCTGCGCTTGGACGGCGTTGGAACGCGGGTGCGCGCAGTCGAGATATTGGAGTCGCACCACCCGCCAGCCTATGTGGAGCCCACCAGAGGCGTGATCGTCGGCCGCAGGCTGAAGGGTCTGGGCACCACGCAGGTGTCGCGCCTGCAAGGCTGCGGCACGCTGCGCGACGAGCCGTCGCTGCGCCGCCCTGAGATCGTCGATGTCCCGCTTTCGAAGTAGGAAATTGGTCGAACCGCTGCGGGAACTGCGCGGGCTTAGCCCGCTGGAGTGGCGACGTCGCAGTTCTATAGATCCGAGCACTGTCAATCGCCGGAGTTGCTCCCAGGGTCCGCTTCGCGGCGGCGAAATCGCTCTCTCGAATGTCTCTGAAGGGTCGGATCCGGGTGCTCAGCGTTGATTGTTCAGTGACCGGTCTACGACAGGTTGCTGACCTTCACCGAGCCTCGATGGCTGTTCCCAAATTGCCTAGTGCCGGCACATGCAAAGGGCGGCTTGTGCCTCTATGCAGCCCAGCCCTGGTGCCGGCTCATGCCGCGATGTTTTCATGATGGACAT
>JBBRPV010000099.1:0-14168 GCA_038227445.1 Burkholderiales bacterium | reverse complement strand
CGACGCCTACGAGGGCAGCAAACAGCGTGGCGTGGGTTGGCCCGGTTTGGCGCCGGGTGGCTGGATACTGATCGATATTTTCCCCGGCATGACCTACAACCTGCGCACCTCGGTGCTGCGCATGGACACCGCCATCCCGATGGGCCCGAACAAGCTGATCATCGAGTTTCGCGGACTGGGCTTGAAGAGCGACACGCCGGAGCAACGCGCCGAACGCGTGCGCGACCACAACCAGATCTGGGGGCCGTTTGGCCGCAACCTGCACGAAGACCTTCTCGGCGTGCACGGCCAGGGCCTCGCGATGCGCGACCGCACCGACAGCAAATGGGTGCTGCACGGCCGCGAAGAGAACATGACGATCCACGACGAAGGCGGCATGCGCCATTTCTATGCCGAGTGGAGCAAGCGCATGGGGCGCAAGGCCTACGACCCTATGGTAGTGGCCGATGCGCCGTCGAGCGCGGTTGACTCGCCACTCGCTGCGCCGCTTGTCGCTTGAGTCACGCACCCGAAACTTGAACCGACCCGAGGACGCCCGTGGATCATCGACACGCCATTTCTGAGCTCATCTGCAAGTCCTGCATGACGCTCGACGACAAGAAGTTCAACGACTACCTCGAGCTGTGCGACCCGGCTTATCACTACGCGATCACCGCCTACAGCCCGGAAATCCGCAAGGAGATGACCTGGCTAGAGCACGACAAGGCGGGCATGCAAGGGCTGTTCGCCAACCTGCCCAAGCACAACAGCGATCAGTCGCCACTGAGCCGGCACGTCACCGTCTACACCGTCCAGCCCAGCGAAGACGGCAATGAGGCGCAAGTGATCAGCGCGCTACAGGTGTTTCGCACCACGCTTGATGGCGGCACCACCGAGCTGTTCGCGGTCGGCAAGATCCATGACCGCATCACGCTGGCCGGCGGCACGCCCAAGCTGCTGAGTCGCAACGTCCGGCTCGATACGCGGATGCTCGGCTTCGGCTACCACATCCCGCTCTGATCGTCCACCTCACGACCGGTCCCATGAAGATCCAGCTCAACGCAAGAAACCGCGCGCATCACTTCGATGCCGCGCCGGCGGACAAGATCCTGTACGCGGGTCTGAGCCTTGGCATCACCTTGCCCTATGAATGTGGCAGCGGCACTTGCGGCACTTGCAAGGCCCGGTTGCTGTCTGGTGAGATCAAAGACTGCTGGCCCGAGGCGCCGGGGCGGAAAGTCCTCAAGAGCGCCGACGAGTTCTTGATGTGCCAATGCTCGGCGCTGGGCGACGTGTCGGTCGAAGTGGCCAGTTTTGTTCAGGAAGCCGATCCCGGTGTGTGCGTGCCGGTGGCTGTCAAGGGCCGCATCCGCGACACCACGATGTTGACGCACGACGTGATGCAGTTGCATATCGACTTGGCCGCGCCCATTGAATTCGACGCCGGCCAGTTTGTGCTGATTGAAGTGCCGGGCGTGGTGGGTTTTCGTGGTTGGTCGATGGTCAACTACGACCGCGATGCCAAGTCGCTGCGCTTTGTCGTGAAGAAAAAGCCCGACGGGGCCTTGTCGGATTGGCTGTTTTCGAGCCCTTGCGTGGGCACCGAGGTCGATGTCTTCGGGCCACTCGGCAGCGCCACTTTCGCCCCGTCGCTCGCCAAGAACATCTTGTGCATTGCCGGCGGTAGCGGCATCGCCGGCATGATGTCGATCCTGGCGCGGGCCGCCAGCGAGGGCTACTTCAGCGACTACAGCGGTGATGTTTTTTTCGGCGTCCGGTCCATGAAGGATGCGTTTTACCTTGACGAGTTCTCCTCGCTGCGCGAGCAATGCGGCGAGAAGCTGAACATCACGATCGCGCTCTCAGAAGAGCCGGCCAGCGCTTCGGCGCAGATCGACTATCCGCTGCTCACTTTCGATACCGGCTTCGTCCACGAGGTGGCGGGCCGGCGCATGCAGGGCCGTTTGCAGGGTTTGCGTGCCTACCTGGCCGGGCCGCCGCCTGCGGTGGATGCCAGCATTCGCATGCTGCTGATGTCGCGGGTGTCGACCGACAACATTCGATATGACAAATTCAGCTAAAAGCCCGGCATGAAGAGAATCCATATCTGCAAGGCCAGCGACATTCCCTCAAACGGGATGAAGAGCTACGACACCTCAATCGGTGTCAAGGTATTGATCGCCAATGCCGGTGACGCCTATTACGGCTACCAGGGCGTGTGCCCGCACCAGGATGTGTGCCTCGACGAGGGCTTTTTCGACGGCGCGACGCTGACTTGCCACCAGCATTTGTGGCAGTGGGACATCACGACCGGCGAGCCGGTCGGCCTGGCCGAGGCGCCGCTGGAGCGCTACCAGATCGAGCAGCAAGACGGCGAGCTCTTTGTGCTGCAGTCGAGTGCGCTGAAAGTCTCCGAGCTGTTCAAAGGCGTCTCTGATGCCGCGCTCGAGCGGCTCGACGCGCTGGCCCGCCGCGAGGTGTACGACAGCCTCGACTCGCTCTACAACGTGGGCGATGCTGTCGATGACCTCTACATCCTCGAGTCCGGGCGGGTGGAATTCATCATCGGGCGCGGCGACCGCACCAGCCTGGCCGGTTTCATGCTGCGCAAGGGCGAGGTGTTCGGCTGGGCGGCGCTGCTGCAAGACCACCCGAAACGGATCGCCAAGGCCGTGTGTATGGAAAAGTCGACCGTGTTGCGCCTGAGCGGCGACGAGGTGCTGAAGGTGTTGGCGGACGAGCCGGCGTCGGGCTTCCTGGTGATGCGCCAGCTCTCGTCGCTGATCACCAAGCACCTGCGCTCGCAAGGCGAGAAGTAGATCGACAAGGTCGGCCTGGCAGCGTGTGACAGCGCTGTCGTCGCGACAAGCTGTCGGCGTGAAGCAGAAGTTTTGAAATTCAACGTCCTGGACCCCAGGCGCACAACAGGAGACAAGCATGGCTTTCTGTATTAATCATCGTCTGGGGGCAGCGTTGGCGGGCGTTGCGGCCGCTTTTGCGCTGGCTGCTGCCGTGCCATCGGTCGCCGTGGCCGGCGACCTCGAGTACGGCAAGGTGGGTGAACCCGTCAATCTGGTCATCGGCTACCAGCCCTACTACACGCAGTCGTGGTCGGGCGTCGTGATGCGAGGCAAGAAGTTGTACGAGAAATACCTCCCAAAAGGCTCGACTGTCGAGTTCTCGATCGGCTTGCAGGGCGCGGTGATCGTCAACCAGATGCTCGCCGGCAAGCAGCACATCGGCTACATGGGCGACATGCCCGCGATTGTCTCGACTACCAAGGCCGAAGTCGCTGACGTCCGCATTGTCGCCACACTCGGAACCGGTTTGGACCAGTGCAACATCTTCCTCGCCCGGCCGGACGCCCCGGCATTCCCTAGCGCTAAGGAAGGCATCAAGTGGCTCGACGGCAAGCGCATCGCTGTGCCGCTCGGTAGCTGCACCGACCGGTTTGCGCGCGAGGCGTTCAAGAAGGTGGGCGTCACGCCGGCGGCGGTGATGAACCAGAACATCGAGGTGATCACCAGCGGCTTTCGTGCCGGCAAGCTCGACGCCGCGGTCATCTGGGAGCCGACGGCCACGCGCCTGGTCCAGGAAGGCCTGGCCAAGCGCATCGCCAGCGGCACGACAGTGAACGAGCCGGATGCCGGCTACCTGGCGATGCGGGCAGACTTGATCAAGCAGCGCCCGGACGTGGTCAAGGCCTGGCTCAATGCTGAACTCGATGCCCAGTTGTTCCTGGCCGATCCAAAGAACGCGATGGAAGTTGCGGCGATGGCGACGCAGCAGACTACAGGCTTTACCGAGAAGATGCTGTGGGCTTCGATGTACGGCCGGAACCCCGAGCAGTCGGGCGGCGCGCCGGTGCGGCTGACGTTGCCGTACGCGCTGACGCCGGAGGTGGTGCAACAGATCAACACCGCCGCTGCATTTTTGTTCTCGATCAAGAGCATCAACACCGAGAAGCTGCGGCCCGAGGCGCTGATGCCCGAGTTCGCCCAAGCGGTGCTCAAGGAGCGCGGCCTGAGCGCGCCAGTCGGTAAGGTCACCGCCATGGCCGAGACTGAATACAAGCCCAGCAAGTAGTCGTTTGCACCCGACCCTGGCCACGGCGTTAGCGCCGCGGTGCCGGGTTGCGCATCTTGCAAAAGCGGAGAAGGCATGAACCAGATAACAGTTTTTCCGAGCGCGCAGGCCGGCGGCGAAGGCATGGACAGCACCAGTGCGTTGCTCCGCAGGGCCATGCCTTTCCAGGTCGTGTCTGACAAGTTGTTGAAGGAAATCGCCAAGCTGGCCCACTGGCGCTCCTACGCCCGTGGCGACTTGATCTATGACCGAGGTGACGGGGCCGACGACGTCTACCTTGTGTCCTCAGGCTCGGTGCAACACGTGCTGAAGGCTAGTGAGGACAGCGCGCCCATCGACAAGGTCATGCGCAGCGGTGACGTGTTTGGCTGGGCCGCCGTGCTTGAAGGCCAACGGATCCGGCTCGCAAAGACAGTCAGCTTAGAGCGCACTCAGGTTCTCCATATCAACGGCGAGGAACTGATGCGTGTGATCAGCCGCACGCCGGCGACTGGCGACGTGATCATGAGCCGCTTCGCGACCATGATCACGCGCGAATTCTCGGCGCCAGAATCAGTCGCATCGCGGGTGCCACACCTGGCGCCGGCCAAAGCCGCTCAGGGCGACGGGGTTGGCAGCGGGTGGGGCCTGACGATGTTTCGCCTGTCGCAATGGGTCAAGAGCCCAAAACCCTACCTGATGCTGATCGGCTTTGCCATCATGTTGGGGCTGTGGTATCTGACCGTCGAGGTCTGGAAACTACCCCGGTTCGCCGACATGCCGGGTCTGACTGCAGTGGTCAAGGAGATGTTCAACCCAAATCCTGTTTACGGGCTGTCGGTGTACACGCCCGAGTACTACCAGCACATCGGCGTCAGCGTCCGGCGGGTGGCCATCGCCTTTTTTCTGGCCACCGCGCTGGGCGTGCCGCTGGGCTTGTTCCTCGGCTGGTCGAAGACCTTTCGCGAATACATCTTCCCGGTCTTCGAGACGCTGCGGCCCATTCCCATCTTGGCGTGGGTGCCGCTGGCCATCCTGATGTTTTCGGGCAGCGAAACGCCGGTGATCTTCCTGACGTTCCTGGCGTCGTTCTTCGCCACCGCGCTGAACACCATGCTCGGCGTCGAGTCGATCGACGAGTCGTACAGCCGGGCAGCGTATTGCCTGGGCGCGAGCAAATGGCAGGTGTTCCGTGAGGTGATCGTGCCCGGCGCGATGCCCTTTGTCTTCACGGGTCTGCAGATATCGGTCGGCGTGGCCTGGTTCTCACTGGTGGCCGGCGAGATGGTGTCGGGTGAGTTCGGCCTGGGCTATGTGATCAACACCTCTTACACGATGGTGCGCTACCCGACGATCGTGATCGGCATGATCACGCTCGGTGCAGTCGGGTACCTGACGAGTGCGCTGGTCCGGATGGTGGGTGACTACATGATGCAATGGCGAGTGCGGGAACTGGCGTTGGGAGGTCGGTAATGAGTGCGGTCATCGATACAAGTATGCGTTCGCAGAAGGTCGCTACACAAGGCGCCATCCGCATCGAAGACGTTGTCAAGATTTACGACCCCGACGGTGCCGCCGTAATGGCGGTCGACCATTGCTCGTTGGACATTCCCGCCGGTGAGATCTGCATGATCGTCGGGCCTTCGGGCTGCGGCAAAACGACGCTGCTGAACGCGATCGCCGGCTTCCACAGCATCACTTCCGGCAAGATTTTTCTGGATGGCGAGTTGCTTTGCGGCCCCGGCAAACCCATCGCCAGTCCGGGCTCTGACCGTATCGTGGTGTTTCAGAACGGTGCGCTGTTTCCGTGGAAATCGAATTTGGAAAATGTCGCCTTCGGCCCGCTGATGCAAGGCAAGTTGAGCAAGAAAGAGATCTACGAAAAGGCCCGCAGCATGATGGCGGACGCCGGCTTGAGCGGCACGGAACATAACTTTCCCGGCGAGGTTTCGTCCGGCCTGCGGCGCCGTGTCGAGATCGTGCGGGCACTGATGAACGACCCCAAGGTGCTGCTGTTCGACGAGCCTTACCGCGCACTCGACTCGCTGACCAAGTCTGTGATGCACGAGGCGCTGCTCGAGATTTATTACAAAAACAAGGTCACGATCTTCTTCATTACCCACGACCTCGAAGAGGCGATCTTCCTGGGCCACCGTCTCATCATCATGACCTCGCGTCCGTGCAGGCCGAAGAAGATCCTCGAAGTCGATATTCCGCACCCGCGCGATTACAGCGTGCTGACCAGCCCGCGCTTCCGCCAGCTGATGGAAGAGACCAGTGCTGTCGTGCACGAAGAGGCGAGAAAGTCGTTCGCCGCCGGCGAGAAAGAAGGCTGAACCATGTCCAAGTCAATGCAGCGCCTGCGCAAAAAGCTGCTGAGCCAAGCAAGCCTGCGCGCGATCATCGCGCTGGTCGCCTTCGTAATGCTGTGGGAAATGGGCTCGCGTTCCAAGCAGTGGCTGGGTGTGTCGCTGCCGTGGATCGGGCAGGTGCCCGCACCCAGTGGCGTAATCCGCGTTTGGGGAACGCTGCTGACCGACACCGGCTACTGGCAGAGCTGGTATCTCAGCCTGATGCGGGTGCTGGCCGGCTTCACCGCTGCGATGGTGGTTGGCATACCGCTCGGGCTGCTGATGGCGGTCAGCAAGACTTTCAACAGCTTGTCGTTTCCGAGCTTCGAAGTTCTGCGGCCAATCCCGCCGCTCGCCTGGGTGCCGATCTCGATCATCTTCTGGCCCACTCAAGAGCTGTCGATCGCCTTTGTCACCTTCCTCGGCGCCTTCTTCACTGTGGTGATCAACGTCGTCGGTGGCGCCAAGTCGATCGACGGCCGCTTCTTCCAGGCAGCGCAGGCGATGGGCGCGTCGCAGTGGGACATCTTCCGTCGCGTGGTGCTGCCGGCCACGCTGCCGTCGATCGTGGTCGGATCGTCTGTCGGCATGGGCATCACCTGGAACGTGGTCGTCGCAGCCGAGATGATCTCGGGCGGCGGCGGCAGCGGCTCTGGTGGTGGTCTGGGATTTTTCATCTGGAACTCGTATGTCGGCGGCTCTTACGAGCAGATCGTGGTCGGCATGATCAGCATCGGCATCGCGGGCTACGCCTGCAGCGAATTGCTGCGCGCACTCGGCGGGCTCGCCACGCCGTGGCTGCAAAGACGCTAAAGGTCACCCATGGCTCAAACCAACACCTCCCGCAGCGATAGCGCCCACGGCGGCCAAATGCCTAAGACTGCCGGAGAGATCCGGGTCAACAACATCAGCAAGTCTTATGGCGCCGGCCTGTTCACGAAAACGGTGGTGCAGGATTGCTCGTTCACGATCGAGCGCAACAAACTCACCGTGATGATCGGGCCCTCGGGCTGCGGCAAAAGCACCTTGATCCGCTTGCTCGCCGGCTTCGAGAAGCCGACCAGCGGCAGCATTGAGATCGACGGCAAGCCGATTACCAGCCCGGGCAAGGACCGCTTGGTGGTGTTCCAGGAATCAGCGTTGTTTCCTTGGATGACCACCTACGACAACATCATGTACGGCCCGCGCGCGCGCGGCGAAGACACGCCGCAATCACGGGCGCAGGCCGACTTTCTGCTTGAGAAGGTGGGTCTGAAGGCGTTTCGAAAGAAGTACCCACCGCAGCTGTCAGGCGGCATGCAGCGCCGCGCAGAGTTGGCGCGGGCGATGATCAACAACCCCGATGTGATGATCCTCGATGAGCCGTTCCGCGGCTTGGACGCGATGTCCAAGGAGTTGATGTGGGAGTACTACGCGGCGCTGTTCGAAGAGTCACGCCGCACCAACTTCTTTGTCACGACCGACATCGACGAGGCACTGTTTCTCGCTGACCGGCTGATCGTGATGACCAACATTCCGACCCAGGTTCGCGCGACGATCGAGGTGAACAGTCCCAGGCCGCGGCGGCTCGCGAACATCTTCGACAACGACCATGCCAACCAGGTCAAGATGCAGGCGTTGTCGCTGTTGCACGAGGAGGCAATGAAGTCTTTCTCGGGCGGCAGCCGCGCTGCGGCCGACTTTGTCGAGGCTTACGCCAAGCGATCAACCGGCGGCGCCGGGTCTGCTCCGGCGCTTTGATCCGAGGCATTGCGTCAAGCCCCAAGGCGAGCGGCTGCACCGGCTGCATTTGTCCACCATCACAGCACCCATTGAGGAGTATCAAAAATGTCAAAAAAAGTCATCGATATGCGCAGCCGTCCTGCATTCCTGCACGACTTCTATGGCAAGACGCCGGGAACACCGGAGTTCGAGGTTGTCAAGTGGCTGAACGGCCGCGTAGGGTCCAAGGATGTTGAGCACTTCACGCGCTCGAAAGACGTTTCTTCTTTCGTCAAAGAGATCAAGGCGACCGGTATCACGGCGTCAGTGATCGTCGGCCGCGACACGCCCGGCATCAAGCATTCGAACGATGAGATCCACGCGTTGGTCAAGGGCCGCAAGGTACTGGTTGGCGTGGGCTCGGTCGACCCGCACCGTTGGGGTGTGCGGGCGGCGGTGAAGGAAGTCGAGCGCGCAGTCAGGGTGCTCGGGCTCAAGGCCATCAACGTTGAGCCCGGCTTTTGCAACCCGGCGCGCAGCTGCGATGATCCGATGCTGTTCCCGATCTACGACGCCTGCGACCAACTCGGGGTGCCGGTGTCGATCATGTCAGGGCCGACCGCAGCGAGCCTCGACACGGTGCGGCCGGCAGCGGTCGGTCATGTGGCGAAGCAGTTTCCGAACCTGTCGATCATTTGTTATCACGGCTTTTACCCCTTCGTCAATGAAATCATCGGCGTGGCGTTTCGCTGGGCAAATGTCTACATCGTTCCCGACATGTACATCTTCACGCCCGGTGGTGGTCTCTATGTCGAAGCGGCGAATGGATGCCTGCGTGACCAGATTCTCTATGGCAGCTCGTACCCTTTCCGTCCGATGGCGCAGTCGATCAAGGATTACCGTTCACTCGGCTTCAACAAGGGCGTGATCGACGATGTGATGTACGGCAATGCAAGCCGCGTGCTCAAGCTCAACCTTTAACAGAAGTGCTGAGTCAGTGAACCTCGAAATACGCATTGCTTGCGCTGCAGACGTGGCCTCTTTATTGGCGCTCTACAAGCTTCTTGAGGTTATCGCTGAACCTGCCGTAGCGCTGGATTGTGCACTGGCTCGCTTCTGCGACCTCGAGTCAAATCCGCAGCACAGACTCTATGTCGCCAAACTCGGTGCGTCCATCGTTGGAACATTCTCGCTGATCTTCATTCCCGGGCTGTCTCACAGCGCGCGCGATTCGTGCGTCATCGAAGATGTGGTGGTCGCGCACGAAATGCAGGGCGCTGGGATCGGCAAGCAAATGATGCGATTCGCAATGGCGGCTTGTGTGGCACGTCATTGCTATAAGTTGGTGCTATCGAGTCACGTCCAGCGCGAGCGGGCGCATCGCTTCTATGAAAGCCTGGGCTTCAGTAAGCACGGTTATAGCTACCTGCTGGATCTTTCGGGCGGTTCCGCCAGCACCGCCTGATGCGTGACGGGTATGGCCGCAGCTTTGATTGCAATGCTTGGGTTTATCATGATCAGCGATGCGCGACCAGCCCCTTGACATGACACGCGTTGCATTGATTTAGTTAAAGTTAACTTTTTATTTAGGAACTTCTGATGAAAACGAAAGCTGCGATTGCCTGGAAGGCTGGTGCCCCATTGACGGTTGAAGAGGTGGATCTTGCAGGTCCACGAGCCGGTGAAGTTTTGGTTGAGATCAAGGCAACCGGTATTTGCCATACTGACTATTACACGCTTTCTGGTGCCGACCCGGAAGGAATTTTCCCCTCTATTTTGGGGCATGAAGGTGCGGGCATCGTGCTCGAGGTTGGCGCCGGCGTGACTACGCTCAAAAAAGACGATCACGTCATTCCGCTGTACACCCCGGAATGCCGCCAATGCAAATTCTGTCTTTCGCGCAAGACCAATCTTTGTCAGTCGATCCGCTCAACCCAGGGGCGCGGGCTGATGCCGGATGCGACGTCACGTTTTTCGATCGACGGCAAGCCCATTTTTCACTATATGGGGACCTCGACATTCTCAAATTACATCGTGGTGCCAGAAATTGCCTTGGCCAAAATCCGTGAAGATGCGCCGTTTGACAAGGCCTGCTATATCGGCTGCGGCGTCACCACCGGTGTCGGCGCCGTCGTGTTTTCGGCCAAAGTCGAGGCTGGCGCCAATGTCGTGGTCTTCGGTTTGGGCGGGATTGGGCTCAACGTCATTCAAGGCGCCAAAATGGTTGGTGCGGACAAAATCATCGGCGTCGATATCAATCCACGTCGGATCGAGATGGCACGCAAGTTCGGCATGACCCATTTTGTCAATCCGAAAGAAGTCGCGAACGTTGTCGATCACATCGTCCAACTAACCGATGGCGGCGCCGATTATTCATTCGAGTGCATTGGCAACACCACCACCATGCGCCAGGCGCTCGAATGCTGCCATAAAGGCTGGGGCCAATCTTTCATCATCGGGGTTGCAGCGGCTGGAGAAGAAATCAGCACCCGTCCGTTCCAGTTGGTCACGGGGCGCGGATGGCGAGGCTCGGCTTTTGGCGGCGCACGCGGGCGTACCGACGTACCGAAGATCGTAGACTGGTATATGGACGGCAAGTTGAATATCGACGACCTGATCACCCACACCTTGCCGCTCGAGCGCATCAATGAAGGCTTCGACCTGATGAAAAGCGGTGAGTCGATCCGGTCCGTCGTGCTCTACTGATAGCGCAGCCATGCTTGAACTGATCAGTGAGCACGCTTGTTTCGGCGGGGTGCAGCGGTTTTATTCGCACCCTTCCAGCGCAATTAGTCTACCGATGCGTTTCTCGGTTTTTTTGCCGGCGCAAGCGCGCACCGGCAAGCTGCCGGCCCTGTTTTATCTAGCGGGGCTGACCTGCTCCGAAGAAACCTTCGTGATCAAGGCTGGTGCGCAACGCGTCGCGGCTGAGCAAGGCTTGATCCTGATTACCCCAGACACCAGCCCGCGCGGCGCCGGTATCGCCGGCGAAGCCGACAGCTGGGATTTTGGCTTGGCAGCGGGTTTTTATGTAGATGCGACCGAGGCACCGTGGAATGCGCATTACCGGATGTACAGCTATGTGTTGGAGCTGTATCAAACAGTGATCCAGGCATTGCCGGTTGACGCCGCGAAAGTGGGTATTTTTGGTCATTCGATGGGCGGTCATGGGGCGCTGGTGCTGGCGCTGCGCAATCCGGGTTTGTTCCACTCGGTCTCGGCTTTTGCACCGATCTGTGCGCCCAGCCAATGTGCATGGGGCAAGAAGGCATTCTCTGCGTACTTGGGTCCTAACAAACAAAACTGGCTGCAATACGATGCCAGCGCGCTGATGGCAAACAGCCGGGCGCCTTTCCCGGGCGGCATCCTGATCGATCAAGGCTTGGCCGATAAATTCCTGCCGGATCAGTTGTTGCCGCAGGCGTTTGAGCAGGCCTGCGAAAAAGCTCAGCAGCCGCTGCAGCTGCGCCGCCACGATGGCTATGATCACGGTTACTACTTTATTTCAAGTTTTGTCGAAGACCATATCCGGTTTCATTCTGGCCAGTGATGGTGTCAGTAGCGGCTAGGCTAGTGCTGTTGAATCAATATAAATCGTTGACGGGGTTTAGGCCAGGGTTTTATGTTGGCGCAGTACCGTTTTGAATGATCGTCGGTGCCCCCCAGCCGGTGCCGTTGTTAACGTAATCGTAAAAAGGAGTAATTATTATGGGTAAAGCAGCCAAAATACATCCGGCAGTCGATGGTGGACTTAAACCGACACTCGCGAACTTTGCCGGCGGAAACCTATCCTGCGAATGCGAGAAAAAAACGGTTACCGTGGCGATCATGGGGCAATGTGCGCATAACCACGTCTGTGGTTGCAGCAGGTGCTGGAAACCAAAAGGGGCGCTGTTTTCACAGGTTGCAGTGGTATCGCGCGGCAATGTCACCGTTACCGCGAATGCCCAAAAGCTCAAGGTCGTCGACCCCAACTCCACCATTCAGCGCCATGCTTGCAAAAAGTGCGGTGTTCATATGTATGGCCGGATCGAAAATACCGAACACGCCTTCTTTGGCCTCGACTTTATCCACACCGAGCTCTCGGATGAGGTGGGCTGGGCACCTCCTGAATTTGCAGCCTTTGTCTCGTCGATTATCGAATCCGGTGCAAACCCCAAAAAGATGGGCGCGGTCCGAGCCAGTCTGGTCGCACTAGGCCTTACGCCCTACGATTGCCTGTCGCCGCCGCTGATGGATGCGATCGCGACGCACGCGGCCAAAGCGTCTGGCGTGTTGAAGTAAAGGCTGCAATCTGCCGGCCCCGTAGCTTTGGGGTCATGAAACGCTGGCTTACCAGGACGGTTCGACAGCAAAGCACCACCGCCGGTCGGCGTGGGTCATCAGCCAGCCGGTTTTAACCCACTCAAAACTCAACTGCACCCGTTGACTTGAGGAGACCGCAACACGGAGCGTGCCGGACATGAACCAACGGGTGATCCCAATCGCTGTTGAAGGTGCCTCCCGCCAACGCAAACGTCAGGCCCCCAAAGGCAGGCGTGTTGACGCCACCGCGCTGGCCGAAGTGCGCTTGCTGCTGGGCAGCGAGCCGCCCCGTCGGGACTTGCTGATCGAGTATCTCCACCGGGTCAATGATCATTTTGGCCAGTTGTCGGCCCAGCACCTAGCCGCACTGGCCGAGGAACTCAAGCTCGCCCAAACTGAGGTCTATGAGGTCGCCACCTTCTATCACCACTTCGAGGTGGTGAAGGAAAGTCCGGACGGCCACGCGCCGGCCGCCGCCGGGTTGACGGTGCGGGTGTGCGACGGGCTGAGCTGCGAGATGGCGGGTGCTCAACAGCTGCTCGATCGCCTGCCTGCGCTGCTCGGCGCGGACGTTCGGGTGGTGCCGGTGCCCTGCATCGGCCGCTGCGAGCAGGCACCTGCCGTGGTGGTGCACCAGCATCCCATCTCGTATGCCACGCTGGAGGCGGTGCGCGGTGCGGCCCAAGCCAATCTCAGCCGACACGAACCCGCACCGTACCTGGACTATGAAGCCTACGCCGCCCAAGGCGGTTATGCAGTGCTGCGCGACTGCGTCGAAGGTCGGCGCGATGTTGAGGGCGTGCTCAAAACGATGGAGGACTCCAGCTTGCGCGGCCTGGGCGGCGCGGGCTTTCCCGCAGGTCGCAAGTGGCGCATCGTGCGCGCCGAGGCGGCGCCCCGGTTGATGGCGGTCAACATCGACGAGGGCGAGCCCGGCACCTTCAAGGACCGATACCACCTCGAGCGCGACCCGCATCGGTTTCTTGAAGGCCTGTTGATCGCCGCCTGGGCAGTCGGTATAAGCGCGGTCTACATCTACCTGCGGGATGAGTACCACGGCTGCCGCACGCTGCTGGAGGCCGAGCTCGCGAAGCTGCGCGCCACGCCGCCCCTGCGCGACATGCCCGTGATCGAGCTGCGGCGCGGTGCGGGCGCCTATATTTGTGGCGAAGAGTCGGCGATGATCGAATCGATTGAAGGCAAGCGCGGGCTGCCGCGTCTGAGGCCGCCGTATGTGGCGCAG
This sequence comes from Burkholderiales bacterium, assembly GCA_038227445.1. Classification (GTDB taxonomy): domain Bacteria; phylum Pseudomonadota; class Gammaproteobacteria; order Burkholderiales; family Burkholderiaceae_C; genus LMDS01. Next base: position 524 of record JBBRPV010000099.1, on the reverse strand, counting down.
GTGGGCCTGTTCGGGCGCCCCACGCTGGCACACAACTTCGAGACGCTGTATTGGGTCCGTGAATTGTTGGAAAAAGGCGGTGCGTGGTTTGCGTCGCAGGGCCGGCACGGCCGCAAGGGGCTGCGCAGCTTTTCGGTCTCGGGCCGTGTAAGCAGCTCCGGCGTGAAGCTGGCACCGGCTGGCATCACGGTCCAGGAGCTGATCGACGAATTTTGTGGCGGCATGCAACCAGGCCACACGTTTTATGCCTACCTGCCGGGCGGTGCCTCGGGCGGCATCCTGCCGGCGTCGATGAACCAGATTCCGCTCGATTTCGATACGCTGCAGCCGTACGGCTGCTTCATTGGTTCAGCGGCGGTGATCGTGCTCTCGCAACACGACACTGCGGTGAACGCAGCGCGCAACATGATGCGCTTTTTCGAGCATGAATCCTGCGGCCAGTGCACGCCTTGTCGCGTCGGCACGTCCAAGGCGGTCGTGCTGATCTCCCAGCCGCGCTGGGACCAGCCGCTGCTCGCGGAACT
>JBBRPV010000098.1:0-14284 GCA_038227445.1 Burkholderiales bacterium | reverse complement strand
TGCGCTGCCAATGATCGCCAGGCGCTGGAGCAGCTGTGCCGCTACATCACGCGCCCGGCGCTGGCCAACGAACGCGTGCAAACCAACGCCGCCGGGCAAGTGGTGCTCAAGCTCAAGACCCCATGGCGTGACGGCACCACGCACCTGGTAATGTCGCCGCTGGAGTTCATGCAGCGGCTGGCTGCGCTGGTGCCACGCCCCAGACTGCACCTGATCCGCTTCCACGGCGTTCTCGCGCCCAACGCCAAGCTGCGCGCGCTCGTGGTGCCGCAGGAACCCGAACCTTTCGCGCCGACCGCACCGCCCGCTGAGTGCGAAGCCACGTGTGCGCATCGCCGCCCAGTGCGGCTGAGCTGGGCCAAGCTGCTGAAGCGGGTGTTCGAGATCGACATGGCGCACTGCCCGAACTGCGGCGGCCAGCTGAAGATCATCGCGGCAATCCTGGAGCAGCCGGTGATCGAGAATCTTTGGTCGCGTTGTAAACGTTTCCGAACGGACAATTGCGAAGGTAGAGTCTGAAACGGATACCGCCGAAAAGCTAAAGCGACCCTACAACGAAGTCTATCGTCTGTTGGAGGCACTCGATGATGTTGTTGAAGCAAACTCGATTGGAAACTGGTTTCAAGAACCGAATGCTGCCTTTGACGGCCTCAAGCCGATGGAAGTGATCGAGCGAGGCGAAATCGACCGATTATGGAACATGGTATTCGAGCTGCGAAGTGGATGCCTGGGTAACGGATAACCGTCTTAACAAAATGATGATTTCTTACTGCCAACACATGTACGATGCTAACTTCCCGGCAGTTTTTTATTCTCCGCAGCAAGTGATGCAAGCTGCTGGATACGTCTGGTACGAGTTTCAGGGGTCTTGGCTAGCTTGAGCCATCGCAACATGAATCGCTGACTCGAAGCCCCAAACGCTTCAAAATTCTTTTTCGATCCTGGATAGCTTTGAAACGCTTTCAGCAAGTCCTCTGATTTTACCAACGCGTCAACGTCGTCTAGAAAATTCCATAATCCCAAACGCTTTGAACGCTTGACCGCGTCGATACCCGCGTCTGCCATTCGGCCTTCTCGCTCAAGCTTTGAAAATCGATCTTTATACGTCTTGGACCAGTGCTGTGCTTTGCGGGGAGAAATCAACTGCATAGTTCGATCTTCGTCCAATTTTCGCCGGATACCGTCAATCCAGCCAAAGCAGAGCAGTTCGTCTAGAACCTCTTGAACCGACACATAACTGCCTTCGATCTGTTTCTTAAAGGTGACCAACCAAACGCTTTCTTCTTTCTTGTGGTTCTGTTCTAGCCATGATCGTAATTCGGCCGAAGATTTGATCTGAACTTTTTTAAAGTTTTCCGTTTTTATCATGGTGCTTAGATTTTAATGCGTTGCTTATATTTACTTCTACGCCAGTGCCGCTAGTCCAAAGAGTGTCAGGTCGGTGGCTGCTTTGTTGATTTTTACTATCTCTTCGACGATGGTTCCGTCGAGCCACGCTTTCTTGGTCTGGGTCGCTTGAACGACGAGCGATTTCATCTTTAGTAAATCAGCGTGTTCATGTGACTCGTAATCTTCAAATCCACGCGGCATACGTTTCAGCTTTTCCATGTCACTAAATTCATATCCAGCTTTGGTCAACTTCTTTACAATGGAGGTGAACGTTTTTTTTTCATCAATGATATGTTGGCGAACTTGATTGAGGCGATTATTGTCGAGCTGATGAAAGCCCGAGGCGAGAAAGCCGCCGTCAGCGTTGAGATGAACGTAAATTAAGCCTTCGTCTTCCGCTTTGGTGCCTGATGGCGTCAATAACCCGCTAATATTATCTTTGTACGGTCGCTTGTCTTTGGAGAATCGAACGTCGCGGTAAATCCGAAAAACAGTTTCTTTTCCGCCAAGCATCGGATACTTAGTCTTTGCCATTTTCGATGATGCTTCTTCGAGAATTTCCGTGAAGGGAGTTTGCACGGATTCGGCATATGCTTTTTTGTGCTCGGTGTACCACTCGCGGTTGTTGTTCACCTTCAGTTCTTCTAGAAGTTCAAAAGCTTTCTGAGTGAGACGCGGTTTGCTCATGATTTCCTCCTACAGAGTTTTTTAAACGTGACAAGCCAAACGCTGTCTTGCCGCTCGTGGTTGGCCTGCAGCCAAGCATCAAGCTCGTCGCCACCGACGACCTCGACCTGGTCGAAAGCACCGGTGGCCAATGGCCCGCGTCGATTCATGTGCTCAAGGGCGTCTTCATTGGTACGCAGACCGCTTGGCTGTCTCATGGCGTTTCTCGCGCCGACAAGACATCTGCCGGGCGCTCGACAACACCACCGATCGCCCGAAACACCGCGACCGACGCGCGCGCTGCGGCAACCCGCGCGTCGGCCTCGCTTTGTTGAGCGTCGAGCATCCTGCGCTCGGCGTCGAGCAGCAGCGGCAGTCCGCTCAGCCCAGCGTCAAACGTGCGGCGCACGGTGCTCGCCGCCGCCACGAATGCGGCACTGGCCCGCGCAGCTTCGCGCTGCTGTGTGTCTCGGGCCACCAGCGCAAACAAAGCGTTTTCAACGTCCTCTGTTGCCAGAAACAGCGCCGTTCGATGGGTCGCCAGCGCGCCATCGCCGCGTGCACGGGCAGCGGCCACCTCGGCGTCGATCCGCGCAAAGTCAAACAGGCGCCAGCGAATACCGACAAGCCCCTGGGCGTTCAGCGACGGGCCGGTGAACAATTGGTTGGCGTCCACTGCCTGAAAGCCCACCACCCCGGCAATGGATATCGACGGGTAATACGCCGAAAGCGCGGCGCCGATTCGGGCGTCGGCCAGGGCAATGCCGGCCTCGGCGGCGCGCACGTCAGGCCGTCTGCGCAGCACCTGCGCCGGGGTGTCGAGACCGGCCAGGCCGGGCGCACGGGGCACTTGGATGGGCGCGGCCAGCGGTCCGCTGCCCGCTGTCAGCACCACCAACCGATTGCGCTGCGCCTCGGCCTCGATGCCGATGATCGGGACAAGCGTGTCCAGTCGCGCCAGCTCGCCGCGCGTCTGCTCAAGCTCGCCCAGACCTGCTTCGCCCGCGTCGAAACGGCGCTGTGTAGCTTGGGCCAATCGACGCAGCACGTCCCGCTGTGCCTGTGTGATCTTCAGCCGCTCGTTGGCACCAGCCAGAACGACATAGGCATCGGCGGTTTCTGCCGCGATGCGCAGGCGCACGCCGTCCAGCAAGGCCTCAGATTCACGACTGCCCGACGCTGCCGCTTGCGCAACCGCGCCCAGTCGACCGAACGGGTCGATTTCCCAGCTGGCCTGCACACCCGAATCGAACACCGTCTGGTCACGCATGAACCCCGGGGCGTTGCGGGTCAGCGCACCTGTGGGCCCTTCCAGCGACTGGCGTTGGCGGGCAACACTTGCGTCCAGGCCGCCACCCGGTAGCCGGTCTGCGCGGGCGCGGCGCACCAGCGCATCCGCCTCGGCGAGACGGGCTTTTGCCTGCACGATGTCGAGGTTCGCGGTCAGCGCCACCGTCACCAGCCTGCTCAGCTCGGGATCCCCAAACCGCTCCCACCAAGCGGCCAGCTCGGGTGCTTGTGGCGCCTGCGCGGTCGCCAGCGCTCCGGCGGCGTTGCGAAACGCAACACCGTCTGGTACGTCCGTGCGGGTCACCGGCGACAGCGATGTGCATCCTGCCAACGCCATCGCCGCTGCCGCCATCAGCGCTGTTGTGGCTCGTTTCGTGACGCGGCTCATGCGGACACCCCCTTCGTTTTGATCGGCAGGGGCGATCCGTCTGCCGTTTGATGGACTGGCCCGTTCTCAGGCCGACGAACCCGAAACCACGCCGCATAGAGCGCAGGCACAAAGAACAGGGTGAGGATGGTCGCAACCGCGAGCCCGCCCATGATTGCAATCGCCATGGGCGCCCAAAACTCGGACAAGGTGAGCGGAATCAAGGCCAAAATGGCCGCGATTGCTGTCAAGACAACAGGGCGCGCCCGCACAACGGTTGACTGGACGATCGCGTCCCACGGCGGCGCGCCCGCATCGATGTTGCGGTCAATCTGATCGACGAGGATGATCGAGTTGCGCATGATCATCCCCGCCAGCGCAATGACGCCGAGCTGCGCCACGAACCCGAATGCCGTTTGCGTGATCAGCAGAGTGAGCGTGATGCCGATCATTCCCAGCGGTGCGGTCAGTAGCACCATGACGACGCGGCTGAAGCTCTGGAGCTGGACCATCAGCAACGTAAGCCAGACGCCCAGCATGAGCGGTAGCAGTTTGGCAATCGAGATGCCGCCTTTGGCCGACTCCTCAACCTCGCCACCCATTTCGATCTTGTAGCCCAATGGCAACGCAGCGCGGATCGCATCTAGCTTCGGGTTGATGGCGCCCGATACGCCAGGAGCCTGCACGCCCTCGACAACATCGGCCCGAACGATCAGATTCACGTCGCGGTTTCGCCGCCAGATCAGGCCGTCTTCAAGCACGGGAACCACCTGGGCCACCTGCGCAAGTGGCACCGATTGCCCCGACGCTGTTCGGATGGTGAGATCGCCCAGGCGTTCGGCAGCGGCTCGCTCTTCGGGTATGGCGCGAACCACGACATCCACCAGCTCGGTTCCCTCGCGCACCTGCGTCACCGTGCGCCCGCTCAGGAGCGTTTGCATGGTTTCAGCGATCTCCACCGGGGTGAGCCCCAGCGCGCGCACGCGATCTTGGTCAATGTCCAATCGCACCGCCTTGGTGAGGTTGCCCCACTGCAGATTGACATCGCGCGTGCGGGTGTCGGCGCGAACCGTGTCGCGCACCCGTCCAGCGATCTCGCGCACGGTGTCCGGATCCGGCCCCATGACCCGGAACTGCACCGGGTAACCCACCGGTGGGCCGTTCTCGATTCGGGAAACCCGCGTTCGGACGTCTGGAAACGCCGCAGCGAGGCGCTCGCGAAGGTCTCGGGTGAGCCCCGCACTGTCGGCTGCGTTTTTGGGATGGACGATGAAGTTTGCGTAAGCCAGGTTGGGCAGTTCCGGGTTCACCGCGAGGTTAAAGCGCGGTCCGCCGCCACCGACGTAAGACAGGGTGTACCCGGTGCGCGGGTCGGCAGCGATCAGCTGTTCAACCTGGCGCGCCTTGGCCAGTGTGGCCAGATAGGGCGCCCCCTCGGCAAGTTCGAGGTCGACGATCACCTCCTGGCGCGACGACGAGGGAAAAAATTGCTGCGGCACCAACGGGAACAACGCCAGACTGAAGACAAGGGCCATGACCGTAGCCCCGATGGTCGTCTTTCGATGCGCAACGCACCAGTCAACACTTCGCTGGAGCCGCTGGTAGATCGGGCTGTTGAAGGCACTGGCAGCGTGAGCGCCGGTGCCCGCAGACAGCAGCTTGAAACCGAGGTAAGGCGTGAACAGCACCGCAACGATCCACGACATCACGAGTGCGATAGCGACAACCCAGAAGATCGCGCCGGTGTATTCGCCGGTACCTGAGCGCGCAAGGCCGACCGGCAAGAAACCGGCGGCGGTGATCAGCGTTCCCGTCAGCATCGGGAAGGCGGTGGAGGTCCAAGCGAACGCGGCCGCACGCGTTTTGTCCCATCCCTCATCGAGCTTCACCAGCATCATCTCCACCGCAATGATGGCGTCGTCCACCAATAGACCCAGCGCAATGATGAGCGCGCCCAGGGAGATCCGGTGCAAACCGAGCCCGCCAATGTCCATGGCGATGAACGTCAGTGCCAGCACGATGGGCGTGGACAGCGCCACGACGAGCCCAGCCCGCCAGCCAAGGGAGAGGAAGCTCACGCCCAGCACAATCCCCAGCGCCAGCAGAAAGTGCCCAATGAACTCGTCAACCGCGCGCCCGACCACGCTGGGCTGGTCAGCGACTTTCCTGATGTCGATGCCCGCGGGCAACGTCTTGGTGACCGCGCTCATTTCGGCGTCAAGATCGCTGCCCAGGCGCAGGATGTCGCCCCCGGGCTTCATCGACACCGCCAGCGATGTCACCCGTTCACCATCGAGACGAACCGAGAAAGTTGGCGGATCGGCGAAGCCGCGCTTGACCGTTGCAATGTCGCCGAGACGAAACTGCCGTCCACCAATGTCGATGGGCAACGCCGCGATCGCAGTTTCGCTCGACAAAGACGAGGCCATATCGATCCTAATCCGGTCGGTTGGCACCTCGATCGTGCCGGCCAGCATCAGAGCGTTCTGGCTTTGAATTGCATCGAAGATTTGTGCCGTTGAGAGACCGATGGTGGCCAGCCTTGCATGGCTGAACTCCACATAGAAACGTTCAGCCTGCACGCCCGAGAGCTCGACCTTGGCGACATCGGGCAAGCGCAAAAGCCGCTGGCGCACGGCGAGCAGCACCTGCTTCATTTTCGAGTCGGAGAAACCATCGGCGCGAAAGGCGTAGACCGAGCCGAAGGTATCGCCGAAGTCGTCGTTGAAGAACGGTCCCCGGGTGCCAGATGGCAGACGTGGCGCGAGGTCGCCGACGCGTTTTCGCATCTGGTACCAGCTGTCGGGTACGTCAGCCGGTAGCGTGTCGTCTCGAAGCGTGGCGAACAAGGTTGCCTCGCCTGGGCGGGAGTAACTGGTTACGTAGTCGAAGTTCGGCGCCTCCTGCAAGACGCGTTCGATCGGGTCGGTTACCTGACTTTCCATCTCGCGTGCGCTCGCCCCGGGCAAGGCGACCGAGATAATCATGGTCTTGACGGTGTAGGTCGGGTCCTCGGAGCGCCCGAGGTTGAAGTAGGACGCAAGGCCTCCCGTGAGGATGGCAGCGATCATAAAAACCACGAGGGCCCGGTGGCGCAGTGCCCACTCGGAGAGATTGAAAGCGGTCATGGCAGTTGCCCGTCCCACAGCTTGACGGTTTGCTGGGCATCAAGGCGGTTAACGCCAGCGGTGACAACCCGCTCGCCGCGCTGTATGCCTGCGGTGATGGTCACGTTGTTGTCCCGGTAGCTGCCCAGCGTGACCTGACGCAGCTCCAGAACGCTTTCCCCTTTCACGACCCACACCGCTGGCCGCTCGCCAGACTGTGTGATGGCGCTCAGCGGCAAGCTGAACACCTCGCCGTCTTTCTCGTCGCTTTTTGCGCTGTCGCTGGCAGCTGCGAACGTGACGCTTGCCGACATACCGATGCGCGCAGCGCTCGACGTGGCAAGTGCGACCTTCACGCGGTAGGTGCGCGTTGCCGGGTCGGCTATTGGCGACACCTCGCGAATCCGCCCGGCAATGGGCTGCTGCGTGGAGACGAGCAAAACGGTCGCGGGCATGTCGGGGCGGATGGCTGCCACCGCGCTCTCGGGCACGTCCACCACCGCGTCCAAATTGTCTGGTCTGGCCACCCGGAACACCGGTTGTCCCGGCGTAACGTACTGACCGACCTCTGCGCTCACCTGCGTCACCACGCCCTTCGCTGGCGAGCGAAGCGTGGTGTGGCCGAGGTCGTCCTGCGCTGCTGCCTCCTGGGCCTGCGCTTGGGCGAGGCGGGCGCGAGCGGTATCGCGCTGGGCAAGCAACCGGTCGGCCTGTGCAGGTGCCACGATTCGCTCGGCCACCAACGGCGCATTGCGCGCCAGGTCGCCCTCGGCCTGTATCAGCTCGGCGCGAGAAGCGGCCACCAAAGCCTGTGCCGAGCGCACAGCGATGCGAAACGGTTCGGGATCGAGAGTCGCCAGCGATCCACCAGCCTTGACCTGATCACCCATCTCGACACCGCGCGTCAAGATGCGGCCAGGCACACGAAACGCCAGTTCACTAGCGAACCTGGACGCAACAACCGCAGCGTAAATGGGTATGCTCTCTGAGGCTAGGGGTTCAGCCACACTGCCCACAAGCACCGTTCGAACCGGTACTTGGACCTCTTGCGGCGTTTCTGTTTTACTGCACGATGCGAGCAACAGAACTGAGAACCCCACAAGAAGTTGTCTGTTGACGCTGAAAAGTGCGCTGGTCGGCGGTGTTCGCAAAACATTCTCCTGGATGCAATGGGTTGTCAACACACACTTGCGCATTGAGTAACGTACTGTACATTACCATTTTGACAAGCACTTCACAAGATTCCAATTTCGTGCCGAAACCGCGAAGCAAGCGGGGTGAGGCGCGTGTCGGCGCGATCCTTGATGCAGCCACCGACGTTTTTCTGGCGCGCGGGTACGAGAAGTCCACACTGGACGAGATCGTGGCGAAGTCGGGTGGCTCGAAGTCGCTTGTCTATGAGCAGTTTGGCGGCAAGGCGGGGCTGTTCCGCGCAATGATGGAGCAGCGCTGCGCGGGCATGATGGAGCCGCTTGCGGCGGTTGCAGAGGCGGGACGCACGCCACGCAATGTGCTGACCGCGTTTGCCCGTGGCTTCGTGGCGGCGCTCATGCACCCCGAGGTGATCGGTCTGCAGAGGATTGCCGTAGCCGAAGGCATTCGGTACCCGGAAGTGGCCGAGACCTACTTTGCCTGCGGACACGATGCGGCGTACGACCAACTCGCCGCTTACCTCCATCGGGTTGGGCTTGGACCGCAGGACGCCTTACAGCTTCGTCGGTTGGTGGTCGTCTTCTTCGCGATGATTCAAGGCGATGCGACCGAGCGGATTGTGGTGGGCGCCCAGCCCGTGCCAGAGGCCGAGATTGAGATTTACACCGCGCTGGCGGTGGAATGGCTGCTGGGCAAGCTTGTTGAAACTGAGCGCGAGGAAGGTCCCACGAAGGACCACCCGAACAAGGACGGCTGAAAGCGCTTCACAGGTTCAAAATAGGTCAGCTCCACCGCCTCGATCAGTGGAGGCACCCTGCCTAGACGCTCGACCAGGGCAGGTGCCTGAAAGCTGAAGTTCCCCAGCCTCTCAGGTCGACAGCACAAATAGACCTGCGGGCTCTGAGGCCAGCACCGTGAGACGCACTGCCGGCTTCCGCCGTCGCGCGGGCAAAGTTGCTGGACCAGATGTCCGACGAGCGTCTGCTGTTCGCGCCAGCGAACTATCCCTTTCGACCCATTGCAGCCGGCTGCTGTTTTAGCGGCGAACGACGGCTGTACTTTTGCACTCGACCTTCGCCTGCGCGGCCGAGAGCGTCGGTGATTCGACGGCCGCCGATCGCGTGCACTGACCGACGACCGCAACAACTGCACAACCAAAGACCTGTATCCGATCATCGCGAAATAGCGATGCTGGCCCCCGGCTAGAGTCGGCCGCTCAACGCAGTCGACGTCGTGATTTTTCGACAGCCTGACGGCAGAAATCTGCGTCGATCTCCGCGGAATGGATGGCTTCAGTCAATTCCTGGTGCCAGCAAGGCAGTGGCGGGTCGCAGCCCGAACCAGCCCGCGTACAGCGCCGGCACGACCACCAGCGTGAGCACGGTACCGACGATCAGCCCGCCCATGATGGCGATAGCCATCGGCCCCCAGAACACGCTGCTGACCAAGGGCACCATGGCCAGCACGGCAGCCGCGGCCGTCAGCACCACCGGCAGCGCGCGGCGCACGGTGGCTTCGACCACCGCCTCGAGTGCCGGCGTGCCGGCGGCAATGTCTTTGTCGATCTGGTCGACCAAGATGATCGCGTTGCGCATGATCATGCCGCCCAACGCGATCACCCCAAGCAATGCGACGAAGCCGAAAGGCGCATTGAAGACCAATAGCGCCGGCACCACCCCGATCAGCGCCAGCGGTGCCGTCAGGAACACCATCCACATGCGCGAGAAGCTTTGCAGTTGCAGCATCAGCAGGAACAGCATCACGACGAACATCAGCGGGAACACGGCAAACAGCGCACGGTCTGACTTCGCCGTTTCCTCCGCGGCGCCGCCGATCTCGATGCGGTAGCCCGGTGGCAGGCTGTCGACCACCGGTTTCAAGCTTGACCAGATCTTGGCGCTCGCGAACGGCCCCTGCACGCCGTCCATCACATCGGCACGCACGGCCAGTGCCACTTCGCGGTTACGCCGCCAGAGCACCGGCTCCTCGACTGTGGGCGTCAACGTGGCCACTTGCGACAGCGGTACCACCGTGCCGTTGCGGGTGAACAGGTTGATGTCGCCCAGCCGTTCCAACGCCAGGCGCTCCTCCGGTGCGGCGCGCAGGGTCACGTCGATCAGCTCTTCGCCGCGGCGGATCTGCGTCACTGCTGCGCCCGACATCACCAGCTGCGTCATGGCGGCCACTTCGGCGCTGGTCACACCCAGCATCCGCGCCTTGTCTTGATCGAGCTGCACGCGCACGGTGCGCACCTGCTCGTTCCAGTCGAGTTGGGTGTCGCGCACCAGAGGGCTGGTGCGCACGGTGTCACGCACGCGGTAGGCGATTCTGCGCACCTGCGCGGTGTCAGGCCCGATGACGCGGAACTGCACCGGAAACCCCACGGGCGGCCCGAATTCGAAGCGCGTGACTCGGCCGCGCAAGTCGGGGAACTGTTCGTTCCTGGCGAAGAGTTCCAACAGCCGCCCACGCACTGCCTCGCGCTCTTTGATGCTGCGCGTGTTGACGATGATCTGCGCCAGCCCGGGGTTGGGCAGGTCGGCTGAAATCGAAAGAAAGAAGCGCGGCGCGCCAGCGCCGGTGTAGGCGCTGAAGCTGGCGATCTGCGGGTCGGCCTGGAGCACCTTTTCCAGCCGTTGAACCTGGGCTTCGGTGGCTTTGAAGGAAGCGCCTTCGCGCAGGCGCAGGTCGACCACCAGTTCCAGCCTGGATGCGGTGGGAAAGAACTGCTGCTGCACCAGCCCCATGCCCGCGATGGACAGCACGAAGAGCCCCGCGGTGGCCCCCAGCACCACCACGCGGTGGGCGACGCCCCAACGCAGGATGCGGCGCAGGCGTTCGTAGATCGGCTTCGCATGCGGGTCGTGCGAGGCATGCGCTTCATGCCCACCCGCGCCTTGGCCTTTTATCGTCATCGTCTTGGGCAACAGCATCACACCCAGGTAGGGCGTGAAGACCACGGCGACGAACCACGATGCGATCAGCGCCACACCCACCACCCAGAAGATGCCGCCGGCGTATTCACCAGCGATGGACTTCGCAAAGCCCACCGGCATGAAACCGGCCACCGTGATCAAGGTACCGCTGAGCATGGGCAATGCGGTGGAGGTGTAGGCGAACGTCGCTGCACGCACGCGGTCCCAGCCCTGTTCCATCTTCACGACCATCATTTCCACAACGATGATGGCGTCGTCGACCAGCAGACCCAGCGCGATGATGAGCGCGCCGAGTGAGATGCGGTCCAGGTTCCAGCCCATGGCCAACATCACCGTGGCCACGATGGCCAGCACCAGCGGCACCGAGGCCGCCACGACGATGCCCGTGCGCCAGCCCAGGAACAAGAAGCACACCGCCAGCACGATGGCCAGCGCCTCGAGAAAGGAGCGCTCGAATTCCCACACCGATTCGTCGACCACCCGCGGTTGGTCGGCCGCTTTTTCCACCGCCACACCCAGGGGCAAGGCGGCTTGCAGCGCCTGCATGCGCTCGTCCAGCGCGCGGCCGAGCTTGAGGATGTTGCCGCTGCGCTCGAAGGTAACGCCCAGCATCAGCACCGGCTGCCCGTTGTGGCGCACGGTGTAAGTCGGTGGGTCTTCAAGCCCGCCGTGCACGCGGGCCACGTCGGCCAGGCGCAGCAGGCGGCCGCCAGCTTCGATGGGCACCTCGGCCACGTCGCGCACGTCGTGCAGCGCGCCGCCCACGCGCAGGTAGACGCGGTCGCTGCGGCCTTCGCTGGCGCCCGCCGGGCTCAAGGCGTTCTGCCGTGCCAGCGCGTCGATCAGCGTTTGCGGGCTGATGCCCAATGCCGCGAGCTTGCCGCTGTCGAACTCCACAAAGACCTTCTCGCTCTGGCGGCCGAAGACCTCGATCTTGGTCACGCCCGGCACGGACTGAAGCTGCCGCTTGGCGTCTTCCACCAGCACCTGCAGTTCAGGCCAGCTCAGATCGGGCGCGCTGAAGGCGTAGAGCACGCTGGTGACGTCACCGAATTCGTCGTTGAAGAAGGGGCCGCGCACGCCTTCAGGAAATTCTTGGCGCACGTCGGCGATCTTCTTGCGCGCCAGGTACCAGGCCTGCTCCAGCTCGGCCTTGGGCGTTCCGCCCTTCATCCAGAAATTCAGCCCGCCGTAGCCTTGGCGCGAAAAGCTGCGCACGTAGTCGATACCCTCGATCTTCTGAACCTCGCGCTCCATGCGGTTGAGCACCTGGTCCTGCACTTCCTGCGCCGTGGCGCCTGGCCAGACGGCGATGGCATTCATCGTCGGCACGTTGAAGTTCGGGTCTTCCAGCCGGCCCAGGCGTGTGAAGGCGAAGCTGCCGACCAGTAAGCTGGCGATCAACATGAACAAGACCATGGCGCGGTGTTCCACCGCCCACTGCGACAGGTTGAAACCTTTCACGGCGGGCTGCCTTGAATACGGTTCGAGCCGTTCGGGCGGTTCGTTTCGTTCGCATCGTTCGCGCGAGCCGTGGCTTCCAAAGGTCGCCGCACGACCCGTACCGGCAGCCCCGCATCGAGCTTTTGCGCGCCCACCGACACCACCAAGGCGCCATCGATCAAACCCGCCACGCGCACCAGGTCCGTAGTCTGCGACACCAACTGCACCGGCTGGCGCTTGAGCGTGCCGGTCTTCTCGTCGACCAACCACATGCCCGGTGCGCCACCGGCCTGCAGCAGCGCACTCAGCGGCAGTTCAGCCGATGGCTGCGCACCATCGCGCGTCAACCGTAGCTCAGCCGTGCTGCCCATGCGCAGGCCTGACGGCGGCGCGACGATGGCAAAGCGGGCGCGGAAGGTGCGTGTCTGTGCCGCCGCTGCGGGCGCCAGTTCGCGCAGCTTCAGGGTGACGGGTGCAGCCAGTCCGGCAACTTGCGCTGTGGCCTTGTGTTCACGCAGCGTGGGTGCCAAAGCCTCGGGCACGTCCACCACCACTTCCAGCTCGCCAGGGCGGGCGATGGTAAGTACCGCCTGCCCCTCGGCCACAGTTTGGCCGGTCTCGAAGCGCAGCGCGATGACCACGCCGTCAAACGGCGCCGTCAGCAGCGCATAGCCAGCCCGGTTGCGCTGCAAGTCCAGCTGCCATTGGGCCTGGGTGCGGCGTGCCGCCGCAGCGTCGGCGCGGGCTTGTTGGCGCTCTTGGTCGGCGGCGCCGACCGAGCCGTCGGCCAGCAGGCGCTTGAAGCGTGCAGCGTCGCTGGCGGCTTGCGTGGCATCGACTTCTGCCGCACGCAATTGCTCGACGGCGACGTCCACGCCCAGTTGCAGGTCTGCCGGGTCCAGACGGGCCAGCACCTGGCCTGCACGAACGCTCTGGCCGATATCGACCTGGCGCGCCACCACCTTGCCGCCCGTGCGGAAGGCCAGTTCACTTTCGACACGCGGCCTGACGCTGCCGCTGAGCAAGCGCATGGCGGCGCCGTTGTCGTTGCGCACGGTGGAGACGAAGACGGCGGGCAGGGGCGGCGCGGGCGGGGCTTCACGGACGCATCCGGCCAACATCACGAGCAGCGGCAGCATCACCAGGGCACCGCCTGCTGCCGCACGGGACGATTTATCTGAGGTCATGAACACTCCAGGGACTGTTGGGACTGCCGTTCAGCAAGGGGCTGCGCAGGCCAGCGGTGGCCGGGTGACTGGCACGTTGGCCGTCACATTGGTTGGCATCACGGCAGGCGCAGGCGCGGGCGCCCACCCGCCGCCCACAGCCTTGATCAGTTGCACAGTGCCCAATGCGATTTGTGTCTGGCTGTCGATAGCCGCAAGTTCTGCGGCGAGCAGCCCGCGTTGTGCATCGAGCAACTGCAGCAGATCGATCTGCCCTTCGCGGTGCAGCGTTTCGGCATGGCGCAGACCGGTGCGTCGCAGCTCGGTGGTGGCAAGCAAGGTCCGATCTCGTTCGCGCTCGCTGCGCAAGGCCACCAGACTGTTCTCAACGTCTTGCAGCGCCACCAGCACCGCGCGCTCGACCTGCAGCAGGGCGCTGCGCTCGCGTGCCGATTGACGCTCCACCGCGGCCTTCAGTCGGCCTGCATTGAACAACGGTGCCGTGAAGGCCAAGGCCACGTTGCTGTAGCGCGCGGGGCTCAGGTCCAACAAGTTCAGCCGCAGATCCTGGCTGCCCAGCACGGCGGCCAGGAAGAACTTTGGCCACCGGTCGGCCTGGCTCTCGCGCAGGCGTGCTGCCTCGGCATTGAATTGCCGTTCGGCCGCCTGCACGTCGGGACGGCGCAGCAACAATTCAGCCGGCTGGCCGGGCGATAGCAGCGGGGCCACGGGCAGCGATACGGACCTTGCGGCGGCCAGCTCCATGAG
>JBBRPV010000097.1:0-14301 GCA_038227445.1 Burkholderiales bacterium | reverse complement strand
GATGGTCTCTGATCTTGGTCGAAAAGAGACTCTCCCACAGCGCTCGTTTGTTCAAGATCGCTGAGGGAGACCTTATATCGTCCCTCGCTCAGCTTGATCAAATCGCGGGCCAGGGACATCGGTATTCGTGCTCGTGCTCAATGGGCGGGGCAGAAAACGTCGCGACAGGGTTCTGAGCGGCGGTGGTTTTTGCACAAGGCCACGCGGTTTGACGGCGAGGCTTGCGTCGCCGGGCGGATACATTGCGTAACGCCAGACGCAGCCTAAAACATTCATCATTCGCCGCACATGCAACCCCCTAATCAGGGGGTTGCATTGCAAGCGTCAGCATTTGACGTCCTGCCAACCAAGGTCTGCCCATCGCGCGGCGTACAGGAGGTAGAAATGGCGGAATCAGCACACATCGCAATCGTGGGATTGGGTCCGCGCGGCCTCTCAGTATTGGAGCGCATCGTGGCTCACGAGCGAGCCAGCCGGTCGACACCGATGGTGATTCACCTCTTCGATGCGAACGAGCCGGGGGTCGGCTGCCACGACCCCGCGCAACCGAACCACTTGCTGGTCAACACTGTCGCCGCGCAAATTACGCAGTTCTGCGATTCGAGTGTCGTCGGCGCCGGTCCCATTCTCCAGGGCCCGTCGTTTCACGAGTGGATGCAAGACGACCGCACAAGACCCCGCGCTTGTTCCAACAGCTCCTCGTCGCCCGACGACTATCACTCGCGAGCGTATTTCGGACGCTACCTTCGTTGGGTGTATCACTACCTGCGCCGCTTGGCTCCGCCGCACGTGCGCGTCGTATTCGTCAAAGCGTCGGTGAAAAGCGTGACACGTTCGGCCGACAACTCCTGGCTCATCGATATCGATGGCTCGCAGCAACGCGTGGACTATGTGTTCCTGACAACGGGGCACGGAGAAACCAACACCAAAAGCAATTGCCCAGCCGCCCTCGAAAAAGGTCAAACAACCGAAGTCATCGACGATCCGTACCCCATTGCGGAAAAACTGAAACGCATCGACGCAAGCCAGACGGTCGCAGTTGAAGGACTCGGGCTGACCACGTTCGACATCCTCGCAGAGTTGACCGTCGGCCGCGGCGGGCACTTTGAGACGAACCCAGACGGCTCGAAAACTTACCAGAGGTCAGGGCGCGAACCCCACATCGTTGCCTACTCACGGTCCGGCCTGCCCCTGTCCGCGCGAGCGATGAACCAAAAAGGCATGTCGGGGCAGTACCGCCCGCGCTTCCTCATGTCCGCCAGGTTGAAAGAGCTGCGCTCCGTCAGGCAGCTGGATTTTGAGTTGGACGTTCTTCCCAAGCTGATCGCGGACATGGAGTTCGCGTACTACGAGGCGTACCACTCGAAGGTCCACCACGACGCGCTTACGACGATGATGTTTTCGCAGCAGTTCGCCTACGCAGACGCGGCAGAGCGCAGGGCCCTGGTCGAACACTACATACCCGAAGCCGACCGTTTCGTGTGGCAACGCTTGATGAATCCGATTCCGGCAACGGCACTCTCCACGCATGCGGAGTTTTCCGGATGGCTCCGAGAGCATCTGCGGGCCGATCTGCAAGAGGCGGCTCTCGGGAATGTCGGCAGCCCGATCAAAGCCGCAAGCGATGTTCTAAGGGACCTGCGCGACACCATACGCGCCGCGGTCGACTTCGGCGGGCTGACCGAGAGATCGCACCGAGACTTCCTTTCGCAGTTCGTACCGATGATGAACCGCGTTGCGGTCGGACCGCCCGCGTCGCGAATCGCCGAAATGATCGCGCTGATGGACGCGGGCGTGCTGCAGGCCGACCTGGGGCCCGACGCGCGATGCCAGACGGTGGCGGGTGAACGGATGATGAGCGTCAGCTCCTCGAAGTGGCTCGGACTGTCCAGAGAAGTGCATGTGCTTGTGCGAGGCAGAATCTCCATGCCGCTCGTAACAGAGGACAACAGTCTGACCGGACGCTTGATTCAAGCCGGACACATTCGCAGGTTCAGGAATGGCAACTTCCATCCCGGCGGGATCGAGGTCGACAGAAACTTCAACTGGGTTGCGAGAAACGGCCAAGCGGTCACAAATGCGTGGTCGCTGGGCATCCCCACCGAGGGAGCAAAGTTCTACACGTTTGTCGTTCCACGCTCCGGAGTCAACTCGACGGCCTTGGTTGATGCAGGGCGCGCCGTAGGCCAAATGCTGTCGATGCTTGTGGGCTTGCGTGATCCGCAGAGCCGTGAAGTGGACATCAATCTGCCTGCCGTAAAAGAGACGTCCAGTGATGCGCAGAGCCATGAAGTGGACAGCGTATTGCCCACCCTGGAGGAGGCTTCCGCGTTCGCGTCGTTGTACGGAGCGATTTCTTGAACGAACGCCCGGTGAACAAGCTCAGCCTTTCCGGGCTGGCTGCAACCTTGATCGGCAACGGTATAGGGCGGTTCGCATTCATCGCTTTGATGCCGGCCTTGATAGACGCCGGATGGTTTTCTAAGGCAGAGGCCTCCTACCTGAGCGTATCGACGTTGGTGGGGTACGTCGCCGGCGCATGGAGCGCAGACCGGCTCTGCACGCGCTTTAGCGTGGCCGCGCTCATCCGAGCTTCGATGTTGATTTGCGCCGCAAGCTTCTTCGCGTGCGCGATTCAAGATGCTGGCTTACCTTGGTACCACGGATGGCGACTCGCCGCGGGATTCTGCGGCGCCGTCCTGATGGTGCTACCGGCGCCAGCAGTGTTGCCACGGCACATCGAGGGCGTGCGGGGCCGCGCGAGCGGCGTGGTCTTCTCAGGCATTGGACTTGGGGCAATGATCTCGGGGGCGCTGGTCCCTGCGCTGGTCGCGGGGCTCGGGTTCGCGTGGATCAGCGGGCCATCAACCACTGTTCTGCTCCATTTGGAAGGCGTCGCTGGCGCCTGGTTGGGCATGGGCATCATCTGTTTGCTTCTGGCCGTGCTGTCCTGGCGCCACTGGCCAGAAGACGTCAATGTCGCTCCGAAGGGCTCGGACGACGCGGGGACGAGCAACAAGCGCAACGTGGGCCTGATCGTGGCGGCGCACTCGTTGAATGCCGTGGGCTACCTGGCACACACGTTGTTCTGGGTCGACTACATCGTGCGCGAACTCGGGCTGCCACTCGCAACCGGCGGGTTCTATTGGTCGATGTTCGGCGTGGGTGCGGCGATGGGCCCGTTGTTGACAGGCAGCTTGGCGGACAGACTCGGCCTCAAGCGAAGCCTGATCGGCGGATTTGTCTTGAAAGCGTTTGCGGCGGCACTACCGCTGTTCAATACATCTCCTGCCGCGCTGCTCGCTTCGTCCCTCCTCATGGGCGTTTTCACCCCAGGCATCGTGACGTTGATCTCGGCCTACACCCTTGAGCAGGTCGGAGCGACCGAACATCGCCGGAATTGGGGATTTGCCACATTGGGTTTTGCGATCGCGCAAGCCGCGGCCGGGCTTGTGATGGCCATGATCGCGGTGCGGGTGGGCTCTTACGAGTCGCTGTTCGGCATCAGTGCGGTGGCTCTTATTGGGTCGATTCTGTGCATCTGTCTGGTTCGCACCCGCCACGCGGTCGTAGAAGCACCATCGGCGATTCCTATGACCGGCCCAATGCCTGTGGGCGCGGCCGAAAACTAGACCGTTGGCGCATGCCTTCTCCTTCGATAAGTGCGTGCTTCGTTGACTTATGGTCTAGGCCTCGGTGTTCCAACCCACAGTGGGCCTTGGCCGTAATGAAGGAGACTTCCATGAGATTTCTGCTGGCAGCGATGACGGCGCTTTGGCTTTTCTCCACGCCGGCAAAGGCGCAGATTCGCGTCGGACAGACAACCGGTCTGACAGGACCAGCGGCAGCCTCGGTGACGGAGATCAACGCAGGCGCGAAACTTCTCATCGACTCGGTCAATGCGCAAGGCGGCGTCGGAGGACAGTCCATCGAACTCATCTCGCTGGACGACAAGAACCAGGTTCCGATCGCGCTGGAAAATGCAAGGAAGCTCGCGTCGGATCCACGGGTCGTGTCACTGTTTCTGACTCGCGGCACTCCGCACGCGATCGCACTTTTGCCCGTCCTGGTCGAAAGCGAAATAGTGTTGCTTGCGCCCTCCACGGGAGCGATGGCGCTTCATCATCCCGTAAACCCTTGGGTCTTCAACGTGCGTGCGCCGTACCAAGCGGAGGCCGCGCGTGTCGTCGGTCATCTGGGGCTGGCAGGTCTGGACAAGGTCGCCATTTGCTACGTGGACGACACGTTTGGAGCGGACGCTTTGCAAGGCGTGCAGAAGGTGTTTAAGGACGCCAAGCAGGTTGCACAGGTGACCGAAGCGGTGGACAAGTTCAAGCCTGACTATTCGGCATGCGTGAAGAAAACGCTCGCGGCAAAATCGCTCGGCGTGCTTCTCATCGGCACGTCGGTTTCCGTTGCGACTGGGGTAAAGGCCATCCGGGAAGCTGGTTCGGCTGCAACCATTGCTACGCTTTCAAATAATGCCGCAACGGGTTTCATCAAGGAACTTGGAACGCGCGCTCGGGGAGTCATCGTCAGTCAGGTTTTTCCCTCGGAGCGCAGCTTGGCAACGCCGATGATTGCGGAGGCTGCTCGCCTTGCTGCTGCCAAGGGAATAACGGAGCTGACGCCAGCGATGATTGAGGGTTTTGCGGCATCCAAGGTGTTGGTCGCGGGCCTGAAGCGAGCGGCCGATGGAGGCAAGCCCATCACAAGAGCGTCCTTCAAGCGCGCGCTTGAAACCATTCAGCATCTGGACATCGGCGGCTCGGAGATCAGCTATAGCCAGACGGACCATTCCGGTATGAACTTCGTCGATCTCTCCTACATCAGCCAAGTCGGGACCTTTCGGCGATAGTGCTCGTTACCTGGGCTGCGCTGCCGTTGGTGCCGGGCCTGTGGGTGGCGCAACATCGGCGGCCATGACGAAGACACCACCGTGCCCCTGCGGCGCATCGCCCGCCCTGCCCTGCGCTGATTGCTGCGGCCGCTACCACGCCGGGCTGCTGCATTTGCTCGCGCCGACGGCCGAAGCGCTGATGCGTTCGCGCTACAGCGCTTATGTGCTCGACCTGACGGACTACCTGCGTTGCACGTGGCACCGGAGCACCCGGCCGGCGGTGATCGAACGGAACCCACCGGGGCTGAAGTGGCTGGGGCTGGAACTGCGGCAGCACTCGGTGCCGGACGACGATCACGCCAGTGTTGAATTCGTGGCCCGCAGCAAGCTGGGCGGGCGCGCTCAGCGCCTGCACGAGACCAGCCGGTTCGTGCGTGAAGACGGGCGCTGGTACTACGTGGACGGCGATCTTGACTCAGGCGACCTTCAACCCATGCGCACCGCGTAGATTGGAGGCAGCTTCACATCCACTTCTGCCCAGTGGTCGCCGGCATCCATGCTGCCCCACAGGTTGCCGGTGGTGCTGCCCATCAGCAGTTGCTGACCCGTCTCGTCGAGCGCTAAACCGTGGCGGTAGACCAAGTCGTAGCAGTGCCGCTGTGGAAGCCCGCTGCGCAAGGTTTCGAAGCTTCGGCCTCCGTCGCGGGTGCGGTTGACAGCCATCGCGCCATTGACCGGCACACGCGTCTGATCGGCGATCGCGGGAACGAACCAGGCCGTCTCGGCACGCCCCGGATGCACCACCACTGCAAAGCCAAAGTTCGAGACCGGCACGCCAGTGACCTCGTGCCACGAAGCCGCGTCGTCGGTTGACCGCCAGATGCCCCCGGCCCAGGTCACGCCGGCGTCGTCCGAGCCGTGCAACTTAACGCCGAAGTGGCCAAGATTGAGCGCTGCATACATACGCCCGCCCTCGGTCGGCGGCAGCACCATCGACACCGGCTCGCCCAGAAAGCTGATGCGCTCGACCTGCCAGGTGCCGGCACGCTGACGCAGTTCGAACAGCCCCTTGCGGGTGGCAACCCATGCACGTTGTCTCATGTTTGATGCTCCTATTTTTGGCTGGCCATGTTCCAGCGAAAGGGGTGGTGCGAAACCGCCAAGTTGGCGAAGCATTTTTCGCCGGTGCGGGTCTACCCGCCCGACAAGGCCTGCATCACGTAGACCACGCTGTCGGCCTTCAGCGGGTCGGCCAGAACCACACGCTCGTGGCAGCGCGCGCCGTCGATGAACGCGACGACGTTGGCGCGCAGGTGACCCTGGTCGTCAAGCACATAACCGCGCAGGCGTGGGTTCACCGCGAACGCCGCTTCGAGCGCTGCGCGCAGCGTGGCGGCCGGCACGCTGACCTCTGGCGTTTCAGTGAAGCGCTTGAGTTGCTGCGTGAAAACGATGCGGGCCATGTGCCGATGATGCAATGTTCGGCGACGCTTGCAAGCGGTAAGCTCCCCAGTCTTGCCAAGCCCTGCCCTGCCCCGCATAGCGCGTGGCGCTGCAGTTCAAACCCTGAGGTGCTGCTTGGCCGGGCACGGCACAATCAAAAGCGTCAGTGGCGCAGCCTGCTTGGCCGCGCGCCCACACCACA
Source organism: Burkholderiales bacterium (assembly GCA_038227445.1). GTDB lineage: Bacteria > Pseudomonadota > Gammaproteobacteria > Burkholderiales > Burkholderiaceae_C > LMDS01. The sequence goes on along the minus strand of JBBRPV010000097.1, from coordinate 7,816 downwards.
TTCATGGAGCCCATATGAACGGTTTGATGATGCAGCAGTCGCTGCTGATCTCGTCGCTGCTGGTGCACGCCGAGCGCCACCACGGCGAGCAGGAAATCGTTTCACGCCGCGTCGAGGGCGACATCCACCGTTGCACCTACCGCGACCTAGCGTCGCGCTCGCGCCGCATGGCCAAGGCCATCGCGGCGCTCGGCGTGAAATCCGGTGAGCGAGTGGCCACGCTGGCCTGGAACGGCTACCGCCACATGGAGCTTTACTACGCTGTGTCAGGGTCCGGCTCGGTGCTGCACACGCTGAATCCGCGTCTGCACCCAGACCAGCTGGTCTACATCGCCGACCATGCCGAAGACCAGGTGCTGTTCTTCGACTTGACCTTCCTGCCGCTGATCGAGGCGGTGGCCGGCCGCGTCAAGACCATCAAAAAGTTCGTCGCGATGACAGACCGCGCCCACATGCCCAAGGAAAGCAAAATCGCCGGGCTGCTGTGTTTTGAAGAACTGCTCGACGCGCAAGACGACCATTTCGATTGGCCTGTGTTCGACGAAAACCAGGCATCGTCGCTGTGCTACACCTCGGGCACCACAGGCAACCCGAAAGGCGTGCTCTACAGCCACCGCTCGACGGTGCTGCACACCTTCGCCATCGGCCTGCCCGACGCACTGAACCTCTCGGCGCGAGACACAATTTTGCCCGTCGTGCCGATGTTCCATGTCAACGCCTGGGGCCTGCCCTACGCGGCCTGCATGGTGGGCGCGAAGCTGGTGTTCCCCGGCCCGGGGCTTGACGGCAAGTCGCTCCACGAGCTGTTCGAGACCGAGCGCGTCACGGTGTCGGCGGGCGTGCCCACGGTGTGGCAGGGCCTGCTCGGTTTTGTCGACGCCGGTGGCCTCAAGTTCTCCACCATGCGCCGCACCGTGGTCGGCGGCTCGGCCTGCCCGCCGGCAATGATGAAAGCCTTCCAGGAGAAGTACGACGTGCAGGTGATTCACGCGTGGGGCATGACCGAGATGAGCCCCGTGGGCACCGCCTCGATTTTGAAAGGCAAGCACCTCGCTCTGTCGCAAGAAGAGCGCATGGCGGTGCAGAGCACACAAGGCCGTGCCGTGTATGGCGTCGACATGAAGATCGTTGCTGAAGACGGCAAGGCGCTGCCGTGGGACGGCAAGGTCTCCGGCGAGTTGCTGGTGCGCGGCCCGTGGATCATTCAAAGTTACTTCAAGAGCGAGGGCGGCGACCCGCTGGTTCACGATGCCCAAGGGCGAGGCTGGTTCCCCACCGGCGACGTGGCCACGATCGACGCCGACGGCTACATGCACATCACCGACCGCAGCAAAGATGTGATCAAGTCCGGGGGCGAATGGATCGGCTCGATAGACCTGGAAAACATCGCGATGGCCCACCCGGCCGTGGCGATGGCCGCGTGCATCGCGGCCGCGCACGCGAAGTGGGACGAGCGCCCGCTTCTCATCGTGATGAAGAAGCCTGGCGCCGAACTCACGCGCGACGAACTGATTGCGTTCTTTGAAGGCCGCATCGCGAAGTGGTGGACCCCGGACGACGTGGTCTTCGTCGACGCGATCCCGCTTGGCCCCACGGGCAAGATGTTGAAGAACCGGTTGCGCGAGCAGTACGGCAAGCATTTGCTGGCGCCGGGCTGAACGCCGAAGGATGCAAGCCGGGGTCCTCTACGCCAGCCTCGCCTTCATCTGGTGGGGGCTGTTTCCGCTGTACTTCCGCATCGTCACCACGGTGCCGGCGCCACAGATCCTGGCGCACCGCGTGCTGTGGTGCCTGCTGTTCCTCGCCGCACTTCTGACGGCGCGCCGCCAATGGGGCTGGCTGAGGCCAGTGCTGCGCCAGCCGAAGGTGCTCGCGGCATTCGTTGCCAGCGCACTGCTGATTGGCCTGAACTGGCTCGCCTACATCTGGGCGGTGATGCAGGGTCATGTGCTTGAGGCGAGCCTGGGCTACTTCATCACGCCGCTTGTCAACGTGCTTCTGGGCATGACGCTGCTGCATGAGCGCCTGCGCCGCGCGCAGTGGCTTGCATTGGCCATCGCGGCCTGCGGCGTGTTGTGGCTCACCGTGCAGGCCGGGCGGCCGCCGTGGATCGCACTCACTCTGGCGGTGACATTCGGCAGTTACGGCTTGCTGCGCAAGATCGCGGTGCTCGGCGCCCTCGAAGGCCTGACCTTGGAGACGCTGCTGCTGGCACCGCTGGCCGTGCTGGCGCTCGGCCTCACCGCCCTGCACGGCACCTCAAGCTTTCCGGCCACCGACGCCCTGACCAACGCGTGGATGATCGCGCTCGGCCCGATCACGGCTGTGCCGTTGCTGCTGTTCGCGGCCGGCGCACGCCGCCTGTCGATGGCCACGCTGGGTATCGTGCAGTACCTCGGGCCTTCGATTCAGGTGGTTGTCGGCATCTGGGTATTCGGCGAGCCGTTCCCGATGGTTCGCTTCATCGGCTTCGCGTGCATTTGGCTCGCGCTGATCGTGTATTCGCTCGACGGCTGGCGCGTGAGCCGGCGGGCCATGTTGTCGCCTGCCGATTGAACCGTTAGGCCCCGACCGGCTCGGGTGCCGAGCTTCGCATCAAGTGCTCGAACGCGCCGAGTGCGGCCTTCGCACCGTCGCCGGTGGCGATGATGATCTGCTTGAACGGTACCGTCGTCACGTCACCCGCCGCGAACACGCCTGCAAGCGAGGTCTGGCCACGCGCATCAACCACGATCTCGCCGTGGCGAGACAACTCCAGCGTGCCCTTGAGCCACTCAGAGTTCGGCACCAGGCCGATCTGCACGAACACGCCTTCGAGCTCCACGTGCCTCGCTTCGCCGCTCGTGCGGTCGGTGAAGCTCAGTCCGTTGACCTTGCCTTCAGCGCCGGTGATCTCAGTGGTTTGCGCCTGGGTGTGCACCACCACATTCGGCAGACTGTAGAGCTTGCTGACGAGCACCGCGTCGGCACGCAATTGGTCGCCGAATTCGAGCAGCGTCACTTGGCCGACGATGCCCGCCAAATCGATCGCCGCTTCCACGCCCGAGTTACCACCACCGATCACCGCCACACGCTTGCCCTTGAACAGCGGGCCGTCACAGTGCGGGCAATAGGCCACGCCTTTGTTCCGGTATTCCTTTTCGCCGGGCACATTAACCTCGCGCCAGCGTGCCCCCGTCGAGAGGATCACGGTCTTGCTCTTCAGCGTGGCGCCGTTGGCGAGTTGCACGCCGACGAGTCCGTTCTTCTGCGCCGCCGGGATCAGCTTCTCTGCGCGCTGCAGATTGAGGATCTCCACGTCGTACTGCTTGGCGTGCTGCTCAAGCGCCGCTGCAAACTTCGGCCCATCGGTTTCCAGCACCGAGATGAAGTTCTCGATGCTCATCGTATCCATCGTCTGCCCACCCATGCGCTCGGCCAGCATGCCGGTGCGAATGCCCTTGCGCGCGGCGTACACGGCGGCGGCAGCGCCGGCCGGCCCGCCGCCAACGATCAACACGTCGTAGGCTTCCTTTGAATTGAGCTTCACGGCATCACGTGCGGCGGCGCCGGTGTCGAGTTTGGCGACGATCTCGTCAACCTCCATGCGGCCTTGGCCAAAGTGTTCGCCGTTCAGAAAGACCATCGGCACAGCCAGAACCTGGCGCTCTTCAACTTCTTTCTGGTACAGCCCGCCGTCGATCACGACGCTGGTGATGCGCGGGTTCAACACAGCCATCAAGTTCAGCGCCTGAACCACGTCGGGGCAGTTGTGGCAGGTGAGTGACATGTAGGTCTCAAAGCGCAGCTCCCCGTCAATACCGGCGCCCTCAAGGCTCTTGATCTGCTCGATCAGTTCGGCCTCGATCTTCGGCGGGTGGCCTCCAACCTGCAGCAGCGCCAGCACCAACGAGGTGAACTCGTGACCCATCGGGATCGCCGCGAAGCCAATGCGCGGTGCCTCACCGATGCGGTTGAGCGCGAACGACGGCTTGCGTGCGTCGCTGCCGTCGGTCTTCAGCGTGATCTTGTCGGTCAGCGAGATGATGTCTTGCAGCAGGCCATGCATCTCCAGCGAAGCGGCGCTGTCATTCAGCGACGCGGTGATTTCGAAAGGCAGCTTCACGCGTTCGAGGTACGCCTTGAGTTGTGCTTTGAGGTTCGTATCCAACATCGTGAAGCTCCTTGCCATGAAGAAGGGCTCGGGCCAACGCTGGGCCGCCCCAAGCGGCCCGAGCACCGGCCCGCCGGTGGCGCAGATCGCCACCGGGTGCACCATCAAATTAGATCTTGCCGACGAGGTCGAGCGACGGCGTCAAAGTTGCCGCGCCTTCGTTCCACTTGGCCGGGCAGACTTGCCCAGGGTGAGCGGCAACGTACTGCGCAGCCTTCAGCTTGCGCAGCGTTTCCTTCACGTCGCGGGCGATGGCGTTGTCATGCACCTCGGCGGTTTTGATGATGCCCTCCGGGTTGATCAGGAATGTGCCGCGCAGAGCCCGGCCTTCTTCAGGGATGTAGACGTCGAACGCCTTCGTCAGCGCGTGGGTCGAGTCGCCAATCAGCGGAAACTTCGCCTTGCCAACGGCCGGCGAAGTCTCGTGCCACACCTTGTGCGCGAAGTGCGAGTCGGTAGTGACGATGTAGACCTCGGTGTCCAGCTTCTGGAACTCCGCATAGTGGTCGGCGGCGTCTTCCACCTCGGTCGGGCAGTTGAACGTGAACGCTGCGGGCATGAAGATGAAAGCCGACCATTTGCCTTTCAGGCTTTGTTCGGTGACTTCGATGAACTTGCCGTTCTTGAACGCCTGAACCTTGAAGGGCTGGACTTGGGTATTGATCACGGTCATGGGTGCGCCTTTTGTAAAAGTGGGGGTTGATTAAAAATGAGTCTAAATACTAAGCTATTCGAAAATTGTTCCCAATTTATCCTGGCTATCGACAAGATAAGGAAAGCCGACTCTCGGCCGGCTGTCAGGAAGTGAATGCCCGCCGTCCGTGTTGACGCATCTCTCCCGCCAAGCTCGCCAGCATCTCGGGCGCAATCACCGTGCGCGCGGGGTCGTTGGTGTAGTCACAACCAAGCTTCACGCTCGCGACAGCTCGATCAGCCGCGCCGGCTCGCTCTGGCGATCGTGCGCATGGGCGTACTCCATCATCATCGTGGCCTTCCGGTTGCCCCGTCGGGCAATGCGGCGTGGTGACCGCAGCCATGTTCACAGACCGAGTGACACCCGCCCTCTCGTTCGCGCCAACGCACCAGGTGTTAGCCCAAGCAGTTGCAGCGCCAGGTGATGAAGACGCGCGTGCGGGTCCGCCAGGTCGTGCAGCACATCGAGGTGGTGGGTGCCCGGCACGGTCTCGAATACCGGCACTGCGCGCGCGCCCCAAGCGGCGCGGATCGACTCGTTCTGCCGAAGGAATTCTTCGCTCTCATTGGCGCCAACGGCGGCGAACAAACGGCCTGAGGGCGGCGGGAATCCAAGGCCGGTGCGTGCGGCAGACTGCGGCGACGCTGCAGCGCTCTTCGGTGGTGCGCATCACGAAATCGCTCACGCCTCGATCGCATCGAGACGCCGCAGCCGGCGCTCGATCTGGGCGCTTCATCAGCTTCGCGCCGGTTGCTGATGGGCCGCGCTGATGCTGATATTTACGACGAAGCCCCTGAGGGGAGTGCCCGTTGCTCCAGCAGCGTGGTGACCGCATCGGCCATTGACCGAAGCTGCTCCACCTGTGCCGGCGCAATTTTCTTCTGCTCCATGCCTTAGGCGCAAAGCGTTCCTACAGTCTCTGCGCCAACCATCAGCCCGGCCGCGGCGCAGAAGCGGATGAAGGGCTCACCGGCGACGAAGGGGTGAGCCAAGAAACGCGCGTTGGTCGTCGTGTCTTAGACCACGATCAGGTCTTGGGCAGAGTCGAAGAAGGCCTCGCAAAACTGCTGAATGAGTTGGCGACCGCCCCAACGTTTCAGGACAGCAATGCGTGGTATCAAAAGACGCCAGACGCAAAAACAGAGGCGGGCTAGGAGCCTGATCGGCCGCTAGCCCGCGTGTTTCGTGGTGGAGAGGAGGAGGATCGAACTCCCGACCTTCGCATTGCGAACGCGACGCTCTCCCAGCTGAGCTACCCCCCCACAGTGCAGAATAGTCTAGCAAATCGGCACAGTGTTTCGGCCGCCGCGACCGTGGGGCGCAGCGCACCGCGCTTTCCCCGCCCAACCGACCGAGCCAGCCTATGTCCGAAGCCCCGCCCTCCTTGCCCTTGTCCCCCGGCGCATTGAAAGGCCTGCGCGTAGTCGAGATGGGCCAGCTGATCGCAGGCCCCTTCGCCGCCAAGATGCTCGGCGAGTTCGGAGCCGACGTGATCAAGATCGAACCGCCCGGCGCAGGCGACCCGCTGCGCAGTTGGCGGCTGCTGCAAGACGGCACCTCGGTCTGGTGGCAGGTTTCATCGCGCAACAAGCGCTCTGTTGCGCTCGACCTGCGCGCGCCGCAAGGGCAAGACATTGCACGCCGCCTGATCACCGAGGCGGACGTACTGGTCGAAAACTTTCGCCCCGGCACGCTGGAAGGCTGGGGCCTGGGTTGGGACGCTTTGAGCGCACTCAACCCCGGCCTCGTGATGCTGCGCATTTCCGGCTACGGCCAGACCGGCCCGTACCGCGACCTGCCTGGCTTCGGCGCCATCGGCGAAGCGATGGGCGGACTGCGCCACCTGACCGGCGAACCGGGCCGAGTACCCGTGCGCGTGGGCGTGTCGATCGGCGACACGCTGGCGGCATTGCACGGCACCATCGGCGTCCTGATGGCGCTGTACCACCGCAATGTCAGTGGCGGCGCCGGCCAGGTGATCGACGTGGCACTGCACGAAGCGGTGTTCAACGTGATGGAAAGTCTGCTGCCGGAATACAGCGCGTTCGGTGCGGTGCGCGAAGCGGCGGGCAGCGCGCTGCCAGGCATCGCGCCGTCGAACGCGTACCGGTGCAACGACGGCTATGTGTTGATCGCGGGCAATGGCGACAGCATCTTCAAGCGCCTGATGCAGGCCATCGGCCGCGGCGACCTGGCCGCCGCCGTCGATCTGGCAGGCAACGCTGGGCGCGTCGCGCGTGTTGCCGAGATCGATGCGGCCATCGAGCAGTGGACGCAGTTGCGCAGCGTGGCCGACGTGCTCGTCTCACTTGGCACTGAAGGGGTGCCGGCCGGCAAGGTCTACACCGCCAAGGACATCTACGACGACCCGCACTACCGCGCCCGCGACATGATCCTGCGCCAGCGCACGCGCGACGGCCACGAGCTCGACGTGCCGGGCATCGTGCCGAAGTTGTCGGCCACGCCGGGCACAGTGCGTTCACCTGCCCCGCACCTTGGCGACAACACCGACCAGGTGCTCGGCGAGTTGGGAATCTCGGCGACTGAGATCACCGCGCTGCGCAGCAAGGGGGTGGTCGCTTGAGTACCAGAAGGGGCAACTGGAAAGAGTGGCCAGGGCGGCCCCGTTCGACGCAGGTTGAGCCAAGCACCTCAGCCGCTCAGCCGCTCAGCCGCTCAGCCGCTCAGCCGCCATCAAACCTAGGAGGCCGCCGTAAGGCGACCTGGGTCGCGAATCATCTCTCATCCACCATTTCTTCGAGCATCGTGCGTGTACCCGCGGTGTCCAGTCCGAGCATGGATCTAGACAAGGCCTTGCTCTGGTCGATGGCCTCGAGCTCGGCCGCCTCTTTAGCGTCGTCGGGTGGACTTGCGAACCCACTGGCGCGCCGAGTGGCACCGCGCGCGAGCACGGGCAAGGGGTCGAAAGAGCGCCACGCAGGCACCGAGGCCACCATGGCCGCGAGCAG
>JBBRPV010000096.1:0-14302 GCA_038227445.1 Burkholderiales bacterium | reverse complement strand
GCAGGCTGCTCAGGCCCACGTCGGCTCGGTGGTCTTGGCTGGCCAGCTCGACGCTGGCGGTGCGCACTTGGGCTTGGCGGCTCCACTTGGTGATGCTGTCTTCGCCGAGCGTGGCGTGGCTTTGGGTGTAGCGCACCAGCGCTTGTTCGTCGGGCCTGAATGCGCCGTTGTGGTCGGCGATCACGAGGGTGTGGCTGCCTAGGGTGGCGCTGCTGGCTGTGCTGCTGGCTGTGCTTCCCACTTCGCTGCTGTGCTCGAACCAGCAGAACAGGCCTTCTTCTCGCAGCAGGCGGTGCACGAAGTGCAGGTCGCTCTCTTGGTACTGGACGCACAGGCTGCGCTGCGGGTAGACGCTGGCGTCGGACAGATCCCAGCGCCATGCGGGGAAAAGTTTTCCTTGACCCGCGCCTTGACCCGCGCCTTGACCCGTGTAGTCGGCAAAGACCTCATCAATGACCTGCTGCACGGTCTGGTTCTGGAACACCCAGCTGTCTTGACGGTGCGCGAGGAAGGCCAGCCACGGCTCGATGGTCAGGCGGTAGCGCGCGAGGCCACCGTCGCTGCCCATCAACTCTGCCTTGGTGATGTGGCCGTGCCACGGGCGCAGGGCAACGCGGCTGTGCTGGGTGAGCAGTTCGACCAGGGCGGGTTGCCCGATCAGGCTCTTGAGTTCGATGTGGCCGTCTGCGCTCAGCGCGTGCATGACGATGCGGGTGCCGGCGGCGGCCGTATCGCTTGCGCTCGGGCCGATGGCTTCTTCAACCTGCACGCGCTCGGCAATGAGCACATCAGCACCGAGCGGCGTGTGCAGCTTGATCAAGCGCTGGTTCTGCGTGGGTGCGCCGCTCAGGGCGGCGAGAAGTTGCTGATAGACGCTCATGGTCGGCTGGGGCTCATGTCACTGGGCTTGGCGGCTTGGGCGGTGGCGGGCGGGCGGGCACGCCGCCCACACCACCCGTGATTCTCGACGGTTTGCTCTGCCAAACGCCACCTCGAACACGGTGCCTCAACGGGCGAATTGTTACAAGCGACACCGCCCAGCGCATGCGTCAGCTCACCGCGTATTTGAAGTCGCCGTTTTTTGCGGCCGACACTTTGATGCGCGCGATCGCCTCGCCGGCCGCCATGCGCGCGAGCACTTCCTCGGCAACCTGCGGCAGCAAGGTGCCGTTGAGGATGTGGTCAACGTTGCGGGCACCGCTGTCGACCTCGGTGCAGCGCGCCAACACGGCTTCGACAAGTTTGGTGTCGTAGTCGAACACCGCCTTGTGGTTGGTGGCCACGCGTGCGCCGATGCGGTCGAGCTTGAGGCGAATGATCAGCTCCAGCACGTCGTCGGTGATCGCAAAATACGGCACCACCTTCATGCGGCCCAGGAACGCGGGCTTGAAGGTCTTGTAGAGCACCGGGCGCAGCAGCTCGGCCATGGCGTCGGCGGTGGGCACGTCTTCGGCTGCTTTGTTGAGGCAGGCCTGCATGATTTGCTGCGAGCCGATGTTGCTGGTGAGAATGATCACGCAGTTGCGGAAGTCAATCTCGCGGCCTTCGGCGTCGTCCATCACGCCTTTGTCGAAGACCTGGAAGAAGAGTTCGAGCACGTCGGGGTGGGCTTTCTCGACCTCGTCGAGCAGCACCACGCTGTAGGGGTTTCGGCGCACGGCTTCGGTCAGTACGCCGCCTTCGCCGTAGCCCACGTAGCCCGGCGGCGAACCCTTGAGGCCAGAGACAGAGTGCGCCTCTTGGTATTCACTCATGTTGATGGTGATGAGCTTTTTCTCGCCGCCGTACAACGCGTCTGCAAGCGCCAGCGCGGTTTCGGTCTTGCCAACGCCGCTGGGGCCGACGAACATGAACACGCCCTTGGGTTTGTTCGGGTCTTCAAGGTTGGCGCGCGCGGTGCGCACGCGCTGCGCCACCGCCTCGATCGCGGCGCCTTGGCCGAGCACACGCGCTTCGAGCAGCGGTTTGAGGCCGAGCACGTTCTTGATCTCGTCTTTGACCATCTTGCCCAGGGGAATCCCGGTCCATGCAGCGACGATCTCGGCGACGACGTGGCCGTCAACCTGCATCGGGATCAACGGCGAGTCGCCCTGCAACGCGGCCAGCTCGTCGAGCTTTGCGCGCAGCTCGGCCTGCGCGGGGCTGAGTGGCACGGCGGCTGGCTTGGCGCCCTTCTTTGCGGCCACCTTCTTTGCCGGCTCGTCGGCAGCTTCTTTGATTGCCACCGGAGCGGGTTTCTCTGCTTCCAGCTTGGCGCGCAGTTGCTGAATCTGCTCGACCAACGCCTTCTCGGCGGTGTGGCGCGCCGTCAAGGCTTCGAGATCTTTCTGAATCGATTCACGGCGCGCGCGCATCTCTTCGAGTGCCGCGGCGTGCGGCATGCCGGCTGCCGCCTCGCGTTCGAGCGCGGTGATCGCGGCGGCGAGGCGTTCGAGCGCCTTGGCGTTGTCTTCCATCGCGGCCGGCACAGCGCTCTGGCCCAAAGCCACCTTCGCGCAGGCAGTGTCGAGCACGCCTATCGCCTTGTCGGGCAGTTGGCGGCCACTGATGTAGCGGGCCGACAAGCGCACGGCTTCGGTGATGGCTTCGTCGAAGACGCGCACGTTGAAGTGCTTTTCCATCAGGGGCGCCATGCCGCGCAGCATGGCAGCGGCAATCGGCTCGCTCGGCTCTTCAACCTTCACGACCTGAAAGCGCCGCGCGAGCGCAGCGTCTTTTTCGAAGTACTTTTTGTATTCGCTCCAGGTGGTTGCAGCCACGGTACGCAGCTCGCCGCGCGCAAGTGCGGGCTTGAGCAGGTTGGCGGCGTCGCTCTGCCCGGCCGCACCGCCGGCGCCGATCATGGTGTGCGCTTCGTCAATGAACAGGATGATCGGGTGTGGGCTCTTCTTGACCTCGTCGATCACGTTCTTCAGCCGGTTCTCAAACTCGCCCTTGACGCTGGCGCCGGCCTGCAGCAGACCCATGTCGAGCACGTGCAGCTCCACACCTTGCAGCGGCGGGGGCACGTCGCCGGCCGCGATGCGCAGCGCCAGGCCTTCGACCACTGCGGTTTTGCCAACACCAGCCTCGCCGGTGAGGATGGGGTTGTTCTGGCGGCGCCGCATCAGGATGTCGATGGTCTGGCGGATCTCGGTCTCGCGGCCGATCACCGGGTCGAGCTTGCCTTCGCGCGCGCGCTGCGTGAGCTGGGTGGTGAACTGGTCGAGCGCCGGAGTGGCGCCGGCTGTCGGGCTGGCGGCAGAGTCGCCTGCATGGCCTTCACCTGCAGGAGCATCGGCACCGCGCACCGCTTGGGCGGCCTCTTGCGAGCCGCGCGTTGCATCGGCGAGCTTGTGTTGCAGCTCTTCGACCTTGAATTGGGCGAACAGCTTGCTGGCGCGCAGCGCGAGCTGGCGCAGGCCTGGCTCGATGAGCAGGGCCAGCAGCAGGTGCGCACTGCGGATGCGGCTGTTGTGGGCGTCGAGCGAGGCGATCAACCAGGCGTGCTCAAACAGCGTTGGCAGATGCGCGCTGAACACCGGCGTGCGGGTGTTGCCGTTCTTGAAGCGGGCGATCTCGGCCTCAAGGTCGCGCCGCAACGCGGTGGCCGAGACCTCGAAGCGCTGGCAAAGCAGGCTCACATCACTCAGCGGCTGTTCGAGCAAGGCCAGCAGCACGTGCTCGACGTCGACCTCGAAATGGCCGCGCGACATGCACAGGCTGGCGGCCCGCTCCGCAGCACTGCGGCACGTGTCGTTGAGTTTGGTGATCAGGGTCTTGAGGTTGGTGCTCATGGGTCCAGGCGCGTGGGTCGTTGGTGTGATTTGTGGTGTTGCTAACGTGGCGCGGCAGTTGGCGCTCAGGCCATGGCATGGATGTCGTAGCCGGCATCGCAGCGGCTGGCTGTGGCCGGCTCGGTGACGAGAAAGCTGTTCCAACCCAGCAGCGGGCCAGCGCCGCCGAGCTGCAAGGGTGTCACGTGGCTGGCCTGAAGGGCCAGGCGCACCTCGTATTCGAGCGACACGCCGGTGAAGAAGGTCAGCAGCTCACGCAGTGCCAGCGCCGCCGGGCCGCCCGGCAAAAAACGGCGGAATTTATCCTGCGGCATTGGGCCAATGGTCAGCCGCATGCGAAGGTCACGTTGCCAGACGCGCTCGCTCGCCACCGCGCCTTGGCCGAGCTGGCCATTGGAAAGGCCGAGCCGCGTCTGGTTCTCGACCGGCAGCGTGAACCAGCGGCCGACGAACTGCTCAAGCGTCACGGTCACATCGAAGTAACGCGCGAGCACCCGCTGGATGGTTGAAGCCGACACCGGCCGCTGCTGCAGCGCGCCGGCAAAGTAGGCGAGCGTGTCATCCGCCACGCCGCCTTCGCTCGGGTGCAGGCGGTCCCGCAAGGCCTTGTGGCCAAGGCCGGCCAACGAGAGCACCAGCGGCAAGAAGCGGTTGCGCCGATCAGTCTCGTACTGGATCGCCAGCCGGTGCTTGCGCCAGGCTTGGTAGAAAAGCACCACGGCGCGGTGCAAAAAAATGTCCATGAAGGCGCGCGCTGCGCTGTCTTTGTGGGTGGCCTCGCGCTGCGCGAAAAGCTCGGTATAGAACACCGGCAAAGCACCACCCGCACCGAGCAGGCCGATGAAGGCGGGCGTCATTTCGATGTGCTTGATTTGGCGCGAGTCGGGCCGCGCGGAAGCCGCATCGTGCGGCGCGTCGGTGGCCGCAGCCACCGCATCGAGAAGCGACGACACCACGCCGGCACCGGGCGAGCCGGAGGCAAGCGCGGCGGCCTTGGTCACCACCTTGAATTCCGCAATCTCGCTGGCCGGGAAGGCCAGCGACAGCGAGTTTCGAAACTGCAGCCGCTGCGACAGCACGACGCCGCTGGCGAGCTGCTCTTCGCGCACAAACCACCGCTCCAAAAGGCGAACCGCCTGGAAGAAATCGAATCGGTGCGGCTCGGCGAAGAGCCGCTCGATCACAGCAGTGGGCTGTCGCCGCTTCGCCGTGGGCATGTGATCAACTCTTCTTGTGTACGGGCCGAAATGAGCTTGAGTTGCGTGAAGCTGTTGGCGTGCACGTACAGGCCCATGAATTGGTCCAGCACCTGCGCAAACAGGCGCAGCCCGGAACCAACGAAGTTCTGCTCGTCCACACTCAGCCGCACCTCGGTGCCACGCACGAAAGTGGCAAACGGGTTGCCCGGCAGGCAGGCACTGGCGGCGCGGTACTCAATGCTGACCAGGCCTGCAATCTGGCGACCGTTGGTGGCGCTGCGCGGCAGATCGTACAAACGCAACAACTCGCGCAGCGCATCAATGCCACCGGCCGTCAGCGACAAATGGTTCAACGACAGGTGCGAGATCAAACGCCACAGCGCGCCGTGGCCACGCTCGAAGCGCTGGCTCAGCGTTGGCTTGCGCAGCATGCGAATCTCACGCGCCATACCGCCGCCCTCGATGAACAGGTCTCCACCCGCATTGCCGACCGACAGCATGTGCGGCAGGTCGCGGTTGGTGGCCTTCACGTTGATCGACAAGGTGTCGGTCTGCGGTGCCGCGGGGTCGCCGTTGATGTCGATGATCGACAGCTCGGTCTCGTAGCCCGGGCTTTGCTCGGCCATCAGGTCATCGCGATGCAGCGACCAGTAGCGGCCTGCAGCCTCGCCCTCGCACAGCAAATCATCGTGCTGCAACGAGTAGAACGGTTTGAACTCGTCGATCGTTTCGCCCTGCGGCGTCTGCTTGACGCGGTAGACCTTGTCGATCGAGTAGACCTCGTAGCCGAAAGCGCGGCGGCTGTCGGGCAGCACCGGGTAGCTCGCACTCGTGTGCGTCACCCGGATCGGGTCGGCCTTCTGCGAAAACAGGTTCACGACCGGCGTGCAGCCGAGCAGCAGGTTCTTTTCGGTCACGGTTTCAAGCAAGCGCGCCTCGTCGGAATCGGCGCGCAAACCGGCCATCACGAAGTGCAATGTGACGCTGCGAGCGCTCGATGCGAGCACGGCTTTGGGCAGCGGCAGGTCGACGAAGTTGAACTTTTCCGGGAACGCGAAGTACTCGGTCAACAAACGGTAGGCAGGGTGCGAGCGGGCATCGAAATCAATCAGCGCTTCATCTTCGGCGAAGCCCACCGGCCGCGGCAACAGCGCGCCGCCGTCGACCCAGGGCCCGATGCTCGATGTCTGCACCAGCACGCCCAGCACGCGGCCGCAAAGGGTCTCGCGCAAGGCGCTCACCTGAGACGGATCGCCATCGAGGCAGACGCGGATCGACTCGACGCCCAGGCTCGCCCAGGTGGCTTGCGGCGAGGTGAGATCAAGCTGCACCGAAAACGCGGTCGTTGCGGCGCGCGGCAGCCGTGTTGAAGCGGGCGCATTCACGCTGGCGCGAAACGCTGCCGACCCAATGCGCAGCGGCAGCAACACCACCTCTTGCGAGGTGCGGAATTTGCACGCCACGCCGCGCACCGGCCGCGTGTTGAGCACACTGCCACGCTCAATGCGCGTGGCCTGGGTCATCTGTGCGGCGGAGCCACCCAGATTGACACAGGCAATGGAGCACGACGGAAAAGACCGCAGGTAGTGCGGGTACAACACCTCGAGAAATGCTTCGGTGAACAGCGGAAAGTCGTCGTCGAGCCGCTTGTGGATGCGCGACGACAACAACGCAAACGATTCGATCAAACGCTGAACGTGCGGATCTTCACCGACATCGCTGCCGAGCAGGAGGCGCCCCGCTATCTTCGGGTTCTGTCGCGCGAACTCGCCCGCATGCGAGCGCAGGAAGGCCAGTTCACGCTCGTAGTGGGGCAGCAACTTTTGCATGGGCGTGGCGGCAGCGTCGGCTTGATCAGTTCAAGGGCATCGGCTGCGTCGATGACGTTGCCTGCCGCTTGTCGGCCTTCGAAACGTCGTAGCGCTTCGAGCCGGGTTGCAGTACCGCATCGAAGACCACTCGTTCGGTGTTCGGCCTCAGGAGCAGCTGCGCACGGATCGTGAAGGTCAGGTTGTTGGCCGAGCCGCCCACCTCACGCACACCGACCTCGACGTTGGACAGGCGGCGGTCATGCGACATCAAGCCCTCGCGTATGGCATCGGTGATTCGGCGTCGGTCTTTGTCGCTCGCCATGCTCATCGACGAGATGTCGACCAGGCCGAGCGTGAGCAACGAGCGAGCCGCATGCGGCATGCCTTGAAGTTCCTCGGCGCTGAAGGTCTGGTGGGCGTTGAGCAGCATCTCGATATCGCGTGCCACCGAGTCCTTGACCTGCTCGACGGAGTAACGCTGGGTCGTGCCGGTGCCACCACCGGCACCGGTGCCGAGCAGTTTGTCTAGGAGCGATGGGGAAAAAGAATCCATAAAAAAAGCGGCGCAGAGCCGCTTTCTTGTTGAGCTTGTTTTGATCAGGTTGCGATGTTCTTGCGCAGATCCCAACCGGCCGGGCCGGTAGAGACAGCCGGGCTGCCGTCAACCTTCTGCTGCTTGTATTCCCAAACGATCTTGCCGTACTTGAGGCCGAAGGTTTCGGTCGCGATTTCAGATTCGCCAACATTCATTTGGACCGATGAAATCAACACGTCTTCAAGAATGATCTTTAAGTAATCGCAGCGCGACTGCGAAATTTGGGTCGTCCCCTTGCCGCCCAAAGCGCGGTAAAACGTGATGGTGACCTTCGGGTAGATCGTGCCGGCTGAGCTGGCGCGAAGCAGCTTCGAGGTGGCCTTGTCAATGTCCTTGGTGAACATCATCTCGCCGTGCTCGGTGCGTTCGGCAGAGTGGCCTCCGGCGGTCGAAGCGCTTGACGACTTCGGCTGCAAAATCTTGTGCGAGAAGCTCGACACCTCGATTTCGTTCACGTGCTTGGTGTCGGTGCTCTCACCCTGAAGTTCGGTGCCCCCGTCGAACTTGACGTAGATGTCTTTCATGTCTGGTTATCCTGTTGCGGTTTTAGATTTATCCCTTTTGGGATTGCGGTAGCTCAGCGACGAGCCTGAGCGAGACAGACAATTCATCGAGCTGAAAATGGGGGCGAATGAACGACACCGCGCGGTAGACGCCGGGCCGGCCGGGCACTTCCGACACCTCAACGTTCGCTGCCCGCAATGGGTAGGCCGCCTTGGTTTCCTGCGAAGCGTTGTCGTCCTCGACCACGTACTGCCGAATCCAGCGGTTCAAGAACTCACCAACGTTGCCCGCCGAGGCGAAGCTGCCGATCTTGTCGCGCATCATCGACTTGAGGTAGTGCGCGATGCGGCACACCGAGAAGATGTACTGCAGCTGGGCCGAAAGCACCGCGTTGGCGTTGGCCGAATCGGTGTCGTATTTGGTCGGCTTCTGAGCCGATTGCGCGCCGAAGAAGGCGGCGTAGTCCTTGCCCTTGCAATGCACCAAGGGAATGAAACCCAGGTCACTCAGCTCCTTCTCGCGCCGATCAGTGATCGCGATTTCGGTTGGGCACTTGAGCGCGATCTCGCCTTCGTCGGTTTTGAAGGTGTGGGTCGGCAGATCTTCGACGAGACCACCGCCTTCGACACCGCGAATCGCCGCGCACCAGCCGTAACTCTCGAAGGCTGCGGTCAGACGCGCGCCCATCGCGTAGGCTGTGTTGACCCAAAGGTACTTGCTGTGATCGGAGCCGTTCACGTCTTCGACGAAGTTAAAACCTTCAACAGTGGTGCCGTCTTTCGGGTCGTAGGGCAAGCGGCCGAGAAAGCGCGGCACAGTCAGCCCGACATAGCGCGAATCTTCGCTCTCGCGAAATGACTTCCACTTTGCGTATTCGACCGTGTCGAGCGCCTTTGACAGGTCGCGCGGTTTGCTCAGGTCAGTGAAGGTCTCCAGGCCGAACATTTCCGGCGCAGCGGCCGAAATAAATGGTGCGTGCGAAGCCGCCGCCACATGGGCCATTTGATCGAGGAAGTACATGTCTTCCGGTTGACGCGAGATGCTGAAGTCGCCGATCAGGGTACCGAACGGTGCGCCACCGAAGGTGCCAAATTCTTCTTCGTAGACCTTTTTGAACAACGCGCTCTGATCAAAATCGATCGCGGTCTTGAAGTCCTTGATCAGCTCTTTTTTAGTCGCGTTGAAGACCTGAATCTTCATCATCGCGCTGGTTGAGGTGTGCTTGCACAGGTAGTGCAACCCGGTCCAGCTCGATTCGAGTTGCTGGAAGTCGGCGTGGTGCATGACCTCGCTGAGCTGGGCCGAGATCAACTCGTCGATTTCGGCGATGCGCGCATCGAGCGTGACGCCGAGGTTGTCGGACATCACCACCGTGCCTTGCATCACCTCACGAACCAGTTCGGAGATGATGTCTTTGGCGCGCGAGTGCTCGCTGTCCGAGCGGGCGACCTTGCTTTGCGTGACGATTTCGTCGAGCAGGCTGGTGCCGGCTGAGGCAGCCGACGTGCCGGGTTGTGATGCGGCTTGGGCCATGGCGGTTACCCCTCGACTTTCTGGGTTGCGTCTCCGAGGGTCTTGAGCTTCTCGGTGTTGTTGAGCACCTCGCCGAGCAAGTCCTCTAACTTCTCGTTGCCTGCGAGCTTGTTGCGCAAGTCGGCGAGCTTGGTGCGCGCATCGAGCAGCTTTTTCAGCGGCTCGACCTGCTGCACGACGGCCTCTGGGCGGAAGTCGTCCATTTGCTTGAAGGTCAGGTTGACGGCAAATTCGCCGCCATCGCTGCCCAGCTTGTTCTTGACACGGTAGGTGGCAGAAGGCGCCATGCCTTGCATGACTTCGTCAAAATTGTCGAGGTCGACACTCACGAACTTGCGATCCTTGAGCTTGGGCAGCGGGTTGTTGGGGTCCTGTTTGCCAGTGAAGTCGCCGAGCACACCAGCCACGAACGGAATCTCTTTTTGTTCGATCGCGTCCCCGATTTGAACGTCGTAGGTCAGCTGCACACGCGGCGGGCGGACCTTGTCGAGCCGCTTTTGAACGCTTTCTTTTTTGGCCATGGGGAAGAGCCTTTCGCAAATCGGGACTGTGGGTGTGAGCGTTTCGCTAGCAAACGACGGCGGACTACTTCAGCTTTTCAAACGGGCTTCGGGAGGATGGCGAGGAGGCCGCAGCAGCGGGTGCAGCAGCCTTTGAGGCCGGTGCAACAGGCGCACGCGCACGCGCACGCTGCTTAGCTGGAGCTGCCGGCGCAGGCGCAGCAACCAAGGGGCGCGGCACCAGCACCGCTTCACCCAGCACATCGCGCAGGGTTTGCGCCATCGTCTGGGCTTCAGAGCGGGCATCGCCAGCAACGCGGTTTTGCACTCGCAGCGTCTGCAGCGCCGACGCCGAGACACGCAGGCCACTGACCGCCAAAACGCTGGTTGCGACGTTGTCATTGGCATCTCGCAACAGCACTTCCTGGCTGGCGAGAATCGCGTTGCCGTAATCGGTGGCTTCGAAATAGTTTTCAGCCAATTTGAGCCAAGGCTCCTTGCTCGACGGGTAGGCCTTGGAGGCCGTTCGGTACGTCTCGCGAGCTCTTTCGCGCGCGCCTTCCGAGTGGGCCTTGGCAGCTTGCTCCATAAATTCCTGCAAAGCCACAGGTGCCGGCGCAGGCTCGGGGGGCTTGGGCGCGGTCGTGCTGCAGCCAGCGAGCATCAACCCGAAGGTAAGGCTCGCGGTAGAGACGACAGTCCTGAACAGCACCCCGAGTCCGTTCGGCGATGACTTGCCGGTATGGCGATCTTCGCGCCTCGATGTCCGCCCCCTGATCGATTGCAACCCACTCCCCGCCACGGCATACATCACTATTTTTTCTCCCGAGTTCGGACACGGTCGTGTCTGTTCATTTGAGCCAGCAATGTAGCCGAACAGGATCAACTAGCGCTCCCTTCTTTCGGGCTGAACTCCACCTAAAACGGGGGATCACACGCCCTCGACCATGACGCTTGCTGGGCGAAGATGAGCGTCTCCCGGTCGCGAAGCTGGCGCCGGCCACGAACAACCCAGACGCCAGCTCACTCTAAGATCCGCCAATGAAGATATTCCCAATGCCTGCCGTTCTCCGGCACCCCCAGCTACTCAGCCGGCAATTCGTGCCTGGCGCTTTGTTTCTGTCGTTGCTCCTTTTGCTGGGCCCGCTGGCGGGCTGCGCGTCATCAAGCCCAACGACCGGCAGCGTTTTCGACAAGGCGCTCGAGATGGTGGGCTTGCAGACCAAGCCAGCATTGCCCGAAGTCACGGTCGACAGCCTGCAAAACTTGTCCACATTTAAAAGGAAGGTGACCTTGCGCATCCACGCTGGCGAAACCTTGAACAGCGACACGGCGGGGCGCTCGCTGTCGCTTGTTGCAAAGATTTACAAACTAAAAGCCGTCGAGGCGTTTCTACAAACGCCATACGACAACTTCAAAGACCTAGCGACCGTCAAAGCGCCGGCCATTGAAGGTGTGGTTGAGGTGCGCGAGATCGTCCTCACGCCGGGTCAAAAGTACGAGGTCATCGAGAGCATTCCGAGCGAAGTGACCCATCTGGCCGTGGTGGCGCTGTTCCGTGCACCAGATGAGCAGCGCTGGCGGTTTGCGTTTGACGTCAAAGGCGCCTCAACAACCGGCATCACGATTGGCGTGCACGGCTGCGCAATGAGCGTCTCGGAGGGGCAGCCATTGAACACCCCGCCCGAATCCTTGCGGCTGGCTGGCGTGCGCTGCAGGTAAAGCCCAGGTCAGCCACCTCCCGTTGAGGGGTGCCCGGCGCGCGCCGGCATCAAGTAAGCTCCCCCCGCCGCCGTGGCCGTCGCTCACGGCGCATTGCAGCTTGCGTTCAGGCGCACGCAAGAGTCAGGGCTGGTCAGGCCCCTCCCTACCAAAACGGAGTTGTTCCTTGATTCAGTCATCCAAGGTTCTGTGGGGCGAAGGTTTGTTTCTTCGCCCGCAGCATTTTCAGCGACAAGACGCGTATCACGAGTGGCGCTTGGCCGAGATGGCGCGGGCTTTGCATCCGTATTCATGGGGTGTGCGCCGCGTCAAGGTCGATGCCGATGCACTGGCCAGTGGCGTGTTGCGGTTCACAGAATTGCAGCTCGTATTCGCCGACGGCGAACTCTATTCGGCGCCCCAGGAAGACGAACTGCCCGCGCCCGTGGCGCTGAGCGCCGTGCCCGCCGGCACCTCTGAGCTGGTCTTCCACGTGGCGTTGGCGCCCATGCGCGCTAACGGCAGTAACTTTTCCGCTGCCGAGCAGGCGGCGGAAAGCGAACGGCGCTACGCGCAAAAGAGCCAGCCGGCCACCGACTGGTTCACCGCGGCTGCCGAGGCCGAGGTGGCGGTGTTGCGGCGCTGCGTGCGCATCGTGCCCGAGGGTGAGCCGCGCGATCACCTGGTCAGCATGCCGCTGTGCCGGCTGCGTCGCTCAGCGACCGGATCTTTCGAGAACGACGCACGCTTCGTGGCGCCATCAATGTCTTTGAGCGCCGCGCCCGTGCTGCGGGGCATGCTGCGCCGCTTGCTTGATGTGCTGCAAGCCAAGGTCGACGCGCTCTACGGTTTTCACCGGGAGCCATCAAAGCACGTGATCGAATTTCGCTCCGGCGACATCGCTTCGTTCTGGTTGCTGCACACGGCAAGCTCGGCCTTCGCCGGCTTGTCGCATCTGCACCACCACCCGGCCCTGCATCCCGAGCGTCTCTACGAACGCATGCTTGAGCTCGCCGGCTCGCTGATGACGTTCTCAAAAACGTACGCGCTGGCTGACCTGACCCCCTACTCGCACCTCGCTCCCGGGCCCTGCTTCGCGCGGCTCGACAGCATCATCCGCGAGCTGCTCGAGACGGTGATCTCAACGCGCTACTTCGCGATCGCGCTAGACGAAGTCAAGCCCTCCTTCCACAACGCCCGACTCGACTCCGGAAGCATCAGCTCAGCAACCACGCTCTACCTCGGCGTGCAGGCGGCGGTGCCGCCGGCCGAGCTGGTCGAGCTGGTGCCGCTGCGCTTCAAGGTGGGCGCACCAGACGATGTCGAAAAGCTCGTGCTGTCAGCCATGAGCGGCGTGAAGCTCAGTCACGCGCCCCAGGTGCCGGCGGCCATTCCAGTGCGGCCCGGCCACTGCTACTTCGCGGTCGAGCCCAGAGGCCTGTTGTACGAACGCATGTTGCAAGGCCAAACCCTGACCATCTACGCCCCATCCGGCATGCCCGAGCTGCGGCTTGAACTGTTCGCGCTGAATGAATGAACCCGACTGGGCGTGCGAGAGCGCCTGAGCCGCCCGCCCCAGCGCAACCTCCCCAGCGCGACCCACCCACCAGCATCCCACCCGCCCGTACCGCTGACATGCAAGCCCCCTCCCTCTTCGGCGACACCACCCTTCCCCCACCCAACCGCGCCAGCGATGGTGCGGCGCCAATGTCCGCGCCGCGCGAAGCCAACAGCCTGCTTGACCTGCTGTACGACGGCTTCTACATGATCTTCTTGCTGAAGAACGGCTACACGCCAACCGATGCCGAAGCGTTCCGCGAGCGCATCCGCAGCTTTCTGTCGGCCTTCGAGCGCGGCAGCAAACGCCTGCGCACCTCGGCCGAAGACTTGTACGAGGCGAAGTTCGCGGTGTGCGCGCTGATCGACGAAGTGGTGTTGATGTCACGCCTCGATCTGCGCGATGTCTGGAGCCGCCGCCCGCTGCAGCTGGAGTTTTTCGGCGAGCAACTGGCCGGCGAGAGATTCTTTGAAACCCTAGAAAAACTGCGCCAGGCCGGCGCTGCCAAGGTGCAGGTGCTTGAGGTCCATCACATGTGCCTGCTGCTGGGCTTCCAGGGAAAGTACATTCTCGAAGGCTCCGAGAAGCTCAGCTACCTGACCTCCCGTTTGGGCGAAGAGATCGCACAACTCAAAGGCAAACGCGCAGCATTCGCGCCGCACTGGGCCGCACCAGACCGCATCTCCAACGCGCTGCGCCGCGACGTGCCGCTGTGGGTCGTGGGCTCGGTCTTCGCCTTGCTCGGGGCGCTCGGCTTCGTGGGCCTGCGAGGCGCGCTCGAACACCAGACCGCGGCCGATCTCCAGCCCTACACCGAGCTGGTCAAGCTGGCCCCGCAAGCCGCGCACTTCACGATCACGCTGCCTTGACAAGCTCTGCGCGGATCCGACACGCCCGCCCGATGTCGCCGCAGCGCGGCCAGCGAATGAGAAAGAGCAGAGGTTTTTCTTGCCACAGCCAACCCCAGACAGCCTCCTCAGTGCCGCCAGCACCCCGCTGACGAACGCCTTCAGCGCCCTCATCACGCGGCTTGACTTCGCCGCCCTGCTCGACCAGCGCGGGCGCTTGCTCAAGGTGGAATGCGCGCTGCCCACGCTGGCGCTGATCCCCGAGCGGCTGGTGCTG
>JBBRPV010000095.1:0-14739 GCA_038227445.1 Burkholderiales bacterium | reverse complement strand
CGTACATGGACGCCCCCGGTTTGCCAAGCTTTCAATTTGATGACGGCTCGAAGGTAAAGATTGCACCCGTACATTCGGACTTTAGATGCGGCTTTTTGGCCGCTGTCCCTGATGGGATTTGCTGGTTGGCGCCTCGATCGCTTACACGCACTCTGGGTGCCTCGTCCGGCACGGGCTTTGCCAACCACGGTCTGACCTGTTTTGCCATCACTTCATGATCACTTGCGCAATCGGTGGTGTGAATCTCCTGTTGGTTGTTGCGTTGGCTTCCTGTAGCCGGTCTGACTACGCGGGCGCGACAGCGGGCGTGTAGTCAGACCGGAACTCTCGGTCGTTGGCCAACAGCGCCCAGACAACCCGGGCGTTCTTGTTGGCCAGCGCAACCGCTGCCACGTTGGGGTTGCGACGCTCCAGCAGCTTGTGGAGCCAGCTCGTCTGGTCGGCCTTTTGCTGCGCTCTGAAGATCACCGATCTCGCGCCGTGAATGAGCAAGGTCCGCAAGTACGAGTCACCCCGCTTGCTGATGCCCAGCAGCTTCGACTTGCCGCCCGTTGAGTGCTGCCTGGGCACCAGCCCGAGCCACGCAGCCAGCTGTCTGCCGTCGTCAAAATTCTTCGCGCGCCCGATGGTGGCGACCAGCGCACTGGCGGTGGATGGCCTCGGCATCGGCCGCGTCGTTCTTGTTGGACTTCACGTAAGGCTTGACGAACTGTGGGGCCATGAGTCGCAGCGTGTGGCCGAATCCCTCCAGCTTGCGAGCCCATTGGTGCGCGCTGCCGCAGGCCTCCATGCCGATCAGGCACGGTGGTAGGTTGGCGAAGAACGCGGCTACCTGGTCGCGCTTGAGCTGCTTCTTCAAAACTTTCTTGCCGCGTTCATCGACCGCGTGAATCTGAAACACGTTCGTTGCCAGGTCGACGCCAACTGTCGCAATCTTCATGACGCACGCCCCTCTCGTTTCCCGTGGTTGAAGTAACGCTTCCACTTTGGCACATTGATGCCGCCGCGGGTGGGGGCGTCCATCCCATTGCTTACGACTCCGTCACCTGCCAAAGCAGAGCTCAGGTGGCCTGATTACGCCAGTCGCTGACAGCAGGGACAAGACCACTGAAGGCGACCAAGGCGCTGTGCGAGACCGCCGACGCGCAGCCAGCATGAGTAGCGCTTGCTCAGGCGTCGCCGAACTCGAACCGAGCATCAGTACATGTGCTCGGTCGCAATGCCGCCGGCGGCCTGGCTGTAGCCTGAAATCCGATCATCAGCTGCTGACTTTTTCAGCCGCTTCGCTGAACTCTTCAATCTTGTCAAAGTTCAGATACTGGTAGACCGACGCGCTCGCCGCGGTGAGCACGCCCATGTCGGCCATGTACTCCGCACGCGTTGGAATGCGGCCGAGCTTCGAGCAGATTGCCGCGAGTTCCGCCGAGCCCAGGTAGACGTTGCTGTTCTTACCCAGCCGGTTCGGGAAGTTGCGCGTGCTGGTGCTGAAGACCGTGGCGCCTTCCTTCACCTGGGCCTGGTTGCCCATGCACAGGCTGCAGCCCGGCATTTCCATGCGCGCGCCAGCGTTGCCAAGCACACCGTAGTGGCCTTCGTCACTGAGTTTCTTTGCGTCCATCTTGGTGGGCGGCGCGACCCACAGTTTCACGGGGATGTCGCGCTTGCCTTCGAGCAACTTGCTGGCGGCGCGGAAGTGCCCAATGTTGGTCATGCATGACCCGATGAAAACTTCGTCGATCACCGCACCGGCCACTTCGCTGAGCGCCTTCACGTCGTCGGGGTCGTTTGGACAAGCAACGATGGGCTCGTGAACGTCGGCCAGGTCGATCTCGATCACGGCGGCGTACTCGGCGTCGGCGTCAGCCTTGAGCAACTGTGGGTTGGCAAGCCACGCTTCTTGCGCCGCGATGCGGCGTTGCAGCGTGCGTGCGTCTTCGTAACCCTCAGCGATCATCCACTTCATCAGCGTGATGTTGCTGTTGATGTATTCCCTGATTGGCTCCGGGTTCAGGTGCACGGTGCAGCCTGCGGCGCTGCGTTCGGCCGAGGCATCGCTCAACTCAAAGGCCTGTTCCACCTTCAGGTCGGGCAGGCCCTCGATCTCGAGGATGCGGCCGCTGAAGATATTCTTCTTGCCCTTCTTCTCGACGGTTAGCAGCCCGGCCTTGATGGCGTACAACGGGATGGCGTTGACCAGGTCGCGCAATGTCACGCCGGGTTGCAGTTGGCCCTTGAAGCGCACCAGCACGCTTTCGGGCATATCGAGCGGCATCACGCCGGTGGCTGCTGCGAATGCCACGAGGCCCGAGCCGGCGGGGAAGCTGATGCCAATGGGAAACCGGGTGTGGCTGTCGCCGCCCGTGCCAACGGAGTCGGGCAGCAAAAGGCGGTTGAGCCAGCTGTGGATCACGCCGTCACCCGGGCGAAGCGAGATGCCGCCGCGGGTGCTGATGAAGGCCGGCAGCTCGTGGTGCGTCTTCACGTCTACGGGCTTCGGGTAGGCGGCGGTGTGACAAAAACTCTGCATGACAAGGTCGGCTGAAAAACCCAGGCAAGCCAGGTCTTTCAGTTCGTCGCGGGTCATCGGGCCGGTGGTGTCTTGCGAGCCGACCGAGGTCATGCGCGGTTCGCAATAGGTGCCGGGGCGCACGCCTTGCTGGTTGCCGCCGACGACCGGCAGGCCGCAGGCACGACCGACCATCTTCTGGCCCAGGGTGAAGCCGCGCCGAGTGTCGACCGGATTTTTCGGCAGGCGAAAGAGAGTGCTCGGCGCGAGGCCCAGCGCATCGCGCGCTTTGGCCGTGAGGCCGCGGCCGATGATCAGCGGAATGCGTCCGCCGGCACGCACTTCGTCAAACAGCACGTCGCTCTTCACACTGAACTCGGCGATGACCTTGCCGTCTTTCAGCGCCTTGCCCTCGTAGGGGCGGAGCTCAACCACGTCGCCCATGTTCATCTGGCTCACATCAAGCTCGATCGGCAGCGCGCCGGAGTCTTCCATCGTGTTGTAGAAGATCGGCGCGATCTTGCCACCCAGGCACACGCCGCCGAAACGTTTGTTCGGCACGAAGGGGATGTCTTCGCCGGTGAACCACAAGACAGAGTTGGTCGCCGACTTGCGCGAGGAACCTGTGCCGACCACGTCGCCAACGTAGGCCACGAGGTGGCCCTTGGCGCGCAGGTCTTCGATGAACTTGACGGGGCCGCGCTTGCCTTCTTCTTCTGGCGCCGCTTCGGGCGCTTGGCCAACGCGCGGGTTCTTGTGCATGGCCAGCGCGTGCAATGGAATGTCGGGGCGGCTCCAGGCGTCGGGCGCGGGCGACAGGTCGTCGGTATTGATCTCGCCGGTCACCTTGAAGATGCTGACGGTGATGCTTTTGGCCACTTCGGGGCGCGAGGTGAACCATTCGGCGTCAGCCCAGCTTTGCAGCACGGCCTTGGCGTTTGCGTTGCCCTTGCCAGCCTTCTCGAGCAGGTCGTGGAAGGCATCAAACATCAGCAGCGTCTTCTTCAGTGCTTCGGCAGCGCAGGGGCCGACCAACGGATCGTCGAGCAAGTCGATCAGAGGTTGGATGTTGTAGCCGCCCAGCATCGTGCCGAGCAGCTCGGTGGCGCGCTTGCGGTCGATCAACGGGCATTGCTCGGTGCCGTGCGCCACGGCGGCGAGGTAGGACGCCTTCACCTTGGCGGCGTCGTCAACACCGGCCGGAACGCGGTGCGTGACGAGTTCGACCAACGTGGCGTCTTCGCCAGAGGGCGGAGCCTTCAGCAACTCGATCATCTCGGCGGTCTGCTGGGCCGACAGCGGCAGCGGTGGAATGCCGAGCGCAGCGCGTTGGACGACATGTTCACGGTAGGCTTTAAGCATGGGGTGGTTCCTGGGTGAAGTGGGCGGAGCGGAGCGCGTCACGGTGACGCAGGTACGATGATCTTCGAGCCCTTGGCGCAGTCGCGCAAGAGGCTGGCGTCGCGTGTGATCCGTGTGATGCACTGAAGCAAGGCGTGTGCCCTGACGATGAAATCGGGGGTAGTGCGGTATGTGGCCGTCGAGGGCATCTCGGCCGTTGCACGCTGGTTGCACTTTCGCTGCATCTCGCCGGCGCGCAAGGCTGCACCTTGGTCGACGGCAGCGAAGAGCGTGCCCAACTCCCTGAAAGCTTCAATCACCTCAGTGCAGGTGTCTTCGCTCAGGAGGTCGATCCATGATGTCGTCGGTGTTGACGCCCGCCGGGAGTTTCAAGCGGCCGCCCGCACGCGATATGGCGATCTCGACAGTCTTGCGCAGAGTGCTGGTCCCGTCGAGCTCGGATGTTCAGTTGGCCGGCCTTCGTCAGGCCAAGAGCGTCACGCGCTGCCTCGGGAGGGGACGGTTGGCCGCGCCGCGTTTGGCGACGCAGCCCCCCAGCGAACTTGATCGCGTTGATCAGCTGGCGGCCGCAGCGACTTTGGAGTGCTTCTCGCTGACGCAGCCGTCAAGCAGGCGCTGGCCAGACTTGACGTTCATCAGCATCGACTTGTTGGAGATTTGTATTACCAGGGTTTCGCCCTTGACGTCTTCGAGGCGAATTGCGCCGGTCTCCGAGGCCACGGGCTTCATGATGTAGACCGTCTTGCCAAAGCGCAACTCGGCATAGCCCGGGAACTTGGGCATGGACGAAACCTGAACGCTTTTGTCGAATTCGCAAAGATAAGTGCCGTAGAACACGCGCTCGGCCGCGGCCAGTTGCTCAGGGGAGGCAGCGGCCGGTTCGGCGGCAGCCGCAGGTGCCGCCTTTTTCGCCGCCGCGTGAGCCTTGGCGGGTTTGGCGGGCTTGGCGGCCGGGGCGGCCGGGGCGGTCGTTTGGGCGAGAGAGACAAAGCTCGCGGCGCAGAGGGCGACGGCGAAGCCGATGGTGGGCAGACGGTTCATTCAGGAATCTCCTCAACGCAAAAATGCGTGACCATTGTGTTCAAGCCGCGCTGCTCAAGGCACTCTGCCCAGGCGGTGATTGCAACAAAAAGCAGTGAGCAGCGCTGCCCTGGCGGCGTCGCGCACGTGCGCAGTATTGCTCAAATGCCACGTCGCACTCGCCATGTGCTGTGAGGCCTGTCACACCTGTCTACGCGATTGCAACGGCCTGTGGCGGGGAGGGCGCTTTGAACCCGTTTCGTTTCGGATACAGGACCGACGCTTTGTGTCGCCGGTACTTGCGGCTTTAGAAGGCGATGGCATTGTCGAACCACGCACTTCTGGCGCCTGCCGGCAAAGCCTGCCCAGTGCGCGCGGCGCGCTCGAGCACTTGCCAAAAGTAGCGAAAACTGGCGCGATCATGCAGGGTGTCGCGTCCGGCCCACTTGTGCTTGATTGGCGCCCAGCTGGCGGCCTGCGCCGCGCGGATGATCTCGACTGCTTGTTCGATCTCGGCTGCGCCCGGCGCGAACGCCGCAATGATGGGGCGAATCTGGTTCGGATGAATGCTCCACATGCGCGTGTAGCCGAGCTCGCGTGATGCTCTCGTGGCCGCCATAGACACGGCCTGCAGGTCGTTGAACTCGGTCACGACGCAATGCGATGGTGTCTTCGCGAAGCCATGGCAAGCCGCGGCGACCGAGAGCTTGGCGCGCAGCACCAGAGGGTGCGTGAACTGCCCTTCCACGCTCATGCCGTCAGCGGGGATAGCGCCGCGGTGGGCCGAGACGAAGTCCATCAACCCGAATGAGATCGACTCAATACGCGGGTGCGCTGCGATGCGTTCCACGTCGCGCAGCGCACCGTGGGTTTCGACCAGCACGTGCACAGGCACGGGGCGGCTGTGACCGAGCACCCTGACCTGGTGGTCGATCTCGTTGCAGGCGCGTTCAACGTCCTCGAAGTTGCGGGGCTTTGGCACCATCAGGTAGGCGAGGCGACTGCCGGCACGCTGCATCAGTGTGCTGACCTCTTCCGCGAACGCCGGATGTTCGACGGGGTGCACGCGGGCGCCCACCCGGCCATGCATGTTGGCCCCCGACATCAGCATCTCCGCGACGAGGTGCGCGTGCTCGGCTTCCCCGCCCACCGCAGCACCGTCTTCGCAATCGAGCGTTACGTCAAACACCGGCCCGAGCTCGGCTTGCAGCTCAAGGCTCTTGCGCATCCGTACCTCTACGCCGGCGTAGTGGTCGCACACCGGCAATAGCGTGGCGACATCGACAGCGTCGAGCAAGGCATGGCGCGGGTGAACGAGAGCGTCGCTCATGGCCGCGCTTGCATCAAAGCAGGTGCTTGACGCCGGCTTGCTCGCCTTGCAACTCTGCCAGCGTCACGTTGATGCGCTCTTGGCTGAAGGTGTCGATGGCCAGGCCCTCGACGAGCTTGTACTCGCCGCCAGCGCAGGTAACCGGGAAGCCGAACATCACGTCTTTCGGAATGCCGTATTGCCCGTCTGACGGGATACCCATCGTGACCCACTTGCCGTTCGTGCCGAGCGCCCAGTCACGCATGTGGTCGATGGCGGCGTTGGCGGCCGAAGCGGCCGACGACACGCCACGCGCCGTGATGATCGCCGCGCCGCGCTTGCCGACAGTCGGCAGGAAAGTGTCGGCATTCCAGGCCTGGTCGTTGATCGTGTCTTTTACGCTGACGCCGCCTATCGTGGCGAAGCGGTAGTCGGCGTACATGGTTGGCGAGTGGTTGCCCCAAACGGTGAGCTTCTCGATGTCAGCGACGGCCTTGCCGGTCTTCGCGGCGATTTGGCTCAATGCGCGGTTGTGATCGAGGCGCAGCATCGCGGTGAAGTTCTTGCGTGGCAGATCGGGCGCGCTCTTCATCGCTATGTAGGCGTTGGTGTTGGCCGGGTTGCCAACCACGAGCACCTTCACATTGCGGCTGGCCACGGCGTTTAGCGCCTTGCCCTGTGCCGTGAAGATCTCGGCGTTCACGGCCAGCAGCTCGGCGCGTTCCATGCCAGGGCCGCGCGGGCGAGAGCCGATCAGCAGCGCGTAATCGGCGTCTTTGAATGCAGTCATTGGGTCGTCATGGGCTTCGATACCAGCCAGCAACGAGAAGGCGCAGTCTTCGAGCTCCATGATCACGCCCTTGAGAGCCTGTTGCGCTTTTTCCGCGGGCACTTCAAGAAGGCTCAGGATGACGGGCTGGTCCTTTCCGAGCATTTCGCCCGAGGCTATGCGAAACAACACGGCATAGCCGATCTGGCCTGCGGCGCCGGTGACAGCAACGCGAACGGGTTTTTTGCTCATCGAAATTCTCCGAGGAAGGTTGGGCGGGGGGCGGTGAAAAGTGGGTGCGAGACGTCCCGCGAAAGCGCTGCAGTTTAGGTCAGAGCGGCACCCGGATTCGGGATATTCCGATGCCGGAAAGTCTTATGTCTTACATAAGACATCATTCTGCAGAGTTCTGGACGTCGCTTCGCGCCTGTGATGGAATCTTGCATGCCGTCACCCGCCAAGTCTTCCGCGCTCGCGCTGCCCCCGGCCAACGAAGCCTTGGGCAGCCCCGCGTTCAGCCCGCTGTACCAGCAAATCAAGGCGCTGATGACTCGCAGCCTTCAGCAAGGTGAGTGGCGCCCCGGTGAGGCGATTCCGAGCGAGATGGAGTTGGCCGCGCGGTTGAAGGTGAGCCAGGGAACGGTGCGCAAGGCGATTAACGCGATGGCGGCAGAGAACCTGCTCGTTCGCCGCCAGGGCAAGGGCACCTTCGTGGCAACGCATGCCGAAGAGAAGATTCAGTTCCGCTTCCTGCGCCTGATGCCTGATTCTTCCTCTTCCGAGCAGGGCGGAATGACTCGGCGATTCATCGACTGCCGGCGCCAGCGCGCTCCGGCCGAATTCGCACGTGCGTTGAACCTGAAGCCGAGTGACGCCACGATCCGCGTGCGGCGGCTGCTTTCTTTTCGCGGCGCGCCAGTTGTGCTTGATGACATTTGGCTTCCTGCCCAACTCTTCAAAGGCTTGACTGCGGAGCGCCTGGGCAACTACCGCGGCCCGATGTACAGCCTGTTCGAAACCGAGTTCGGCGTGCGAATGATCCGTGCCGAAGAAAAAATCCGTGCAGTGGCAGCAGAAGATACGAGTGCTGCCTTGCTCGGGATAACGGCTGGCGCGCCTTTGCTCAGCGTTGAGCGCCTGTCGATGACTTACGGCGACCGGCCGGTCGAGTTACGCCGCGGTCTCTACATTACGCTGTCGCACTACTACCGCAACGAACTCAGCTGAAGCGAGTTTTCCACGCATCTACTCGGGGCATTTGGACGTGGCGGCGCGTGAACTCTGCTGCATTGCAATAGACTCGTTTGAATTCCTAGCGGATTCGTCACCATTGAACTACGTTGAGAGGCAAAGCTGAACATGGCGTTGACAGCAAAACCAAGACCGGGCGAGAACATGCGGCTGCTCGACGCGCTCGGCTACCGCCTTCCTCTTGCGGGCTGGGTCTCGATCTTGCATCGCGCCAGCGGCGGGTTGATGTTCGCTTTGATGCCGTTCATCATTTGGATGTTTGACACCAGCCTTACCTCTGAAATTTCCTACGCTCGGTTCACGTCGGTGTTCGCTGCCGGGTTCGGTTTCCTGCCCGGTTTGTTTTTCAAGCTCGTCGCACTCGCCCTGATCTGGGCCTTCCTGCACCATTTCATTGCGGGCCTGCGGCACTTGTGGATGGATGCCACCCACGCCGTCACTCTTGAATTCGGCCGCAAGTCCGCGGTCGTTACTCTGTGCTTGAGCGTCGTGCTGACTGTGGCGCTCGGCGCCAAACTCTTTTTCTGAGGCGACCGGAACCCATGGCAAAGACTTTTGGATCGAAACGACTTGTCGTCGGTGCGCACTATGGCTTGCGCGACTGGCTATCTCAGCGCGTTACAGCCGCGCTGATGGCTCTGTTCACGGTCGCCGTCATCGTCCAGGTGCTGTTGCCCGGCGCGATGGGTTATGACAGGTGGGCCGGCATCTTCTCGCGCCAATGGATGAAGGTACTGACCTTCGTTGTGATCGTGGCGCTTCTGATCCATGTGTGGGTTGGCATGCGTGACATCTGGATGGACTACGTTCAGCCGGTAGGCGCGCGGTTATTTGCCCAGGTGTTCACCATCGTGTGGCTGGTGGGCTGCGCAGGTTGGGCCATTCAAGTGCTTTGGAGACTTTGAAGATGCAAGCGGGTACTTCTCCTTTGACTGTCGGTACGGCTTCCGTGACCCGACGCAAGTTCGATGTGGTGATCGTCGGTGCCGGTGGTTCTGGCATGCGGGCGTCTTTACAACTCTCGCTCGCAGGGCTGAACGTGGCAGTGCTCTCCAAAGTGTTCCCTACGCGTTCGCACACGGTCGCGGCGCAAGGAGGCATTGGAGCCTCGCTGGGCAACATGTCTGAGGACAACTGGCACTTTCACTTCTACGACACCGTGAAGGGCTCCGACTGGCTCGGCGACCAAGACGCAATTGAGTACATGTGCCGCGAGGCTCCCAAGGTCGTGTACGAGCTCGAACACTTCGGCATGCCGTTTGACCGCAACCCCGACGGCACGATCTATCAGCGTCCGTTTGGTGGCCACACCGCGAACTATGGCGAGAAGCCGGTGCAGCGTGCCTGCGCGGCGGCAGACCGCACTGGCCACGCGATGCTGCACACGCTCTATCAGCAAAACATCAAAGCTCGCACCAACTTTTTCGTCGAGTGGATGGCGCTTGACCTGATCCGCGACGGCGACGGCGACGTGGTGGGCGTGACCGCGCTCGAGATGGAAACCGGCGACGTGCACATTCTGGAAGCCAAGACCGTGCTGCTCGCGACCGGCGGGGCGGGGCGCATCTTCGCGGCGAGCACCAATGCCTTCATCAACACTGGAGACGGCTTGGGCATGGCGGCGCGTGCCGGCCTGCCACTCGAAGACATGGAATTTTGGCAGTTCCACCCAACAGGTGTGGCCGGAGCGGGTGTGTTGTTGACCGAAGGCTGCCGCGGTGAAGGAGCGATCCTGCGCAACAGCGACGGCGAACGTTTCATGGAACGCTACGCGCCAACGCTAAAAGACTTGGCGCCGCGCGACTTCATCTCGCGCTGCATGGACCAGGAAATCAAGGAAGGACGCGGCTGCGGACCGAACAAGGACTACATCGTTCTCGACATGACGCACCTTGGAGCCGAAACCATTGCCAAACGCTTGCCCAGCGTGCTGGAGATCGGCCATAACTTCGCCAACGTCGACATCACGAAAGAGCCTATACCGGTGGTGCCGACCATTCACTACCAGATGGGTGGTGTACCGACAAACATCCACGGCCAGGTGGTTGCGCCAAAAGATGGCAACCCAAATACGGTGGTGAACGGGTTGTATGCCGTGGGCGAGTGCTCTTGCGTCAGCGTGCACGGCGCGAACCGGCTCGGCACCAACTCGCTGCTTGACTTGCTGGTTTTCGGTAAGGCTGCGGGTGATCACATAGTCGCGAGCTCGCTGAAGTCCCGGATGCACAAGCCATTGCCGCCTGATGCGGCCGAGTACACGCTTGCCCGCCTGGCCCGGCTCGACGGCTCGGCCAGTGGCGAGTACGCGCAAGACGTGGCAAACGACATCCGCAACTCCATGCAGCAGCATGCCAGCGTGTTTCGCACGCAAAAAATGATGGATGCCGGCGTTGGGGAAATCAAGGCGCTGGCCGAGCGCGTGAAGGGAATTCATCTGGCCGACAAGAGCAAGGTGTTCAACACCGCGCGTATTGAAGCGCTGGAGGTTGACAACCTGATTGAGGCCGCGATGGCCACAATGATATCGGCCGCTGCACGCCATGAGAGCCGCGGTGCGCACTCGGTAAACGACTACGCCGACACGCCGGAACACCCGAACGGCCGCAACGACGCGGTGTGGATGAAGCACACCCTTTGGTACTCGGAAGGCAATCGGCTTGACTACAAGCCGGTGCAGCTGCAACCGCTCAGCGTTGAATCCGTACCGCCCAAGGTCCGCACGTTCTGAAAGCAGAAAGCACCCGATGACGAAACGCACCTTTCAGATCTACCGCTACGATCCAGACGCGGACGAAAAGCCGCGCATGCAGACGCTCGAGGTTGAGCTCGACGGCAACGAGCGCATGTTGCTCGATGCACTGAACAAGCTGAAGGCAGTCGACCCGAGCTTGAGCTTCCGCCGCTCTTGCCGCGAAGGCGTGTGCGGGTCGGACGCCATGAACATCAACGGCAAGAACGGCCTGGCGTGCTTGACCAACATGCGTACGCTACCCGGCACGATCGTGCTCAAACCCCTGCCCGGTTTGCCCGTGATCCGCGACCTGATCGTCGACATGACGCAGTTCTTCAAGCAATACAACTCGATCAAGCCGTACCTCATCAATGACGAAACGCCGCCCGAGAAAGAACGCTTGCAGTCGCCCGAAGAGCGCGATGAGCTGAACGGCCTGTACGAGTGCATCTTGTGCGCGAGTTGCTCCACAAGCTGCCCGAGCTTCTGGTGGAACCCCGACAAGTTCGTCGGCCCCGCCGGCCTGCTGCAGGCCTACCGCTTCATCGCCGACAGCCGCGACCACGACACCGGCGCGCGGCTCGACAATCTTGAGGATCCGTACCGCCTGTTCCGTTGCCACACCATCATGAATTGTGTCGACGTTTGCCCGAAGGGCCTGAACCCTACCAAGGCTATCGGCAAGATCAAGGAACTGATGGTGCGCCGGGCCGTTTGAGGCGGACTGCTGCTTCAGTGAATTGTCAGCCACGCCATGCACAACGTGATCGACGAGCGAGCCCTGAGCAAGCTACGCTGGCGCTGCCGGCGTGGCCTTCTTGAAAACGACCTTTTCATCGAGAGGTTTTTTAACCGCCACGCTTTGACGATGACACAGGATCAAGCAGAGGGCTTGAGGGTGTTGATGGATTTGTCGGACAACGACCTGCTCGATCTTCTTCTCGCCCGCAAGGAGCTGGAAGGCAAGTTGTTGCGCGACGACGTGGCGCAGGTGTTGCGAATGATGCGAATCCCTCCGAACGGGTGCCAGCAGCCCTATAACTCCACCAGCTTTAAGGAACGCCCATGACCCCGTCAGACGTGAAAGCCACTTTGTCCTTTTCCGACGGCAGCCCGTCCATGGACTTACCTCTTTACAAGGGCTCGATCGGCCCCGACGTGATCGATATTCGCAAGCTCTACGCCCAGACTGGCAAGTTCACGTACGACCCTGGCTTCCTGTCTACTGCGTCATGCAACTCAACAATCACCTACATCGACGGAGACAAGGGCGAGCTGCTGTACCGTGGCTACCCGATCGAGCAACTGGCCGAGAACTGCGATTACCTCGAAACCTGCTATCTGCTGCTCAAAGGCGACCTGCCCAACTCGACTCAGAAGACCGACTTCACCAAGCTTGTGACCAACCACACCATGGTCAACGAGCAAATGCAATTTTTCCTGCGCGGTTTCCGGCGCGACGCGCACCCCATGGCCATCATGACTGGCCTGGTCGGCGCGTTGTCGGCCTTCTATCACGACAGCACCGACATCCACAACGCCGAGCATCGTGACATCTCCGCGATCCGCCTGATCGCGAAGATGCCAACCCTGGTCGCGATGGCGTACAAATACACGGTTGGCCAGCCCTACATCTACCCGAAGAACGATCTTTCTTACGCCGGCAACTTCATGCGAATGATGTTCGCCACACCGTGCGAAGACTACGTGCCGAACGACGTGCTGGTGCGCGCCATGGATCGCATCTTCATCCTGCACGCTGACCACGAGCAAAACGCGTCGACCTCAACTGTGCGGTTGTGCGGGTCGTCTGGCACCAACCCGTTCGCGGCGATCGCGGCTGGTGTTGCGTGCCTCTGGGGCCCGGCGCACGGCGGCGCCAATGAAGCAGCGCTGAACATGTTGTCGGACGTTCAAAAGGCCGGTGGGGTCGAGAGAATCGGCGAGTTCATCAAACAGGTGAAAGATAAGAACTCGAACGTCAAGCTGATGGGCTTTGGGCACCGCGTCTACAAAAACTACGACCCGCGCGCCAAGCTGATGCGCGAGACCTGCCACGAGGTCCTCGATGCGCTTGGCTTGCACAACGACCCAATCTTCAAGCTAGCGATGGCACTTGAGAAGATTGCGCTCGAGGACGACTACTTCGTCTCGCGCAAGCTCTACCCGAACGTCGACTTCTATTCCGGCATCGTGCAGCGGGCCATCGGCATTCCTGTGCCACTGTTCACGGCGGTGTTCGCGCTCGCCCGCACGGTCGGCTGGATCGCGCAGTTGAATGAAATGATCGGCGACCCCGAGTACAAAATTGGTCGTCCGCGGCAGCTCTTCAACGGCTCGGCGCCGCGAGATGTCACCCTGATCGGCGAGCGCACCTGACGGCCGAGACTGGCGAAGGGCGGTCGCCGCACAGCCGGGTTCTGTCGCAATAACGCGATGAGTCAAAGGCCACCTGCGAGGCCGACGGCGATCAGAAAGCCAGCGAGTAGAGCTGATTCGCAGCAGACGAGGCTCGGTCTTTGATGTCGCCGAGTTGTCCTTTGCGGATCATGTGCATGACCTCGATGCCGGCGATCAGGATTCGGGCGCAGCGGAAGGTCTTGAAGCCGAGCATCGGCCGGGTGATGCGTTTGATGGCTCGGTGGTCCTGCTCGACGAGGTTGTTCAGGTACTTCGACTGGCGCATCTCGATGCTCACGCCACCGTCGGCCTGGATGCTCACAATGGCAGCCGTGTTTGAGGCGCTCTTGTCTATCGTGATCCTCTCGGGTACGTCGTGCAGGCCGATGGCGCGCTCGAAGAATGCGCGGGCTGCGGCGTGATCTCGCTTGTCCCGCAGCAGGAAGTCAACAGTGTTGCCATCCCAATCAACCGCCCGGTACAGGTCCTTCCACTGTCCCTTGATTTTCACGTAGGTCTCATCCATCCGCCAGCTTCGACCAACCGGACGCTTGCGCCGCCGAAACATCGCCGCCAACACCGGCAGCATTTTGATGGACCAACGATGCAGCGTGGCGTGATCGAAGTAGACCCCGTGTGGGCGCCGGCGCGAACATGCTGAGTTTTGGCCGGTTTCAAATGCGTAGGGGTTTGCAAGGGTTTTGCGTGAGGCAAACGCTGGCGGTCTGTACACCTGCAGGGTTCAAACCTCTGAGTGGGCCTGGCCGCGGTAGCTCTTACCTTCGATCAGTACGGTTTCGACGTGGTCCAGCAAGCGATCCAGCAGGGCCGAGGTCAGCGTGGCGTCGCGCGTCAAGGTAGTTGTCGCCTCATTTATGCGGCCAGCGGCTGCATAAGGTCTGCTTTCGAGTGGGCCACGACGACCGAGTCGCGTTCGGGGTTGAGGGTGACAGCGCCGCTGGGTGTCCAGTCGCGCGTGGCGCCGGACCAGCGGGCCGGGTTGCGTTCACGGGCCTGGAGGTAGAGGTCGTGTCGAGCCGCCAGGATGGCGTGATCTGCCCCGCAGTGGCGCTGACCAGGGGTGACGTAGCGGATGCCGCTGTGTCGATGCTCATCGTTGTACCAGCGCACGAATTCAGCTGCCCAGGTGCGTGCTGCGTCGAGGTCGGCGAAGCCTTTGGCAGGGAACTCGGGGCGGTACTTGGCGGTGCGGAACAGCGACTCGGCGTAGGCGTTGTCGTCGCT
Source organism: Burkholderiales bacterium (assembly GCA_038227445.1). Classification (GTDB taxonomy): domain Bacteria; phylum Pseudomonadota; class Gammaproteobacteria; order Burkholderiales; family Burkholderiaceae_C; genus LMDS01. The sequence goes on along the minus strand of JBBRPV010000095.1, from coordinate 146 downwards.
CACGCGTGGCCGCGAGTACGACGGCTTGACGCTCAGCCAGTAAACCTAGAAACGGCAGTTCCCCGGCGCCAACACTAAGGAAATCCAGCACTGGGAGTTGCGCTTGTTTGGCAGACTCACCCGATGGGTGAATCGAGACGCAAGCG
>JBBRPV010000094.1:0-14986 GCA_038227445.1 Burkholderiales bacterium | reverse complement strand
GTCGCGACCGGGGAGCGGATGCCGACCGTGCGGTTGTCGCTGCCCCACTGGCTGTTGATGGGGGCCGCGGTCGAGCGCGCCAGCCGCCGGTAGGAATTCACGTAGGTAGCGAACAAGGCCATGGATGCCGGGGTGTATTTTTGCAGCCCGCCGATGTACCAGTAAAACGCCTTGCTGGGCGATCCATCTGCGTTGCTGAAGATGTTCTTGCCGGTTGCCCTGCTCAGGATGCTCTGGTGCACATGCATGGCGCTCCCGGGCTCACCGGCCATGGGCTTGGCCATGAAGGTGGCGTACATCTCGTGGCGCAGCGCGGCTTCGCGGATCGTGCGCTTGAAGAAGAACACTTCGTCGGCCAGGCCTAGCGGGTGGGCGTGAAAGAAGTTGATCTCCATCTGCCCGGCGCCGACCTCGTGGATCAGTGTGTCCACGTTCAGTTCCATCTTCTCGCAGTAGTCGTAAACGTCTTCGAACAACGGATCGAACTCGTTCACAGCGTCGATCGAGTAGCCCTGGCGCGAGGTCTCGGCTCGGCCGCTGCGCCCGATTGGCGGTTTCAGTGGCACGTCGGGGTCGGTGTTTCGGGCGACAAGGTAGAACTCGACCTCTGGCGCCACCACCGGCTCCCAGCCTTCGGCCGCGTACAGGTCGCAGACCTTGCGCAGTACCGAGCGCGGCGCGAACGGAATGAGCTGGCCGTCGCGGTCGTAGCAGTCGTGGATCACCTGCGCGGTCGGGTCGGTGGCCCAAGGCACGATGCGCACGGTCGACGGGTCGGGCCGCAAGTGCATGTCACGGTCGGTTGGGTGAATCACGTCGTAGTACGGCCCGTCTTCAGGGAACTCGCCGGTCACGCCAATGGCGACCGTGGCTTCCGGCAAGCGCATGCCACGGTCTTCGGTGAATTTCTCGCGCGGCAGGATTTTGCCGCGCGCCACGCCAGTGAGGTCGGGCACGAGGCACTCGATCTCGGTCACGCGGCGTTCGTTGAACCAGTTCTCCAAGTCGGCGAATGTGAAATTGCTCTTGTCCACCATGGGGCACCTGCAAATGTGGGGCGGGTCGTGATGATGACGCGCCAGGGTCGGGTCGGTTTTGGATCGTGGCAGGCCCAGGGGGCCGGCACGGAGCGCCACTAACGATCAGGGTCGCGCTGCGGTCCTTGGTGGCGGTGGCGGTCGCTGAACGCGGCACAGGCTAGGCCGAAGGCGTGGAACAGGCACATCGAGACCGGGTTGCTCGCTGCCTGCCACTCGGGGTGCCATTGCACGCACAGGTTGAAGCCGCTGGCAGCATCGACCGAGAAGGCCTCGACGAGACCGTCTGGCGCGACCGCTTCGACGCGCAACCCGGGGGCGAGCCTGTTCACACCCTGGCCGTGCAGCGAGTTGACTTCGATTCGGCCCTCGCCGAGCAAACGCGCCATCGCGCCACCTGGCAAGACCGTGACCTCGTGCGCCTGGCCGTACTGCTCGTCGGTCGTGCCGTCTTTTGCGCCGCGGTGGTCGAACTGGCCCACCACTTCTTGTACCGCCTGGTGCAGCGAGCCGCCGAGCGCGACGTTGGCTTCCTGGAAACCGCGGCAGATCGCGAACAGCGGAATGCCACGCTCTAGCGCGCGCGGTATCAGCGGCAGGGTCCAGTGATCGCGCTCCGCATCCAACGGCAGACTGATGTCATGCACCTCTTCGTTGAAGTGGCTAGGGTGCACGTTCGAGGCCGAACCGGTGAGCAAGATTCCGTCGGCCAGATCGAGCAGGGCGTCGATCTCGCCTGCCTCGACCGAGGGCACCACCAACGGCTGGCAGCCGGCAAGGCGCACGGCGTCGATGTACTTCTTACCGGCCATGTGGAAAGGGTGCTGGCCCATCATGCGGTTGCAAGCGGGCACGAGCACCAAGGGTTTGGCACGGCTGAGCGTTGGGACGGTGGAAATTTTCATGGGGCTTGCCGACAGGGGTGGAACGAGCGCTTCTGCGACCGGGCTCATTGTGCTTGGTGCCGGTCATGGAACGAAGCAAAAAACGGGCCTTTCAAGAGACCCTCAAGGCGCTTCAAAGCATGTCCTTCAGGCGGTAGTAGGCCATGCCGGCCACCAGCGCGGGGGTGCGCAACAGCGCGCCGCCGGGGAAGTTGCAGTGCCGAATGCGCGCGAAGGTGTCGAAGCGTTCTGCGTCGCCGGCGATCGCTTCGGCCACCAAGCGGCCGGCCAGGCCGGTGAGTGCGAGGCCGTGCCCCGAGAAACCTTGCAGGTAGTAGACGTTCGAGAAAGCGCCGTGGGCACCGGCAAAAGGCAGCCGCCCGAAGTCGGGCGCGCGATTTATCGAGATGTCGACGAAGCCGCCCCAAGCGAATTCGACACGCTTGCCCGCCAGCTGCGGGAAACTGCGGGCCATGCGTTTTTGCATGCGAGCCACAAGGTTCACGGGTGTCGCAGTGCTGTAGCTTACGAGGCCACCGTACAGCATGCGATGGTCGGCTGTGGGGCGAAAGTAGTCGAGCACGAAGTTGGTGTCACAGACCGCCGACTGAGAAGGCACGAGCGAATCGGCGAGCGCTGGCGCGAGCACCTCGGAAGCCACGATGTAGGTGCCGACCGGCATGATTCGGCGCTCAAGCATCGGCGCGATGCCTTGAAGGTACACGTTGCCGGCGAGGAGCACGTGCGAGGCGCGCACAGACCCTGTTGCGGTGCGCAAGACAGCCGAGCTGCCCGGTTTGATTTCGGTCACCGCCGATTCTTCGTGGATGCGAACCCCGAGCCCGGCAGCAGCGCGGGCCAGCCCGAGGGTGTATTTCAGCGGATGCAGATGACCACTGATCGGATCGTGCACGCCGCTGTGAAACCGCGGGCTGGCGACCCACTGCGGCAGGTCTGCGGGCGCGATCCATTGCGTCGAGTGGTTGTACGCGTGCTGCATGTGCGCTTGCCAGCTTTGCAGCTCACGCGCCTTGCGGGCGCCGACGGCAACGCTGATGTAACCGCTGTGCCAGTCGCATTCGATGTTGAAACGCTCGCGCCGCTCGCCGATCAAGCGCAAGGCTTCGAGCGTCATGTTCCACACCTGGCGCGAGGCGCCCGCGCCGAGTTGTTGCTCAATCACCGACTGATCGCAAGCGAGGCCCGCGATCACCTGGCCGCCGTTGCGCCCCGATGCGCCCCAGCCGACATGCCGTGCCTCAAGCACGACAACGCTGTAACCCCGGTCGGCCAGCTCAATAGCGGCCGACAGACCCGCCAAGCCCCCGCCCACCACAGCCACGTCGCACTCGAGGTTCGATTGCAAGGACCCGAAGCCCCGACTGCGCAGCACGGTGGCGGCGTAGTAGGAGTTTTTTGTCAGTAGCTGGTCGGCGCTGAGCAAGGACATGAATGGCGCGGACTGGGCAAGCGTCTTGCGTGTTGGATGGGTGGTGTCGAGAAAGAAAGCCGTGCTCAGCCGGTTGATTTCAGCACGTCGGCAATCGTGCTGACCATCTGGTCGATGTGCGAACTCTCGACGATCAACGGCGGCGACAACGCGATCGTGTCACCGGTCGTGCGGATCAACACGCCGCGTTCCCAGCACTGCAGGAACGCATCGAAAGCACGTTTTCCTGGCTGGCCGGCGACCGGCTCAAGTTCGATGCCGCCCACCAGCCCGATGTTGCGCACATCGATCACGTTAGGCAGGCCCCTCAGCGAATGCAGCGCGTTCTCGAACACCGGCGCCATGGTGGTTGCACGAGTCAGAAGGCCTTCTTCGGCGTAGGTGTCTAGGGCGCCGAGCGCGGCCGCGCAGGCCAATGGATGCGAAGAACACGTGTAGCCGTGAAGGAACTCGATCTGGTGTTCGGGTCCGGTCATGAACGCGTCGTGCACATGCTGTTTCGCGAACACCGCGCCCATCGGAACGCAGCCGTTGGTGATGCCCTTGGCGACGGTCATCAAGTCGGGCGTAACGCCGAAATGCGTGGCGGCAAAGGGCGCGCCGATGCGGCCGAATCCGGTGATTACTTCATCGAAAATCAACAGAATGCCGTGCTTGTCGCAGATGGAACGCAGGCGCTGGAGGTAGCCTTTGGGTGGCAGCAGCACGCCAGTGGAACCGGCAACCGGCTCGACGATCACCGCCGCGATGGTCGAAGCGTCGTGCAGCGCGACAAGGCGCTCGAGATCGTCGGCGAGTTCTCCGCCATGTTCGGGCACGCCGCGCGAGAACGCGTTGCGCGCCAGATCGTGCGTGTGCCGCAGGTGGTCTACGCCGGGCAGCAGCGGGCCGAAGCTCTTGCGGTTGCCAACGATGCCACCAACCGAGATGCCGCCGAAGTTCACGCCGTGGTAACCACGCTCGCGACCAATCAACCGAGTTCGCGCGCCTTCACCGCGGGCACGGTGGTAGCCGATCGCCATCTTCAGTGCTGTCTCGACCGCCTCGGAACCCGAGTTGGTAAAGAACACCTTGTTCAGACCGGCCGGTGTCAGCTCGATCAGCCGCTCGGCCAGCTCGAACGCCTTCGGGTGCCCCATGTTGAACGGTGGTGCGAAGTCCATCTCGGCCGCTTGCTCGGCAATGGCCCGCACGATTTTCGGCCGCGCGTGGCCGGCGTTCACGCACCACAGGCCGGCGATGCCGTCGAGCACCTGGCGACCTTCGGGCGTCCAGAAGTACATGCCGTCGGCCTTAGACAAAAGGCGCGGAGACTTTTTGAACTGCCGATTGGCAGTGAAGGGCATCCAGAAAGCGTCCATCTTGTGCTTGGGCGCCGAAAAGACGTTGGCGGCGCGGGGCGCAACGGTTGCAGGGTCGTCTTTGTGCATGACGCGGCTCCTTGGGGCGTTGATTTGCCCGGTGTGTAAGTGTGCAATTTGGCGGCGTTTCAGTCTAGAGAAAACGCGGCGCAGTGTGCTCCCTCAATGGCGGTGGGTGCTCCTATTGTTTGAATTGAGTTCGACTTGTGGTCGCAACAACGAATCTTGATTCGATAGATCGCGCGATCTTGACCGAGTTGCAGCGCGAAGGCAGGCTTTCGAATCAAGACCTCGCGCAGCGGGTTCACCTGTCGCCTTCGGCCTGCCTGCGGCGCGTGAAAGCGCTCGAAGACAGCGGCGTGACTGCGCAGCGCTCGGCGCGTGACAACCCAAAGGAGGTCTGCAAACATGGCATCAGTTTCACGATCATCAACGCTTCAGAGCGTGAACGCGCCACGGCTTGAAGCTTTCGGACAGCCGCTGCGCGACCAACCCGAGGTGCTTGACTGTTTTTACGTGGCGGCATCGAACGACCACCCCATTCGTTTCGCCGACCACGACGCCGAAGGTCTGGAGCGCTTTCACTCAGAGGTCTCGATGCGCTGGACTAAATTGGTGCGTTCGAATTCGCTGTTGGTGTGGCGCACCGTGATGAAGACGACAGCGCGGCCGGCTGAAGATGCAAGCTCAACAGGACGCCAGCATGCGGCCACAAAGATAGGTCCAGACGAAGTTCGCCGCGGCATGGCTGGTCTGCTCGGCGTGGTCGTAGGGCGGAGACACCTCCACGCAGTCCATGCCCACGAAGGGCAAGTCGGCCAATTCTTCAAGCAGGCTCTGCACCTGGTTGCTGCTCAAGCCGCCGGGCTCGGGAGTGCCTGTACCAGGCGCAAACGCCGGGTCTAGGCAATCGATGTCTAGGCTCAGGTAGACGGGTGGGTTGCCGTGCTCAACCAGCCGCTCGCGGATTGCACCCACCACACCCGCCAGTTGTCCCGGGCTTTCCAGGCCGCGCAGTGCGCGCGCCGTGAAGATCTGCCCGCCCTGGTCGGCAACGTATTCACGGGCCTCGCGCGCGCCGGCCGAACGAATCCCGATCTGGCTGAAGCATGCCTTCACGACAAGCCCTTCCTGTATCGCCTCATAGACCCAGGTGCCATGGCCACTGGGCTCGCCGAAGTGGTCTTGCCAGGTGTCGCAATGGGCGTCGAAGTGGATCACCGCGAGCGGCTGGCCCAGCGCGGCGCGGTAGACGCGCAGCAGCGCAAGCGTGATCGAGTGGTCGCCTCCGAGCCAGCACATGTGGTGGCTGCTGAGCAGCGCTTTGGCGTGCGGCATCAGCGCCGCGCGCATGCGCTCGATGCTGGTGTTGGGCAAGGCCAGGTCGCCTGCGTCGCCCAGGCTGCCAAGCGGCGACACGTTGAAGAGGGGGTGAATCGCGTCGCACAGCATGTGGCTGGCTTCACGGATCGCTCGCGGGCCGAAACGCGCGCCGGGCCGGTTCGTGACAGCGCCATCCCAGGCGACTCCGGCCACGCCGAAGCGAGTGTTCGGTGTGAGCGCGGGCGCTTTCAGGAACCCGTTGTTCGAGAGGAATGCAAAGTTCGTCATCGTGTGTGGTCAGCGACAAAGAGCCAGACGCCACCATCATAGAAGCAGCCCACCCGCGCTCAAGGTAGCAGGCGCTGCGACGTTGATCGCGATTTCGTCCGGCAGTGGCACGAAGTCGTAACGTGAGATAAAGTTTGTTGCACCGCCGCATTTCATTCCGCTATCGCGAAATGTGTTTTGTATTGTGAGATCAATTTGCTAAGTTGTTGTTTTTATTGATGTAAAAAGTTAGTCTTATATAAGATACAAGTCTTTCCAAACGCCGTGATGACGGCTAAGCTTGCGCGATCGACTTCCGATTTTGTTCACCAACCCACGGAGCTTTCCATGACCCAACACTCTCGCGACGAGCAAATTGCAGCCTTAGAAAAAGACTGGGCTACAAATCCGCGCTGGAAAGGCGTTCAGCGCAACTACACGGCCGCCGACGTCGTGCGCCTGCGTGGGTCGCTGGTGGTCGAGCACACGCTCGCCCGCCGCGGTTCGGAAAAACTATGGAACCTCGTCAACACTGAGCCGTTCGTTAATACGCTGGGCGCGCTCACCGGCAACCAAGCGATGCAGCAGGTTAAGGCGGGGCTCAAGGCGATCTACCTTTCGGGCTGGCAGGTGGCGGGTGACGCCAACTCGGCTGGCGAGATGTACCCCGACCAGTCGCTGTACCCGGCGAACTCGGTACCCGTTGTGGTCAGACGCATCAACAACACCTTCACCCGGGCCGACCAGATCCAGTGGTCGGAAGGCAAGAACGACGTCGACTTCTTCGCGCCAATCGTGGCCGATGCCGAAGCCGGTTTCGGGGGCGTGCTCAACGCCTTTGAGTTGATGAAGTCAATGATCGACGCCGGTGCTGCCGGCGTGCACTTCGAAGACCAGCTCGCATCGGTGAAGAAGTGCGGCCACATGGGCGGCAAAGTGCTCGTACCCACGCGTGAAGCCGTCGCCAAGCTAACCGCCGCACGGCTGGCTGCCGACGTGATGGGAGTGCCCACGCTCGTGATTGCGCGCACCGATGCCGAAGCTGCCGACCTCGTCACGAGCGACATCGACGACAACGACAAGGCGTTCCTCACCGGCGAGCGCACTGTCGAAGGTTTCTACCGCTGCAAGGCGGGTCTTGAGCAGGCAATTTCGCGCGGCCTTGCTTACGCCGAAGTGGCCGACATGGTGTGGTGCGAGACCGGCAAGCCCGACCTGGCCTATGCCAAGCGTTTCGCTGATGCCATCCACGCCAAGTTCCCAGGCAAGTTACTGGCCTACAACTGTTCGCCGTCGTTCAACTGGAAGAAGAACCTCGACGACGCGACCATTGCCAAGTTCCAGCGCGAGCTCGGCGCCATGGGCTACAAGTTCCAGTTCATCACGCTGGCCGGCTTCCACAGTCTGAACTACTCCATGTTCAACCTCGCCCACGGCTACGCGCGCAACAACATGACAGCGTTCGTCGAACTGCAGGAGGCCGAGTTCGCGGCTGCCGAGCGGGGCTTCACCGCAGTGAAGCACCAGCGCGAAGTGGGCACGGGTTACTTTGACGCTGTGACCACCACGATCGAGCGCGACGCGTCGACTGCCGCCCTGAAAGGTTCGACAGAAGACGAGCAGTTCTTCGACGCCAAGCACGGCTGACCCGACGCGTCCGCCAGTCGGACGCGTTGCCCGGCCGGGCGCCAGTAAGGCGGTTTGGCCGCGCTTGCGGGTCGATCCGAAACGCCAGAAACTCATCAGCGCCCGGCGGCTCACAACCTCCGGGCGTTTTTTTCGACAGAGCATCAAGCTGCGCCGATCTGACCGTAGTCAAACGGGGAACGCATTTGATCGGCGAGATTGGCTGACGCGACGATCGTTTTGAGGCACCCGCGCAAGCCGAGGTCAACACCGACCAGCCCGCGACCGGGCGCAATCTGGCCAAGCAGCAATTGTTTGAAGCCAAGCCTACCCAGCGCAAGGCGCAGAACGATGCGGGTAAACCGCTGACCATCAAGAATACCGAGACGCCTTAGTCGGCCGACGTGTGCGGCGAGCAGGCCAGCCAGCTGCTTCAACGCATCGCGCGTGTAGGCGTGCGAGGCCCAAAAAATCGAACCGTTGCGGTCGACGATGCGCAAAGCGCACCGCATGCCAGTGCTAAAGCTGCTCCGCCGCAGACACGCCACCGCCCGAACAGGCTCGCTCAAAACCAACCCTGGCAGCTATGCAGGCGTTCCGTAAGGCGGTCAGGCCGCTCGCATTCGCCATAGCTCCTAAAAAAAGACGACCCTCAGGGCGTCGAGCAAACCCGCGGCATCGGCGGCTTTCGCGGCGGTCCTGGCGAAGCGCCACGAGGGGCCGCGACGCCTCGTCGCAAAGGGTTTTTTCGCGGCGCGTGAATGCCACTGTCAAAAATCATGCACGCGCAGCCCACGGGTGTCGAATATGCACGCGACCTGCCCAGCATTTCTGCCCTTGTGGACTCGGCAGCAGGTGCAATATGCAGGGGGTCGAATCGTTTAAGCGTCAACTCGATAGAATGAATCCATGCCCACAGACAAACCCGTTCCCGTCGAGTCACCGGTGGTTCAGCCCCGGCCCGATGACGGGCAGGGCGCAGTTGTCGTCGAGCGCCAAACCCAGAAGACTGAGCCGCCCCGCATGTATCAGGTGGTGCTGCTCAATGACGACTACACACCGATGGAGTTCGTGGTGATGGTGCTGCAGGAATATTTCAAACGCGATCTCGAAACTGCGACCCAAATCATGTTGAAGATTCACCATGACGGGCGGGGCGTTTGTGGCGTCTACTCGAAAGACGTGGCAGCGACGAAGGTCGAATTGGTCTTGGCTGCCGCACGTCGCGGTGGTCACCCGTTGCAATGCATTATGGAGGCCGCATGATTGCGCAAGAGCTTGAGGTAAGTCTGCACATGGCGTTCGTCGAGGCGCGCCAACAACGCCACGAATTCATTACGGTCGAGCACCTGCTGATGGCGCTGCTGGACAACCCGTCAGCTGCCGAGGTGCTTCGAGCGTGCTCGGCCAATGGCGACGACCTGCGCAAGAGCCTGGTCGGATTCATCAAGGAGAACACGCCAACGGTTGGCGGCTCCGACGAAGTCGACACTCAACCGACGCTGGGCTTCCAGCGCGTGATTCAGCGCGCGATCATGCACGTGCAGTCCACCGGCAGCGGCAAGAAGGAAGTTACCGGTGCGAATGTGCTGGTCGCGATCTTCGGGGAGAAGGATTCGCACGCCGTGTACTACTTGCACCAGCAGGGCGTGACCCGCCTCGACGTGGTGAACTTCATCGCCCACGGCATCAAAAAGAGTGACCCGCCTGAACCTTCGTCGAAGCCGAGCGAAGGCAGCGCCGGTGGAGAAAGCGAGAAGGAAGAAGGTGAAGGCAAGGGCTCGCCGCTGGACCAGTTCACCCAGAACTTGAATCAGCTCGCCCGCGAAGGCAAGATCGACCCCCTGATCGGCCGCGAGCACGAGGTCGAGCGCGTGATCCAAATCCTCTGCCGTCGGCGCAAAAATAACCCCCTGCTGGTCGGCGAAGCCGGCGTCGGCAAGACCGCCATTGCCGAGGGCCTCGCGTGGCGAATTACGCAAGACGAAGTGCCGGAAGTGCTCGTGGGGTCGGTCGTGTACTCGCTTGACATGGGTGCGCTGCTGGCGGGTACCAAATATCGTGGCGACTTCGAGCAGCGCCTGAAGGGCGTGCTCAAGCACCTGAAAGACCAGCCGAACGCGATCCTGTTTATCGACGAGATTCATACGCTGATAGGCGCCGGCGCGGCGTCTGGCGGCACCCTCGACGCGAGCAACTTGCTCAAGCCTGCGCTCAGCTCCGGCGCCATGAAATGCATCGGCGCGACCACCTTCACCGAATACCGTGGCATCTTCGAAAAAGACGCAGCGTTGTCGCGTCGTTTCCAGAAGGTGGACGTGGTCGAGCCTTCGGTAGAGCAGACGGTCGAGATCCTAAAGGGCCTGAAGTCGCGCTTCGAGGAGCATCACAGCGTCAAGTACGCGCTGGGGGCTCTCCAGGCAGCAGCGGAGTTGTCGGCCAAGTTCATCAATGACCGACACCTGCCCGACAAGGCAATTGACGTGATCGACGAAGCGGGCGCCGCACAGCGCATATTGCCCAAGAGCAAGCAGAAGAAGACCATCACGCGTGCCGAGGTCGAAGACATCGTTGCGAAGATCGCGCGCATTCCGCCAGCCAGCGTATCGAACGACGACCGCTCGAAGTTGAAAACGCTCGACCGGGATCTCAATAGCGTGGTCTTCGGCCAGGAACCCGCCGTGGAAGCGATCGCTGCGGCGATCAAGATGGCGCGATCCGGCCTGGGCCGTCCCGATAAGCCTATCGGCTCGTTCCTTTTTAGCGGCCCGACCGGCGTTGGGAAGACCGAAGTGGCGAAACAGCTCGCGTACATCCTGGGCGTCGAGCTGATTCGCTTCGACATGAGCGAATACATGGAGCGCCATGCGGTGAGCCGCCTGATCGGCGCGCCGCCGGGCTATGTGGGCTTTGACCAGGGCGGGTTGTTGACCGAGGCGGTCTCGAAGAAGCCGCATGCCGTGCTGCTGCTGGACGAGATCGAGAAGGCGCACCCCGACGTATTCAACGTGCTGCTGCAGGTCATGGATCACGGCACGCTGACCGACAACAATGGGCGCAAGGCCGACTTCCGCAGCGTCATCATCATCATGACGACCAACGCCGGCGCCGAAACGATGAACAAGGCGATGATCGGTTTCACGAATGCGCGCGAGCAGGGCGATGAGATGGCTGACATCAAGCGCTTGTTCACGCCGGAGTTCCGCAACCGCCTCGATGCGACCGTGAGCTTCAAGGCGCTCGACGAAGAGATAATTTTGCGCGTGGTCGATAAGTTTTTGCTCCAGCTGGAAAGCCAGCTCGCCGAGAAGAAGGTCGAGGTCACCTTCACCGACACGTTGCGCAAGCAGCTGGCGAAGAAAGGTTTCGACCCTCTGATGGGCGCGCGGCCGATGCAACGTTTGATCCAAGACACGATCCGCCGGGCGCTGGCCGACGAGTTGCTCTTCGGCCGCCTGGTCGATGGCGGTCGCCTTACGGTCGACGTGGACGCAGACGGCAAACCGCTGCTCGACATTCAGCCTTACAAGAAGAGCGACAAACCGAAGGCGGAGCCTGCAACGGCGTGACGTTGTCTGTGGGCCGAAGCTGATCCCCAAAGGGGCCCTACCGGGCCCCTTTTAAGTGGGGCTGCAGGGCGGCCGGGTCTTGCTGGAAGAACCCACTCAGCAGCGCGTAAAGCGCTGGGTGCTCGGCCTTGAAGTCGCGAGGCGCCACGAAGAAGGCCTCCGAGGCCACCGCAAAGAACTCTTCTGGCGCTTCGGCGGCATACGGGTCGAGGAGGGTATGTTCATCGGCATCGACGCGCTCGCAAAAGTCGTCGTATTCCCGGCCCATGACAGCCACCCACGCGTCGCGCGTGGAACGGTTGGGCAGGGCGGGTACACCGTCTGCCAGGCCATCACGCATGTCCATCACATGCACGAACTCGTGGATCACCACGTTGTAGCCTTCCCCCCCCGACTCGCCAGCGTCTTCAACATCGCGCCAAGACAGCACCACGGGCCCGCCGTGCATGGCCTCGCCGGACAGTTCTTCTTCGTAGGTGTGCACGAGGCCGTTGTCGTCGACGATCTCACGGTGCGCCACGACCACGTCGGCATACACCACGATGCCCACGAAACCCTCGTACCAGCCCAAGCCGAGGTTGAGGGCCGGCAGGCAGGCCTGAGCCGCTATGCACACGGCCATGAGGTCATCTACGGCGAAGCCCCGCACGCCGGTAAATTCTTTCTCGCCGAGGAACAAAGTGGCCATGTCGCGCAGCCGTGCCATTTCAGCTGCGCTGCGCCAGTTCAGGAAGGGGAAGCGGGCGAGTGCAAGTTGCCAAAGCTCATCCGGAATGGCCCGCAGCCTCAGCGTTCTCGCCTCACGCCAGCGTTTGAACCAGCCGGCCAAGATCAGCCCGCGTCTTGAGGGGCAATACGGCGCAGGCCGTCGCGGCTCCAACGCAGCACTTCGGCGCGCGGCGTGGTCGACTGATCGAGTTCCCAGTCGCTGAGAACGTGGCGTGTGTAGCCGGGTTCCAGCAACTCGTCTGCAGGCCGATGTGTGTGGCCGTGAACGAGAACCTGTGCGCGAGCACCCTGCATCCATTCGACGCTCGCGGTCAGGTCGAGATCAAGCCGTTCAGGCTCCATCATCACCGCGTGGCGGCGCTCGCTCCCGTGTCGCGCTTCGCGTGCGAGCACGCGACGCTTGGCCAGCGGGTGCGCCAACACCGAGGCCTGCCACGCAGCACTGCGCACCATGACGCGAAACTTCTGGTAGTCGGTGTCGGCAAGGCACAACGCGTCGCCGTGCGTGAGCAGCAGCCGATCGCCAAACGCCGTCACCACGGTTGGATCGGACAGAGCCGTCACATTGCAGTCCAAGAGCATTTCCGCTCCGACCAGAAAGTCACGATTGCCCACCATGAAGGCGACGCTTCGTGCCTCGGTTGTCTCGCGCAGAACCGCGGCGCATCGTTCCTCGAAACCCTCGTGGCGCGAGTCGTCTCCGACCCACGCTTCAAACAGGTCACCGAGGATGAACACCGCGTCGGCACGCGTTGCGCGCATGTAAGAGGCCCAGGCGTCGAACCCATGCGGGGTGTCGGCGGCAAGGTGAAGGTCGCTGATGAAATCGATCTCCTGCCAGTCGCTCGGCGCGTTGAAAGCACCGAAGGCGGGCAGGGCGGACGAGGTCACCGACACCCTTCTTCGAATCAGACGCGCGAAGCGCGAATGATCATCACGTCTTCGAGCGGCACATCGCCATGGCCGCCCTTGCTGCCGGTCTTGACTTTCTCTATCGCGTCGACCACATCGTTGCCCGACACCACCTTCGCGAACACGGCATATCCCCAGCCCGAGGCCGTTTCGGCGGTGAAGTTAAGGAAGTTGTTGTTGGTCACATTGATGAAGAACTGCGAGCTCGCCGAGTGTGGTGCTGAGGTACGCGCCATGGCCAGCGTGTAGTGGTCGTTCTTCAGGCCGTTCTTGGCCTCATTTGTAATTGTCGCTTTAGTTGACTTCTGCTTCATGCCGGGTTCGAAGCCGCCGCCTTGAACCATGAACCCGGGAATCACCCGGTGGAACACCGTGCCGTTGTAGTGGCCGGCGTCGACGTATTCAAGGAAATTCTTCGACGAGATCGGCGCCTTGGCATCGTCAAGTTCAATGCGAATCTTGCCCTTGCTGGTTTCGAGTTCTACCTGGATGCCCATTTTCATTTTTCCAAAGTGGCGGATTTGATGATGACGGGCTCAACCGGTACGTCACCGTTCGCGCCCTTGCTGGAAGTTGGCACGACGCGGATCTTGTCGACCACGTCCATGCCCGAGACAACCTTGCCGAAAACGGCGTAACCGTTTCCGTCGCGTGAGTTCGCGGCGTCCAAAAAGCCGTTGTCCTTCACGTTTATGAAGAACTGCGAAGTGGCTGAATTCGGGTCGTTGGTACGTGCCATCGCGACCGTGCCGCGTTCGTTGTTCAGGCCGTTCTTGCTTTCGAGCGGGATCGGCGCGCGGGTGGTTTTCTCTTTCATGTCGGCGGTCATGCCGCCGCCCTGGATCATGAAGTTCGGTATGACGCGGTGGAAAATCGTTCCGCTGTAGTGTCCGGCCTTCACGTATTGCAGGAAATTTTCGACCGACTTCGGCGCCTTGGCGGCGTCGAGCTCAATCACGATGTCTCCAACCGACGTGGCGAGCTTGACCTTCTGCGCGAAGGAAGAGTTGCTTGCGCCGAGTGCGATTGCCAGCAACGAGAAGCGGATCCAGCGGGAACGGGGGTATGTCATGCGGTGTCTCCTTGGGATGGGGTTGTTTGGGTTCAGGGTGCCCGGGTGTCGGCGCCCTGTGCGACGCGCGGTTTGCTCTTGAACAGTTCGCGCACCGACGCAAGTTTCGGCGGCACGCTTACATTTCGCGGTTCGAGCTGCAGTGCCCGTGCATAAGACCGGCTGGCCAACGCTGCATAAACGTCGCCGAGATTCTCGTGCGCCGTTGAGTAGCCGGGGTTGGTGCGCAGGGCTTGCTCGAGCGCCGCGCGGGCTTTGATGTAGTCGCCAGCGGATGCGTAGATCGCGGCGAGGTTGTTGTAGGGTTCGGCGAGGTCGGGGTAGTCTTCGGTTAGTTTTTGGAACAGCTCAATGGCCTCGGCGTCGCGCTTCGCGTCGGCCAACATCACTCCCTTCAGGAAGCGCATTGGCGGGTCGTTGGGAGTGATCGCCAGAAACTCGTCGGCACGCCCGATGGCCGCAGCCGACTGGCCGGAGTAATGCAGGGCACGCACGTCGCTCAAGGCATCGGCGCGCACCGCCGAACTGGTGCCGAGCAACAAGAAAAATAGCAATGCTGCAAGCAGGTAGGGCAAACGGATCATTGGCGTCCGCGAAGGCGAAACAGTCATGTGGGTTGGACGAAGCCGCTACGCGGAGCAAGCCCATCACCGGTCTCGTATGGTGCCGATACACGCGCTCGATTCTGAGGCGTGAGTCAGTGCAACCCAGCGAGGAGTTTTCAACATGGCGAACTTTCCGGAGCATTTTGAGCAG
>JBBRPV010000093.1:0-15320 GCA_038227445.1 Burkholderiales bacterium | reverse complement strand
TGGTACAACCGGGCCCGGTTGCACTCGACGCTGGCATACGTCAGCCCGATGAAGTTCGAGCAAGACTGGCTTGCCAATCAACCAAGGCAAGTCAATTCGTGACTCGGTTATGGGGTACGGATTCCAGGGGCAAGGTCAATCGTTGAGCCAAACCTCAGAAGCGTGGCCTGCTAAAAGGAGACGCCAAGCCAGACCGGCTCCGCCCGCGAAGGGCTCGGCATAGACGCCGCCAAGTAGTTGGTTCGCCCTGAGCAGGTCGATTACGAATGGTGCAAGCTGCGTTTTTCCGCCGGGGTAACGCAGTGGTGTCTCTGTCGTAGGCATGAGCTGAGGTTATCGAAATTGCATCATTTTGGCCAGCCCTGAAAACTCTATAGCCGATCAAGCATGTGACGCACCGCCGGCGCCCAGTTGTCCCATACAGCAATCAACCCCTTTCGTGTCGGCAAATGAGCAGCGTGCACCGCAGCACCGAGCGTCTGGAGACTCAGGGGTGAGTCGTCGTTGGAGAACGCGACCCGCAGGTTCTTCAGCTCATGAGAACTGACGCCAGCGGCTTCCAGCGCGGCGTTGCATTCACGAGTAAGCGCTCTGTCATCCAGGCTCTGCTTCCAGACACCAGTCGTCTTCGCGTAAAGGACCATGATGCGCTCAAGGACGGCACGAAGCAGGTAGTTCGCTGCGAACGGAAACCCATCGTCGGGTCTGATGTTCTTGAGCTCGGTGACCAGCCGTTGGAGTGCGGGATCCCTGTACTTGACCACGAAGTCCGACGGCATCACGTTTGGACGCTTGTCGGGATGCCGGGGGCCACGCGGTCTTGACCTTGCGGTCTTGGTGGGCGCCGACGGAACAACAGGCCCCGGCAGCGCGGTTGTGGGTGAGAAGCCCTCCGTGTGCAGTTGGCGTCCGTAGGCTTTCCAATCGGGTGCTTTGGTTCGCGAGTTGACCGGCGCCTCGGTACCGTCCTTGCGTGGGGTGGCGTCGGTGACGAACTTCTTGAGTGCGACATCGACCTCTGCCGGCTCGTGCGTGAACGTCAAGCTGCCACGTTCTCCGATGCCGAGCGCGGTCCGCACCACAGGATTTCCGAGATACCGCGTCAGCGTCGTGATGCCGATCTTCTTCCTGGTTTCAGCGTCGATTCACCCAGCCGCTTCGGCTCGATCTAACACTGCCAGGGCAAGCGTGTCCGGCGAGGCGCCACGGGTAAAGCGAGTCTTCTGAGCGGTATTCCAAGACTTCGTTCCCGCGCCATCTTGCGGGCCCAGGTGCCGCAGTTCCATCCAGGGCCGCGCGGCCTCCTTGTCTCGGAACACGACTACCGAGAACTCCTGCGGCATGCTGGCTCTCTGAGCCAATGATTGAAAGTATTTTTGAGCCGTCGTGGAAGGTGCCTTCTTTGAATCGTTCAAGACCTTTAGGGCGCAAGTGCGTCGATTGCCCTCGGCAACAATGAAGTGCCCTGGGTTGTCCGCCATCTCGACGACGCCAATTGCATCGAGTGGGCTGATCCCACCGTTCGCTACGATGCTCCTCGCCAGCGCCTGCACCTTCTCAGTCCGCATCAAGTGACCAATGATCTTGTCTTCGTCCTTGATCGGATCGTGTCGAGGGTTCTCAGGGTCGAGATGAAGTCTCGCCAGAGATATCCCGTCGCGCCGCTCATACTGACGTGCAGCAGTTGCCATGTTGTTCTCCCGGTCTGATCCCGTTGCTTGTGTTGTCACCCCAAAATCAGATCACGAAGTCGTTGTGCAATCTACAACGCTCGACTGTTGATCGGCCATGTTTGTGGAGTGGCTGTGGGCTGATATGCCGATAACTTAGGGACCTCTTTTGCACTGCGCAATCTAGTGAAAAGGGCGAAAAGGTTTCATGGCTTTTCCCCTTATAAAGTGGATCCCCAGGTTCGTACTTTAATGTCCGTTTCCAAAAATAAAACTGCGCCGGAAGTCAACTCCTGAAATGCCGCCATCGTCACTGGCGGCTGGCGGACAGTGACGCCGCCCCAACATGGCTATCTCCCCTGTCTGGCCGATCAACCACTTGTGCGGCTTGGAACGCAGGCCTCAGGAGCGCCCGTTTCACTTTTTGCGTCTTGCGAGCCAGACTCCGACAGCGCCCCCGACCATCGCCAGCAGAAACCACACAACGGCGAAGCCGTTTGCTGCCTGCGGATTTCGATCCCACAAGCTATCGCTGGGATTGAGGTTAGTTGCCGCCCAGCCGAGCAATCCTGCCCATGCAAGCAGGCTGGCTAGCACTAACCCAAGAATGCAATACCCAATGGTTTTCATTCGCTATGCAATCGGGAAAAAGCGAATCTTCTCTGCCTTGCGAAGGTCAGACCAGACACCAAAGGGGATGACAAAGCCGAAGCGTGTGCGCAAACCAGATGACAGGTCGGTCATCCTGCTACCGTTCCAAAGGTCGATATGGTCTCCGCCCGAGCCCTCCGAGGGCGCGTAGTAGTTCTCAAAGCACACGATGCCTGTGCGCCCCAAAATCTTGTCTCGATACGCTTCGCTTGTGATGATTTCGGATTTTCGACAGCCGACGAACGGTTGTAGCTCTAACCAATCCGCAAGCTCGGCTGCCGCAAGGCAGTGGGCTTCGTTCGGATGTACCCAGCATGTGCGTTTCGAAGGGTAAGAGGTGAAGGTCACACCTACCTTTTTAAGGGCGTAACTGACACGGATGGCGCACTGATTTTTGAACAGCTTGGTGCCGTCCTTGTCTTTTGCATCGCAGGGGTCTGAACTTGGGTACGCCGCCCACAAGTCTGCGAACTTCACAGCTTGCGCATTCACCTTGCACACCGACCCTTTCGTGGTGTTGGTGCGAATCTTGGCTGACTGCACGAGGGCTTCGGTCATGCCTCACCCTTCGTTATTTTTGCGAGGGCTTCGTCAGCCCACACGATGTTGTATTCATCGTCGCCGTAGGTTTCGATACGTGGAGGTAAGCCATCCGCGCCGACTCTGCCAGCGAACGTGCGCCCGTCCGTGGTTTCGATAAAGTAAGGCGTGCCTTCGGTGATGTTCATGCCTAGCTGCGCCTGTTCGTCATAGTCGCCGTCGTCTTCGGCGGCTGTCACCGCGCCCGAGGCGAGCGCGGCAGCAGTGATGCCCGTCCACTGACCCGCCGTGTTCTTGAAAAACTTGACGGGTACTTCACTCAAGTTGCTGAACCCCACCCCGTCAATGTCGTTCAGGGTCGAAATCAACGGACAACCGCTACTCGTCAGAAAGCCATGCAGCACTCGGGCACGACCGTTGGAGAGCGTCGCCGTAGGGTAGCCTTGCGCAATGACGCAGCCCTTCCTGCACGCCATTCGCGCGGTGACGAAGCTGTAGCCCCGCCCGTGGCTTATGTCGACCATCGAGCCTTCGGCCACCATAGAGCCGCAAGCGGCCTTGTCGCCGTAGCGAATCCATCCGACTAATTTCATGACCGAAGTTTGCCACCATGCACGACTCGAACAGTGAGGAGCGAGGAGGTTTTCTCGCCGGCAAATCACCTCTGTCGGCTATGTTGAGTTCCCACAACAACGCAACATGCATTTCACTTCAACACAACGCTCGGTGTGATTGCCGAAGACGAAGGTCGCGTGCGAAGCCGTGAATGAAGTCGCCCATCAGATTGGGCATGAGATCGCTCGTAGCTACGTGGTCCCCCCGACAGGAATCGAACCTGTATCTAGCGCTTCGTACCACTTCGGCTTTGGCCGCCGCATTGCACGTTCGTGGTCTGGACTATGCCTTTGCCATTGACCTGGGGTCGGTAGGCAGGAGCCGTCTAGTCTCTACACCTTCCCAGTGATGGGCTTGGCTCGGCGTTGCCACGGAACTGTTCCAGAGGGTTCACCGACTTTGACTCCATTCAGACGGTGCTTTCGCGTCCGTCTGCCCATTGAAAGGAGGCGCTCGTTCTATCCATTGAACTACGGGGAGGAAGCGGGATGTTAACAGCGGCCATTGCGGGTGCGAAACAGTGAGCAGCTTGGCAAGTAGCCGGGACAAATTTGGGACATGACAGCGCTGGATTAGACGGGACAAGATGGGACTGGGAGGGATCAAAGTCCTTCTAGATCAACGGCTGAGCCGTGTCCTCCCGCCATCCGAATCGCTTAGGAGGCGGCCGTTCTATCCATTGAACTACGGCGAGAGCGGGCGGATTTTGGCATGCGCAGGCATCAACTCGGCTCGGATGCTGCTCGGATGTCGGGCCCGCCGCACTCACTGCCAGCGCCAGGTCCAGATCAAGTCAAGCGAATTGTCCAGACCCGACTGCGCGCGCAGCGTGAAGCGCTGGGCCACGCGGTAGATCAGCTGCCAGCTGCCCGTGGTGGCGTTGAGGCCGCGCTCGTAGCCCACGTACCAGTTGCGCGACAGTTGCTTGCCGAGCGAGATGACGGTCTCGCGCACTTCGCCGTCGCTCTGGCGCAGGGAGATTTCGTCGAGCCCGAGTGCCTTGGTAAATTGGTCGGTCACGCTCTCGCGTTCGCCGGCCAGCAGCGCGAGTGCGGCACGTTGCAGCAGCGCGGTGTCGGTGCGGCCAAGGCCGTCGGCGGCGCGGCCCATCACGAGCCAACTGAGCTTGTCGATTTCAGACAGCTCGGGCTCAGAGAACAAACGAATCCGCGGCGAGACGGCGCTTCCGGTCACGGCCACGCCGACCCGCACGTCCAGGTTTGGCCGGGTCGCTTCGATGTCGAGCCGCGGGTTGTCGACCGGCCCGTTGAATGCGATGAGGCCGCGGTCGATCGCGAGCTTCTGCCCGTAAGCGGCGTAGGTGCCTTCGGCCGCGCGCACGCTGCCGTTCACGCTCAGGCGGCCATTCGGCGAGGTGATGCGCAGTTCGCCGCGCAGCCCGGTGTCGAGACCGCGACCGCGAATGCGCAGGTTCTCGCCCAGGTTCACGCGCAGGTCAAGCGCTACGTCGCGGCTCGTTGGTGCGGTCGCGGCGGGAGCGTTGGGGGCTGCAGCCGCCGACGCTGCGGCGGCCGGTGAGGCCACGCCGCGCGCGCGCACCACGTCGACGTCTGACGAAAGTGCCGGCGCTTCGCTGCGGGTGAAATCAATCGAGCCTTCATCAACGCCGAACGAGCCGTCGAGCGAGAGCGTCTTGCTGTCGAGTTGCATCGTTGCGTGGCCACTGGCGATGATGCGCCGGTCAACGCGCCCGAGCAGCTGAAACTTGTCGGCACTGAGTTTGAGCAGCGCTTTCGGTGCTTCGCCCAGGCTCGCGTTGCCTTCGAGCTTCACACTGCCGGCGCCGCCCTTGGCGGTGAAACGCTCTATGCGCGCGCTGGTGCCTTGCAACGCGATCAGCACGTCACCATCGCTCAGGTTCACGCCTTGCAAAAAATTGCGCACCGACAAACCGGTACCGCGCATTTCGCCGGTGTACTCCGGCGCGTCCAAGCGCCCGCCGATGCTCGCGCTGGTGCGCAGCGCGCCGTCAATGCGCCAACCCGGCGGCACCCACGTACCCCAGGTGCCCAGGCTCGCGACCTGAAGTTCGAGTACGCCTTCTATCGGTGTGTTGGCGGGCGGCCAGTTGGCTTGTGGCGAAGTGCGCGCCACAAGCGCGCCGGCGGCCACGCCAACCGTCTTGCCGGCGAGCGCTTGCGTGAACGACCAGACGCCGTCGCGCGCGTTCAACGCCAGCCGCAGGTCGGTGAGGCCAAGGGCCTGCGTGCTGATTTCGTCGGTCACGGTCAGGTCGCCGGTGCTGCGCTCGAGCACGATGTCGGCGCGAAAGTCGGGTGCGCTGCGCAGCTCGATCGTGCCACCCACGGCGAGATCGCCGCCCCAACCGAAGTCGGGTTGCAGGCGCGCGAGCAAGGGCGCCACGCGCAGCGGTTCGATCTGCGCGCTGGCTTCGATCTGCGCGAATGCGCCCGGGCCGTTGGCCGCGCGCCAGCCTACGCGGCTCCAACGCAGCACGCCGCCTAGCACCTCGGCGCGGCCCGGTTGCACGGTTGCGCGCATCGGCCGTTCTGCCCATTGCAGCTCGACGCCGACATCGCGGGTTCGCAGCAGCGGGGCGGCTTCAAGGCCCCGCAGCTCGATCTGCTGCACGGTGCCGCGCCAGCCGGCGAACGGGTTGCCGCCTTGTTCGAAGATGCCGCCCTGGGCCTGCAGCAACCCCACCGTTCGCGCTGCGCCCGATGGTGCCGATGGTGCCGATGGTGCCCCGGCTGGCACATGGAATGTGTCGGTCCAGGCCGGGGGCAGCGCTTTTGATTCGGCGCGCAACTCCACCGTGTGCGCGCGTGCAGTGCCCTTGAGCTGCACTTGCACCAAGCTGAGCGACGGCCCACCAGCCAAGGTGCCTGATGAGCGGTTGGCCGAGGCCGGTGCCCCTTGGGTGAGCGCTGCTTCGGTCAGCGTGGCTTGCAGCTCGGCCGGCGCATCGGCCGAACTGCCGAGCCGCCACTTCGCTTGCGCGCGCTGCAGGCTGGCCGTGCCGAAACGCAGGCCGCTCGCGTCGAGCTGGCCCTCGCTCGTCATCGTTGGCCAGCGGCCGTTCAGGCGCGCGCTGGCAGTCATGCTTCCTGCCAGCGTGTTGTCGGCAGCAGCAGGTCGCAGCAGCTTCAACAGCGGCACCAAGCGGTTCAATGCGGTACCTTCGAGCGCCACCTCCCAGCGGTCGCTCGCGCCGTCGCCCGTGGTGCCAAGGTGGCCTTCAATGCGCACGGTGTTGCCTGCCGCGTCGAGCTTCAGCAGCGGCACGGCCTGGTTTCCGACAGTGCTGCGCAGCGCCAGTTCGCCTGCCAGCGGCACACCGACGAGCACGCTGTTGCCAAGCGTGGCGAGCGCCTCGCCGCGCAGCCCCGCCAGCAGCTCGGCCACCGGCATCGCGCCGGCCGCGGCAGGTACGGTGAGGTCGAACGTGCCTTTGCCGTTGAGTCGGTTGGCGGCCTTGCGCCAGGCTGAATCTTCGGTGCCCGGCCACCACAGCGCAGGGTCGAAATCGACCAGCGCGGCCTGGCCCTTGGCGCGCCACGGTGCATCGGGTGCATTTGGACCCTCTGGCGCCGATTGGGTGAAGAGGCCGGCAAGCGACGCCCGCGCAGCGCCCGCGAGCACCTGGACTTCGCGCACTTCGATGCGTCGTGCGCTCAGGCTCGTGTCGAGCTTGATCTGCACCGAACGCGCCGGAGCGCGGTCGGTCAGCTGGCCTTGCAGGTTGGCGACGATGTCGACGCCGGCCGCACTGGTGCCCGAGGCCTTGATCGGGCCCGCGAGTTGCATCGTGGCCGCGCGTGCATCGAGCAGCGCCGGCTGCAAGGCATCGAGCGTGGCAGCCAGGTTCCAGCGCTCGCGGCTCCACTGCCCGCTGGCGGTGATGCTCCCCGCGGTTTGCGATGCGGAACCAAGCTCGGCCTCGAAGCGGCGCAGTTCCAGTTCGGCTGGTTTGTCGGGCCGGCCGCCGAGTTCGAGCGTCAGGCGGCGCAGCGGCAAGCGCCGTTCGTTCCAGAGGCCAGCCGCTGCGTTGTTCATCTCGATGTTGACCGAGGCCGGTTGATCAAGCCCGCTGCTGCTTGCCACCGCCCGCCCACTCAGGCTGGTGGCGGGTGCTGCGCTGCTGAAGGCTGACAAGTCGAGTGCCTGCGTGCTGGCTTGCAGGTCGCCGAGCGGCCAGGCGGCGAATGGCCGCAGCACGGCGCGTGCGTTGAGCGACTGCGTGGCTTGTTTCGGTGCAGGCTTCGTGCTCACCACAGCCAGCAGGACCGGCGCCGCCAGCGGCCCGTTGAGTGACACGCTGGCGCTCCATGCGGGAAGGGTGCCGAACTCGCTTTGCGCGAAGCCGAGGGCTGCGTCGAGCTGCATGGGTGCAGCGCTGGCGATGCGGGCTGTACCGCGCGCTTGAAGCCTGTCCCAGCCCAGGCTGAGTTGCTCGATGTGGTGCTCGGCGCCGCCGCCGGCACCGAGTCGAAGGCGGGCCTGCAATTGTTCCAGCGGCTTGTCGCCGAGCGTGCTCAAGTGCAGTGTGTCGACCCGCAAGGCGCGCACGTCGAGTTCGAACGGCAGCCTCAGGTCGGCTGGTTGGCGCAGTGGCTCGCCGCTGGTGCTCGGCGCCATCACCACGTCGACACGGCTGGCGTGCAGATCGTCGACCACCACTCGCAGCCAGCGGCCAGCATCGCCGCGGCTCACCGACAAGCCGCGCCAACCAAGCCCGGTGAGCGTGACGCTGCCGTTGCCACTTGGCAATGTGATCTGCACGCGGCGCGCCTCGAAGTCGCCGAGCAGCGAGCCCTTCGGTGCTTCGACCTGCACCCCCGGCAGCAGCGTCAGCAGCCAGTCGCTGCCGGCTTGGCTGTGCAGCGCCCAGCCGATGCCCGCGCCGGCCATGACCAGCAGCACCACCACCATGGCCGCGCTTGCAAGAAACCAGCGCAGCCCGCGCCGCGGCTTTTTGAGGGATTGGGCTGGCAACGGCTTTGGCAGCGAAGCGGCGTCAGTGTCGATCATCAGAACGCGATGCCAATGCTCAGGTGGGCGCGCACCTTGCGAGTCTCTTGTCCGTACGCAAGGTCAACGCGCAGCGGCCCCACCGGGCTGCGCCAACGCACGCCCACGCCGTAGCCCAGGGCAGGGCGCAACTCTGAGACGCGGTCGGCGGCGTTTCCGGCATCGACAAACGTTGCCCACCAAAACGCCGGGAATCGGGGCGAGATTGGCCGTGCGATTTCTGCGCTGGCGGTCAGCAGCGTGCGCCCGCTCGAGACCACGCCGGCGGTGGTCGGGCCGAGTGTGCGGTACGCATAACCGCGCACCGAGTCGTCGCCGCCAGCGCGGAACAAAAGGGTTTCGGGAATGCCGATCACGCTGTTCGAGAACACCTGGCCGGCTTCGCCACGCAGCGTGGCGTACCAGGAGTTGCCGAGCGGCCGGTACCAGGCCATGCGCACGTAGAGCCGCGCAAACGGTCCGCGGGCGGACTCGGTCGCGCCGAGGAGGGTCTGGCTGCCTTGCGCGTAGCCGGCGGCGGCCTGCGCCGATGTGGTGAGGCCACGCGTGGGCAAGAGCACGCTGTCGATGTCGCGGTAGACCCAGTGGTAGTTGTACCAGGCCGCGCTGGCGCTGTTGCCGATCAGCTCGCCTTCGAGCCGGCCCTGCGTCAGCTCGAAGAAGTAGAGCCGCTCGATGCGCGGGGTGTCTTGCGTGCGGCCAACCCGCGCCGACCACGAGTTCAACAGTTGGTTGGCTGAACGCAGTCTCGTTGCCGCACCGGCCACGAGATTGCGGTACAGGCCGTCAAGTGGGTGCGAGATCAGCTCGCCCTCCCAAAATTTCAGATCGGAGCCGAGTTCGAACTTGTTCTTGGCGACCCAGCGGCTACCAAACACGCGCCGCTGCGTGTGCTCTAAGGTCAGCCGCGGGCCGGTGTTGGCGCTGTAGCCCACGCCGGCAGTGGCCTGCTGCAGCGGCAGCTCTTTCAGCTTGACGAGGACCGGCGCGGCGCTGGCGGTTTCGGGGTTCGCATCGAGCTCGACCGCGGCGCCTTCGAACAGGCCGACCTTCTGCACGCGTTCCTGAAAGTCGAGCAGGGTCTTTTCGGTGTAAGGCGTGCCGGGTTGGAAGGTGGCGAGCTTGCGCACCGCCTCGGCGTCGTAGCGCTGCAAGCCTTCGATGCGAATCTCGCCGATCAGGAACAGCGGGCCGCTGTCGATCGTGACCGCAAGCGCCACGCTGTTGTCGGGCGCATCGACTCGCGCGTGTGTCTCGCTCCAGGAGGCTGCGGCGTACCCACGCGAGCGCAGCTGGGCGATCGTGCTGTTCTTCGCGTCGGTCCAGGTGCTCTGACGAAACGCGTTGCCGGGTTGCAGCGGCCACTGGCGCCGCAAGGTCGCGAGTTCTTGCACGGCAGCGGCGTCGCCGCGGCGAGCCGCATCGTCGAGCGCGCCATGCACGTCGAGCGCGAAGGCTGCCACGCTGGCTTGCGGGCCGGGTTCCACGATCACGCTCACCAACGGCACAGCGGCGCCCTGAGTCGGGCCGCGCTCGACCCTGACGTCGGCGCTGAAATAGCCCGCCGTTTCCAGCAACGAGCGCGCTTGCGCCGGCGCCGCACGCACCAGGCGTTCGAGTTCGGCGGCTGTGATGCCTTCGGTCGCCGGCGCGTTCTGGAACCGTGCCAGATCGAGGTAGGTTGTGAGCAGCGCGCGCAGCGCGGCGGGCGCCTGCACTTCTACGCGGTACTCGGCCTGCTCTAGCGTGGCGGCCGGTGCCTCTGGCTTGGCGGTTTCTGGCTTAGGGGTGAGGTAAACCAGATTGGCGCAGCCCTCCAACAAGGCCGCTGCCACGAGCACGACCGTGCCCTGCGCCCAGCTGCGAGCTGTCATTTGCTAAGCAAGCGCATGGCCCCTTCCAGCCCGGAAAGCGTCAGCGCAAACATGCGCTGGTTCATCAGCTGCTGGATCACCGCGATGCTTTGCCGGTAGCCCCACACGCCTTGTGGCTCGGGGTTGATCCAGGCGAACTTGGGAAAGGCCTGCGTGAGCCGCGCCAGCCACGCCGCACCCGTTTCTTCGTTGTTGTATTCAACGCTGCCACCGGGCTGCAAGATTTCGTAAGGGCTCATCGTGGCATCGCCGACGAAGATCAGCTTGTAGTCCTGGTTGTACTTGCGAAGGATGTCCATCGTGGCGAACTTCTCGCTGTAGCGACGGCGGTTGTTCTTCCACATGAAATCGTAGACACAGTTATGGAAGTAGTAGAACTCCAGGTGCTTGAACTCGCTCTTCGCGGCGCTGAAAATCTCTTCAACCCGGTGGACGTGCTCGTCCATCGTGCCGCCCACGTCCATCAGCAGCAGCACCTTCACTTTGTTGCGGCGCTCGGGCACCATTTTGATGTCGAGCCAGCCGGCGTTGGCCGCGGTGCTTCGGATCGTGTCGGCGAGGTCGAGTTCTTGTTCAGAGCCTTCGCGTGCGAAGCGGCGCAACCGGCGCAGCGCCACCTTGATGTTGCGGGTGCCGAGTTCGCGCGTGTCGTCGTAGTCTTTGAACTGGCGCTGGTCCCAGACCTTCACGGCGCTCTTGTTTCGGCTTTTTTCCTGGCCGATGCGAATGCCCTGTGGGTTGTAGCCGTAAGCGCCGAAGGGCGAAGTGCCGCCGGTGCCGATCATCTTGTTGCCACCTTCGTGGCGTTCTTTCTGTTCCTCGAAACGCTTTTTAAGCGTTTCCATCAACTCGTCCCAACCCATCTTCTCGATCAGAGATTTTTCCTCGGCGCTGAGTTCGAGTTCCATCTTCTTCTTCAGCCAGTCGAGCGGCACCTCTCGCGTGAAATCAGTGAGCAGCTCCACGCCCTTGAAATAGGCTGCGAAGGCGCGGTCGAACTTGTCGAAGTTGGCTTCATCTTTCACCAGCGCCGTGCGCGCGAGATAGTAGAACTTGTCGACGGTGGGGCCGCTGGGGTCGTTTTCATCGGCATCGATCACGCCAGCCTTGATGGCTTCGAGCAGCGTGAGGTACTCCTTCACCGAGACCTTCAGCTTGGCGGCGCGCAGCGTGAAGAAAAAATTGATGAGCATGGAGGCGGCCCGTGGACGAGCCAACGTGCGGGCGCACGCGAGCGAAGGCCACAGCATAGCCGGGAGCCTGTACCCCGCCGACAAGCCGGGTTGGCAGGGCAAGAGCGAGTCGCGCGGTCACCCTGGGTTGGGCGATACAGTGGTGTGCATGTTCGCCACCATGTCAGCCACCGATGTCGCCTTTTCGCTGGTCGCCGAAATGCAGGCCGTGCTCGCGCTGGTCTGGCTGATCGGCGGCGTCTGGGCTGGCGAAGTACGCCGCGCGGCCTGGCAGTGGGCGGCGTACGCCGGCTTGAGCGCGATGTCGTTCGTTTTGCTGACGCTGGCGATGAGATCGGCCGGTTTGGGGCCGAGCGAGCCTTTGCGTGCGGAGCTGCTTCGGGCTGCCGGTAACGTGAGCGGTGTGTTGGCGATCATGGCGCTGCGCCGCGGCGTCTGGATCTTCCTTG
The DNA here is from genome assembly GCA_038227445.1 of Burkholderiales bacterium. GTDB lineage: Bacteria > Pseudomonadota > Gammaproteobacteria > Burkholderiales > Burkholderiaceae_C > LMDS01. The sequence goes on along the minus strand of JBBRPV010000093.1, from coordinate 3,315 downwards.
GCCGCAACCTTCGGCCGTCGATCCAGCCGGGGTTGATCGCGGCGGTACTGGTCGTGGCCTGGCTCGGGCTCGATCCAGCTCGCGGCGCACTGCGGGTTGGCTTTAACTCGCTGGTGCTGACCTGGTTGTGCCTGGACATCGCCCGCGCATTGCACGTGCATGCACGCAGCGCGTTGCACTTCCGCAGGGAGCCTGTGAATGCCTCCAACACACCGGATCGACCACCCCAAACGGCGCCACTCGTTGTTGAAAAAGGCCTCCGCCTCCCGAGCAGCGGCGGTGCTTCGCGCGTGGATTGGCTTCGCTTGGATCGCCCGCTCCGACTGGTCGGACTCATTCGGCGCCGGTTGCCGATGCTGCTGGCGTTGCCGATGTTGATCGCAGCGTTCGGCTACGGGCAGCGTGGCGCGCGTGCCGTGCTCGACCCGGCCTCAGTGGCGGCCTCGATGACGACGCACAGCGCGCTCAACGTGGGCTCGGCCTTTTTCTACGTGATCCTCGCGCTCGCTTTCCACGCGATGCTGATGGTGCTGGTGGTGGCTCGGTTGGTGGCCCAACTGCACCAGCTCTCGCAGCGCGACGGCCTGACCGGCCTGCTCAACCGGCGGGCGATGCAGGAGGCGCTCGACGGGCAGATGCGGCGCAGCCGACGCGACGGCCAAGCCTTCGCGCTGATGATGCTTGATGCCGACCACTTCAAAGCAATCAACGACCAGCACGGCCACGGGGTCGGCGACCAAGTGCTCATGCACTTGTCGACCCTCTTAAACAGTGGCATGCGCGAGGTCGACCGCTTGGCCCGTTTTGGGGGCGAAGAGTTTCTGGTGCTGATGCCTGGCGCAACGCTGGCTGAAGCTGCTTCGGTCGCCGAGCGCCTGCGCTGGCTGGTGGCGAACACGCCAATGACCGATGTTCAACCGCGCGTTGCTGTGTCGATCAGCATCGGCATTGCCGAATGGGGTGGTGCGGCCGAGGATCTGTCGCGTCTGCTGGCGCGCACCGATGCGGCGCTGTACCGGGCCAAGCAGCACGGCCGCGACCGTGTTGCGCTGGCCGAGGCGCCGGTCTTCGCGGTGCCGGCCATGTAGTTCCTGCAAGCGCCGTTCCGCGCCCGGCTTTTGCATCGTGTCGCGTCAGCCCGCCGAAGAACTCGCCGCACCAGAGTTTCGAATTGCGCGGTTTTAAGACCCCGTGGTTTTCGTCCGGGTACCAGAGCCGTCACGCGTCGACGCCCTTGGCCTTGAGCGTGTTGTAGTGGGCCAGGCCTTGTTGGTCGGGCACACGGTAGTCGAGTGCACCGTGAGTCACCAGTGTGGGCGTTTTCATTGCCGACACAAAGTGGCTCGGGCTTTGCGACTGCACGCCGGTCAGCGATCACGCCGGCTGGCCGTCCTTGTTGCCGCAGCTTGTGAGTGGCCGCGTCGCGCCGCCGAAGGTCGAGAGCAAGCACAGGCTGCTGTGGCGGTTGTTCTCTTCACGAGCCCACAAGCCAAGTCCTTGATTTTGCTGGCGGCCGTTGACCATGCGAACCTCAAAGCCTGCGGCTTCGAGCACGCCGTACAAGGGCAACCAGTACACGCCTGTGGCCTTCATCGCCACGGACCGCACGCCTTGCGACTTCAACCAGTCGCGCAGCGCGTGCAGCTGCGACGTCACCGTACCGAACACCGCCGGCTCGTCGCCGGCCACCGACACGTGCATGGGCTCGCTGCCCGCGTCAACGAATGCCGCGCGTGGGTCGAGTACCGTCAGAGTCTTCATGACATACCTCCAGATCAAGTTGCACCCGGCACGCGGTGGCGCCGGCCCGGTCGCGTCACGGGAAATGCAAATCTCTCCAGCGGGAAGCAAAGCTCACCAAAATGTGCGGCTGATCGCGACCAGAGCCAGTCTTCCATGCAGGCAATCAAACTTGACGCTCGACGCACCAAAGGGTCAGTCAGCCACGCTGCCGGCAGCCACCGCGTGAATCGCTACAGTACCCGGTTCACGGTCCGTGTGTGGCGTCGCTCGCAGCTCCGGGCTTCCATCGAGCGGACTCGCGCCGGCAAGCGCAGGCTTGGCCTTCATTTCATTCTGGACCGAGCCCGCGCCGCCTCCGCGGGCCGCTCATGTCAAACGTTAGGCGTCCAAGCACCAACATGTCCATCACACAGCTACAGATCAACGGCTACCGCGGCTTCAAGACCGCAGGCAAGCTGCAGTTCGCAACACCTACGGGAGAGATTGGTAGTGGCTTGACCGTTCTTACCGGCCCAAACAATGCGGGCAAGTCCTCCATCCTTGAGTGCCTTCGAGCCCGCTCTGGGACTGAAGCAGTCAGCTTCACAACCGGCACGCGCAATGCCGATGTGGAAGAAGTCGAAATTGTGTACACCGTGAATGGAAAAGCCGAGTCGGTGCGATCGCTGTCGAAGGGCTCCAGTGAAACCAAGAAGGATGGAATTGACAATTCCTTCAAGGTTTTTGTTCTCCCGTCTCGGAGAGCTTTCAGCCCCTACTTTGGCCGGGGAGAGTGGTCACGAGATCAGTACGTGAACAATTCTGTACTTCCACCTCAACGATCATCGGTATTGAGCAACTTCGAATACCGACTGTTCAATACCCTCAAACAGCCTGATCAATTCAATGAACTGCTTTCCGAGGCACTGGGATTCAGCCCAAAGTGGACGATCGACAAATCAGATCAAGGGCAATACTTCCTGAAGTTCTACAACGGCAAGCACTCTCACTCAAGCGACGGGATGGGAGAGGGAATAATTAGTGTCTTTGCCATCGTCGACTCGCTGTATGACTCAACACCAGGAAGCGCGGTGGTCATCGATGAACCTGAACTGTCGCTGCATCCAAGCTTGCAGAAGCGCGTGGCCAGTTTGCTCGGTCGATTCTCCAAAGATCGGCAGGTCATCGTGTCTACGCATTCGCCGTATTTCGTTGACTTGCGCGCACTAGCCAACGGTGGTCATTTAGCTCGAATAGCAACTTCTGAAGAAGGCACGCAGGTTTTTCAACTGTCTGCATCTTCTAAGGACTCGATTCGACGTCTATCCGATGGAAACCTATACAACCCGCATGTCTTCGGCCTCGATGCCAGGGAACTGTTCTTCCAAGAAGACCGGATCATCCTCACCGAGGGACAGGAGGATGTACTCCTCTACCCCCAAGTAGCCGAACAGGTTGGACGAAGCCGCTACGCGGAGCAAGCCCATCACCAGTCTCGTATGGTGCCCATACACGCGCTCGATTCTGAGGCGTGAGTCAGTGCAACCCAGCGAGGAGTTTTCAACATGGCGAACTTTCCGGAGCATTTTGAGC
>JBBRPV010000092.1:0-15491 GCA_038227445.1 Burkholderiales bacterium | reverse complement strand
CGCGCGCCACCGGCAACGTAGTTTCCACTACGTACTTTCAACTACGTGATTTCTCGCCTTGCGATTCTCGAGCGGCGAATCAGAATCGTCGAACGCTTTGGCTCGCGAAGCCCGGACATGAGGTCGCCCAACCGTCTCACGCTGAAGGTCTTGTCAATTTTTATATGAAGAACCTGAACAATCAGAATTTCCTCCGTGGTCTGTTTCTCATTGCGATTGCCTTGGTGTTTGGCCTGGGGTCGTTCCGTTACAAGATTGGCGAGTTCAGCCGAGCCGGCCCCGGTTTGTTTCCCTTGATGATCGGCGCCATGCTTTTCTTGATTGGTGTGGCCAATCTGGTGCGCTCGCATTTCCTGGAGCCGATCCCACTGAGCTCCAGCATCCGAAACATGGGCTTGGTCCTGTTGGCAATCTGCGGCTTCGCGGCGCTCTCGCAGTTCGTCAACATGATTGTCGGCATCGCCTTTCTGGTGTTCTGCGCCTCCTTTGCTGGCGTAACCCCGTATTCGGTCGTTCGCAACATCAAGATTTCAGCCGGCCTGATTGCAATCGCCTTGGCCTTCCAACATCTTCTCGGACTTAACCTGCCGCTCTATTAATGGAAGTTCTACACAATCTCGCTTTTGGTTTCAGCCATGCGCTGACATTGCAAAATCTCATGTATTGCGCCATCGGCTGCACAGTGGGCACGTTGGTGGGACTACTGCCCGGACTTGGCCCTTTGTCTACCATCAGCCTGTTGCTGCCCCTGACATATTCCATTCCCACCGCCGGATCGCTCATCATGCTGGCGGGAATTTATTACGGCGCTCAATACGGTGATAGCGTTAGCGCCATCACTATGAAAATACCGCACGCCAGCAGTATCGTGGCCTGCATCGATGGCTACCAGATGACGCTCAAGGGCAAAACCGGCCTGGCCTTGTTCACCGCGGGCGTATCCAGCTTCATCGGAGGCACCGTGGCCATCATCGTGTTGTCGACGCTGGCTCCAGCGCTGGGCGAAGTGGCGTTTCTGTTTGGCCCGGCGGACTATTGCGCCCTGATGATGCTCGGGTTCGTATGTGTCAGCTTTGTCACGACCGGCAGCCTGCTCAATGGCCTGGCGATGTCCTTGGTCGGGGTATTGCTCGGAATGGTCGGCACGGATGTGAACAGCGGCGTTCAGCGCTACACCATGGACTTGCCGTTCCTGACCGACGGTATCGGCGTCATCAGTATTGCCTTGGGCTGCTTCGGCATCACCGAGGTGGTTAAAAACCTCGACAGCGGTTCGCAGCTCTCTCCTTTCAACGGGAAGATCAGCCTCATGCCCACCTGGCCCGAATTCAAACGCATCATTCCCAGCGCATTGCGCGGTAGCCTGGTTGGGTCTTTCCTGGGAATTCTGCCCGGTGGTGGACCTACCATCGCGCAGTTCGCGGCTTATGCGATCGACAAGAAGTTCAGCAAATTCAAACACGAGATCGGTAGCGGCGCCATCGAGGGCGTCGCGGGCCAGGCTGCGGCCGACGAAGCTGCTGCGCGTACCAGCTTTATTCCACTGATGGCCATCGGTATTCCCGAGAACGCCATCATGGCCCTCATGATGGCCGCTTTCATCGTCAAGGGCATCCAGCCTGGGCCCAATATGATCGCCACCCATCCCGACCTGTTCTGGGGTCTGGTGGCCAGCATGTGGGTAGGCAACTGCTTTTTGCTCGTACTCAATGTGCCATTGGTGCGGTACTGGCTGTCTGTATTCAAGATTCCCTTCAGTGTGCTGTTTCCCGCAATCCTGTTCTTCTGCTGTATCGGAACCTTCAGCATCAACAACAATCTGGAAGACGTTTACGTAACCGCCGTTTTCGGGCTTATTGGTTATGCATTCCTGCGCCTGGGCCTGGAGGCGGCGCCTCTCATATTGGGCTTTATTCTGGGACCCATGCTGGAAGAAAATTTCCGGCGCGCCATGCTGCTGAGCCGAGGAAGTTTCGGTGTTTTCGTAACCCGCCCGATCAGCGCCACCTTGTTTGCTCTGATAGCCACTTTCATGGTGTGGCAGTTGGTGGTGTTCTTCCGGAAGGCGCGGAAAGTCGCTACTCCCATGATTCCGGCTTCGATCGAATAGCCAGACTAAGTTTAAGTCGCGTTCAAGTTGAGACTAATTTTCCGAGGCCAAGCCGTGAGGCTACGCAAACCAACGGTGTTGGCGGCGAGCCGGGCTGTCCCGCTTCCAACTGGCGTATGACGCTGGGGCGATCATTCAGCACGCGGTTGGGGAATTCCTTTTCCCGTACCTCGTCCCAGACGTGTTCCTGAGGGTTGAGTGCTGGTTCGCGATTGACGCCCCATGGTTGCTCTGGCCAATTACCGGCTGTTGTCACTGGGTGCATATTTCGCAGTCGGCGCCATTGGCATGAAGCTTACCCACCAGCGCAGGCATCGGCGGAGCGGTTGGACGCTGGTGCCGCCGTCAAGTTCGCGGAAGCGACTTAGCGTGGCTGATCCGCATAGCCAGCGCGATCGACCCGAACATACTGGCAAACGCCAGCCAGGCGTATGGGTACAGCAGCGGAATCCCGATCAGGATGAGTCCGTCATTTGACCCCGGGATGAGCAGGCTACCCCAGCCCATCACTACGCCACCGGCAAAGCACCGAACCAACTGCACCGCGGACACGCGGGCGGACTGCCAGCGCCCGGCAGTGCGACCACCAATCAGCGCACCGGCATATAGCGCCAGCAACAGCAGCACTGGCAGAAGTGTGACCACGCCAGCGGCGGTTTCGCGGTCCATTGCCCGCGCCACATCGGCCAGCACATCGGTGTAAGCCCAGCGGCCAGCCAGCAGCAGCGTAATGACGAAACTCACCCCAATGACCACTGTAGCCGCATGCGGTGCCCAGACCTTCTGACGTAGCCAATTGACGCGGCCGGGTTGAAGCAGGGCCGACACGACTGGCCGAAAGCGCCAGACAACGAAGGCCACGAAGGCTACAGCAAACATGGTGGCGACATTGAACAGTGGCGCACCCTCGGCAAGCTCGAAGTGCGCCGGCCGTGAAAACAGCGGCGCCACGGTCAGGCAACCGAAATAGAAGCCCACGGGCGTGGCAGCATAGGCCCACTCTCCCGAACCCAGGCGCGCCACGGCGCCAAACACGCAGGCCCGGTTGACCCAGGCACCCAGTCCCAGCATGGCGCCGCCGACGACGGTCCAGACACTGACCGCGTAGCCGGCCGGCATGCTGCCAGCCAACTGCCCCAGCTGCGCAAGCGCGAGCCCACCAGACACCCACAGCGACGCCTCCAGTATGGCCAGCAATCGGTGCGCGCGGCGCTTGCTCAGCAATTCGTCCACTGCAGCCACCGTGCAGGTAGCGCCGCGCTGGATGGCAAAGCCCATCACACCGACACACAGAATGGTGATCAGCCAAGTTAGCGCCGGCACTGGGTTCATTTGTGTTCGACCACGCCTTCGATCGGATCGGTCGGCGCGCGCCAGGGTGCGCGTTCGATCATCTTCACGGTGTCGGCGTAGCCCGCTGCGCGGCGGTTCGCGACGCCGGCGGGGGAGAAGTCGATGTCCTTGGAGTGGTCTTCGCCGTCCAGGCGCGGCGCGAGCAGATGAGCCACGTGCATCGTGGTGCCGCAGCCCCACGAGGACAGCTCCTTCACCACCGGATCGGCCTGCTTGCTGGCCGGCAACTGCCGCGTCAGTTCTCGGATCACATGGCGCAGGCGGTGGATCTGCTTTTGCTTCGCGATGTGGCTGTCCGCACGGCTGGCGAACTGGATGTCTTTTTGCCGGCTCATCACCTGCCAGATCGACTCCGGTTCGGGCCCGGTCTGATGCCAGACGTTGACGGCGAAGATGAGTGAATCACGCCGCGGACGGTCGTCGAGCACAGCTTCAATCGGCGTGTTGGAGTAGATGCCACCGTCCCAGTAAGGCTCGTTGTCGATGCGCACGGCCGGAAATGCCGGCGGCAGCGCACCCGAAGCCATGACATGTTCAACGCAAAGAGTCTCCTCGCGACTGTCAAAGTAGCGCATGACCCCGGAGCAAGCGTTGACCGCTCCGACGGTCAGCCTTGTGTCACCGCCCTGCAGGCTCTTGAAATCCACCAGCTCACCGAGCGTCTGCCGCAGTGGCTCGGTGCTGTAGTAGGCAGCCTGCTCCACGCCCACGTGGGCGCGAATGCCGCGCAAAGCTGCCAGATTGGGTTTGAAGAATGCGGGAATGCCGTGCATGACCGTTGTCATGTTGGACGTCATGTTGCCCATGCCGAGCCAGTCAAGCGGCCCGGCAATCGTGCTGGGCTTGCCAACATGACGCCAGAACGCATTTAGCCGATCCATACGCTCGCCAATCGGGTTGCCGGCGATCAGCGCCGCGTTGATCGCGCCGATCGAAGTGCCGATCACCCAATCGGGATCGATGCCTGCATCGTGCATGGCCTCATACACACCGACCTGGTAGGCGCCGAGGGCGCCGCCGCCCTGCAGCACCAGTACAACCTGGCCAGGCAGACCAGGCTCGGGGGCTGCGCGTGCGCGCGGAATAGTTGCGGACTTGCGTGTGGATGGATTCATTGTGTGTCTTCTGTATCGAGTGCTTGCTGGATTCAGCCGCGCTGCGCGCGGCTGAAGACGGATCGTCGGCCGCGGGCCTGTACGCCTACATCATCTTTTCCATCGTGGTTGGCTTCTTGTCATTGACGAGGTCGCCGATCGTGAGGTCCACGGCCTGGGTGCCGGTGTTCTTCCACCAGTGCTTGGTGCCCAACGATTCGCGCGCCACCTCGCCAGCCTTGTGCAGGATGGGTACCGAGCACTTGCTGCTGTACTCATTGACCTCGCCGCTGTTGACCATGATCAGCGCCGGCCGGTCTTCGTGGCTGTGCAGCGGCACGACGCCGCCGGGGGCAATCGTCATATGGCGCAGGCGCAGCCGGCGCTGGTCGAGCTTGACGCTTTCCTTCGCCAGTTCGATCGACGCGAGTTCCGTGTCGACAACACCGACCGGTGCTGTCGCGGCACCCGGCAGATTATTGGCGGCGACCTTGTCGGCCGGGCATTCGCCGGCATGCGCGAGGCTGGCCATTGTGAGCGCGGCGGCGGCGGCCATCAGGCGCAAGATTTGTGTTTGCATGGGTAATCTCCTGGGAAATTGGCACAAAGGCCGGGTTGGTGAATCAACAAGGAAACGGGGAAAGGGAGGCCGTGGACAGCAGAACTTCACTGCGCAGTCCAGCCGCCTTCGATGGGCAGGATGGCGCCGGTTATCGAAGCCGCGTCGTCGGTACACAGGAAGCATGTCAGCGCGGCCACCTGCTCGACAGTCACGAACTTCCTGGTTGGCTGCGCGGCAAGCAGTACGTTGCGGATGACTTCGTCCGTGCTGATGCCACGCGCCCTGGCCGTGTCAGGAATCTGTTGCTCGACCAGCGGTGTCAGCACATAGCCCGGGCAGACGGCGTTGACGGTAATACCCAGTTCGGCCACCTCAAGCGCCACGGTCTTGGTAAACCCAGCCACGCCGTGCTTGGCGGTGACGTAGGCCGACTTGTAGGGACTGGCCACGATCGCATGGGCCGAGGCGATGTTGACGATGCGGCCGAATCCCTTTTTCTTCATCGCCGGCAGCGCCAGCCGCGTGGTGTGGAACCCGGCCGTGAGGTTGATGGACAGGATGGCGTACCACTTGTCAACGGGAAACTCGTCCACTGGCGCGACATGCTGGATACCCGCGTTGTTGATCAGCAGGTCGATGCAACCGAAGTCCGCCAGGGCCTTGCCCATCATGGCCTCGATGGCATCCTGCTTGCTCATGTCGGCGCCGTCGTAGCGCACCTCTACACCATGGCGTTCGGCCAGTTCCTGCTTCAGCGTTTCGATGGCGCCGGGATTGCCGAAGCCGTTGAGGATGACGTTGGCGCCTTGCGCGGCCAGGCTGCGGGCAATGCCCAGGCCGATGCCAGACGTGGAGCCAGTCACAAGTGCAGTCTTGCCTTTGAACATGATGGGCCTTCTTTCGTGGTGGGTGGAGGTTTGGTGCGGCGGAACCCTCTCCGCATCGGCCCAACGTAGTCGGTAGCGTCACAACGGTCTTACCGAGGCTTGTGTCTATTTATTTTTTTTGATCGTCGTAACTTGCGATGACGCGGGCCGACCAAAACGCAGCAGCGCGCCCTCCGGCACAGGCTGTCAACGGAGGAGTCCGAGTTGAGCGAACAGCGATCGATCGTCGTAGTAGGGGGTGGCTTCGCCGGCACCACCGTGACAAGCCGGCTTGCACGCCGGCTGCCCGCGGGCGTCACGCTGACGCTGGTCTCAGAAGAAAGCTACAACACCTTCAACCCGATGCTGCCGGAGGCCGTCGGCGCATCGGTCTTCCCCGAACAGGTGGTGGCACCCTAACGCGAGATCATCAGGCCCGGGCCGATGCAGCATTTCATCATGGGCCGCGTCACAGGTGTCGATTTGGCGTTGCGCAACCTGCGCTGCGATACCCTGGCGGGCGAGCGGATGCTGCCGTAGGACCACTTGGTGCTGGCATTTGGTGACCGCGCGCGCCTGGACCTGCTTCCCGGCATGGCCGAACATGCGCTGCCGCTGAAGACAGTGGGCGACGCGCTGGAGATCCGCAACACCGTGTTGCGCTGCGTCGCTCGCATCGAGCTCGAAAGCAACGCCGCGCTGCGACGTTCGTTGGGCCACTTCGTCGTCATTGGCGGCGGTTTCTCTGGCGTCGAGGTGGCAGGTGAATTGGTCGACTGCCTGACGAACATCCGCCGCTGGTACCCACAGATAGCCGCCGACGAGTTGCAAGTCACCGTGCTGCAGGACCTAGATAAGCTGCTGCCGGAACTGCCGCCAGCTCTCGGCATGGCGGCGCTGAAGTCTCTAGGTGCGCGCGGCGTGGCAGTGCGGCTGATGACGCGTGCCACCGCCGTGCAGGCCGACGGTGTGGTGCTATTCGGCGGGGAGACATTGGCGGCGCAGACCATTATCAGCACCATCGGCACGCAGCCCAACGCGCTGGTTGCCGCGCTGGGCCTGACCTCGGAGCGCGGGCGCATCGCGGTCGCCGCCGACATGTCTGTGCCCGGCCACGCCGGCGTGTGGGCGCTCTGCGACTGCGCGCTGGTGCCCAACGCCCACGACGGCATACCGGCGCCGCCGACGGCACAGTTCGCCATGCGCGAAGGGCAGCAACTCGCCGTCAACCTGCTGCGCGCGCTGCAAGGCACGACTACGGCGCCGTTCCGCCATCGCTCGCAGGGCGCGATGGCATCGATCGGGCACATGAAGAGCGTGGCGCTGGCGTTCGGCCTGCCGCTGTCGGGCCTGCCGGCGTGGTTGTTTTGGCGCGCCCACTACCTGTCCCAGATGCCGACCCTGCGGCGCAAGCTGCGCATCTTCGTCGAGTGGACCTGGGGCATGTTCTTCGCGACCGACATCACGCACCTGCGCTTTTTCGGCAGCCAGGCCTTGCTGAACGCCGAGCGCGAAGCCACCGACGAGGCACGCCCTGCGGCGGGGCGCATGCTTGGACGCAGTGCTTCGAGTCCAACGCGCGTCGCAGCGTCGACTGACTCTGGGTCCGGGCGTCCATAATTTCCCGGCCTTGAAACGCCGCAGCGGCATCTCGGACGCCTAAACTCCTGGGAGAAGCAACCAGCGCCGAGCGTTCGCGCGCGAAGGTGACGGGAGCGCGGCCGAACTGTGCGTTGATGGCGATTCCGTGCTGCCTGCGATGCGCCCGCAACAAGGCAAAGTGGCGAATCGCGTGACTGGCTGCGAAGGCGAGTTCGCGACCGCCACTCGATTGGGCCGCTAATTCGAACTCGCCCGCAGACCACCTGGCCCACGCACCTACAGCGGTACAGCTAACTGCGCATCGGCCTATTGCGGCAGGCGAGCCTGGAGCGCCGTGAGCCGGGCGTCTGCCACTTGGATGGGCGTTGCAAGAGTCGGCAAGCAGCCGGGCCGTCCTTTGTCTGCTTTCCCGTTCAGGCCTTACGATGCGCCTTCGTCGAAATCGGTTGTAATCTGGGCTCCCGCCACCCGACCATTCCTTACCGCGAATCAGCTCGCCATGACGATAGAGTCCGAACTTGCCACCCTCCGCCAACCCTTGCTCCGATTTGCCATGCTCCAGCTACGCAATGTCAGCGTGGCTGAGGATGTGGTCTCCGAAACCATGCTTGCGATCCTGGAGAAGCCCGACAGTTTCGAGGGCCGCAGTTCCTTGCGTACCTACGCCATCGGCATCCTCAAGTTCAAGATCATCGATGTCATTCGCAAGCGCGGCCGCGAGGTGCACATCGAACCTCTCGATGGGCAAAGCGTGGACGACGCGATGGACGCCTTGTTCGCGGGGGACGGCCACTGGGCTGAACCGCCACCGGCCTGGCAGGAGCCCGACAAGGCACTGCAGCAGGAACAGTTTTTCGAAGTCCTGCAGACCTGTGTGGACAGCCTGCCAGCCAAAATCGGGCGGGTGTTCATGATGCGCGAGTGGCTGGAGCAGGACATGCAAGACATCTGCCGGGAGCTCGGCATCACCAGCAATAACTGCGGCGTGATGCTGTACCGGGCGCGCATGCGGTTGCGCCAATGCCTGGGCTGCAACTGGTTTGGGGAACATCAATGAAGGAAGACCTTGATTGCAAGGAGATGTCGCGGCTGATCAGTGATGGTCAGGGCCTGCCCTTGCCGCCAGCTGTGCGAGCGCGCATGCAACTGCACTTCGTGATCTGTGAGACTTGTCGCCATGTCAATGACCAGTTCGACTTTCTGAGCCGCGCGATACGACAACTGGGCGAAAACCCGGCCGCCGATGAACCAGCCCACAGGTAGCCGCTGAAGCGCCGGTCCCACGGACTTTGCGCGCCGCTGCCCTTCATTTTTGACGATCCTTGCGATTGACTCTTCGATGTTCATTTTTGCCGATGGTCTGCTGCTGGTGCTGAGTGCATATCTTGCGGTTGGCGCCTGCTTCGCAGTGATTTTTGCAAGCTGGGGCGCTCAGACGATCGACCCCGCAGCCAAAGGCATGCCGATATTGGCGCGCCTTTTGATCCTGCCAGGCGCCACGGGGTTATGGCCCCTGCTGCTGGTGAAGTGGCTGCGTCGGCAGTCGCCACCGCTTTCATGAAGCGCGCACACCGGCGCTGGCATCGGCGCATTGGCTGGCTGGTGGTGCCAGTCATCGCATTGGCGCTGACGCTGGTGGGCTTCACGCGCAAGGCGCCGCCTGACAATGCTGCACTACCGTCCACGCTGACTCGCGCAGCCGCCTCACTAGGAAGCCACTGATGTCGCATGGTTACGTCGCAGTCAACTGGACGCCCTTCAAGCGCCGCTTCGACGCCTGGATGCTGGGCAGCATGGCGGTCTATCTGCTGGCTTTCGTGCTCGGCAGTACGCTGATGCTTCCCACTGATGAGAGCTTCACACCGGTGCAGATTCTGATCCGCGCCACTGGCAGCCTGGCCTTCCTGCAACTGAGCTTTCTGCTTTGCATCGGCCCGCTGGCCCGGCTGACACCGCGTTTCAACCCCTTTCTGTACAACCGCCGCCACCTCGGCGTGGCGACCTTCGTCGTGGCTTTGGCACATGCCGTGCTGGTGACGGTGTGGTACCACGCCTTCGGCGTGCTGAACCCGCTGCTGTCACTGCTGGTGTCGAACCCGCGCTACGACGCGCTGGGCGGGTTCCCGTTCGAGTCTCTGGGCCTCGTGGCGCTGTTGATGCTGTTCCTGATGGCAGCGACCAGCCATGACTTCTGGAACGCCAACCTCGGGCCGGGCCTGTGGAAGGCCATCCACATGTTGGTATACCCGGCTTATGCGCTGCTGGTGGCGCATGTGGTGCTGGGCGCGCTGCAGTCGCAGACGCATCCCGCACAGGTGGCACTTGTGGTCGCGGGCGTGGCGTTCGTCGTCGGGCTGCAGGTGTTGGCCGCTGCCACCGCATCCGGGCCAGACCAGCATACGCAAGCCGGTCCTGACTGGCTTCGCGTCGGCCCAATCGACGACATCCCTGAAAAGCGCGCCCGCGTCGTTGAGCCTGCTGGCGCCGAGCGAATCGCCATCTTCCGCTACGACGGCAAGGTGGCCGCGGTGTCCAACGTCTGCCGGCACCAGGCGGGGCCGCTGGGCGAAGGGCGGGTGATCGACGGCTGCATTACCTGTCCTTGGCACGGCTACCAATACCGGCCTGAAGATGGTTGCTCGCCGCCGCCCTTCACCGAGCGCATTGCCACCTACCAAACGCGCATCGTCGCGGGCATCATCTACGTGCACCCGATGCCGCTACCACCGGGCACGCCGGTGGCGCCCTCGCACATCGAGCCTTCATCAACATGACCCAACAGCGCGACAACGATCCGATGTTCATTGGCTGGGCCGACACCCCGCCAGCCGACCGGCGCTTCTTCCTGCGCGCCAGCATCGGTCTGACCACTGCGGCAGGATTGCTGGGCTTCGGCATGGCTGCACTGCAGCGCTCGCCCGGCACGGGCCGCTGGGACTCCGAAGCCGTGCGCGAATGGCGTGGCATCGTCAGCGCCGAGCCCTATGCCATGCTGCGCACCAACGACCTGGGCGGCGGCCCGCGCACCGCGCTGCTGTCGTGCCTGGGCAAATGTGGCGTGGCAGCGCGCATCGGTGCGCTCGCGGGTCAGGCAGTGGTGGTCAAGGGCAGCCTGATCCAACGTGGAACGCATTCGATGCTCGCGGTCGACGAGGACGGCGACTGGATCCGTTCAGACCTCAACGCCGCCGCCGACCCGGCGCTGGCATTTCCGGCTGGTCAACCGTTGGGCGACGTCAGCCTTACGGGCGAGATCCTCGACTCGAAATGCTGGTTTGGCGCCATGCGGCCGGCCGACGGCAAGGTGCACAAGGCCTGCGCTGCGTTGTGCATCCGAGGCGGCATCCCGCCAGCCTTCTATGCACGCAGCAGCAACGGGCAGGGGGCGTTGATGATTCTGACTGCGGGAGGGCGCGCGCATGGGCCGGGCTTGCTCAGCCTGGTGGCCGACCCGGTGCGCGTCAGTGGCATGGTGCAGCGTGTAGGCGACTTGCTGGTGCTGGATGCGCCGCTGGCGCAGATCCGGCGCGTGTGAAATACAGCGAGTGCCGCATTCGCGCACCGTGATCAAAGTGTTGAGCGAAGTTCGCGCCTGCGCAATATGCGCCGGTCATTCGTAGCTGGCGCCTCGCCCGATGCTGCAACTCGCCCCGCGTGCCACGATTCTGATCGCCGGCGCAGGGATCTGGTCCGCCACGCGCCCGTTACTGAATTGGGACGCAATGTCTTCCCGGACAGCGAGCAGCAGTTCCTGGAGGGGCAATGATGGTTTCATACGCCGGTGCTTTGTGTAATGTGAGCGCTGCAGCGGCGACCAAGGTCAACGCGTCTGGATGGTGCCTGTCGGCATGCCGGCCTTGCCCGGAAGGAACATATTGACTTATTGCCTCGGAATTCTGTTGCCTGCCGGTCTGGTAATGGCATCGGACTCACGCTCGAACGCCGCTGTGGACCAGGTGGCGCTTGTGAAGAAGCTTGCACTCTTCGAAGTGCCGGGTCAGCGCGTCATAGCGGTGCTGTCGGCCGGCAACCTGGCCACCACGCAGGCCGTGGTGACGTCATTGCGCGAAACTGCCGGCAGTGGCAACTTCGCCAAGGACATCCATGGCGCCGGGTCGATGTTCGATGTGGCCCAGTTGGTGGGTAACCGCTTGCGTGAGGTTATCGCGCGTGACGGCAGCTACGTGCAGCCCTTCGGCGACCCCAACGGCAGCTTCCTCGTGGGCGGGCAGATCATCGGCGAGCCGCCTCGGCTGTTCACCATTTACTCGGCCGGCAACTTTGTAGAGGCTTCAGACCGGTCTCAGTTTCTGCAATTGGGCGAAACCAAGTACGGTAAGCCCATACTGGACCGCGCGCTCAGCGCAACCACCACGCTCGACGAAGCGGCCAAGTTGTCACTCTTGTCCTTCGATGCCACCATGCGCAGCAACCTGTCGGTGGACGCGCCCATTGACCTGTTGCGTTATGCCACCGACAGCTACTCGGCCCGCAACCTTGCCACCCTGGAGAAGGACGATCTGTACTGGATGAAGCTGCGCAGCATGTACGCCGAAGGCCTGTCCAGCCTGGTGGCGCGGATCCCGCCACCGCCGCAGTCGGGCTGAACCGGCAGCACCCGGTGCCGACATTGACTGTCACGACGTCCGAACTGGAGATCTCTTGCACAAGACCGCCATTGCCAACTACGCGCAACTTGCTGACCGCCAACCCGTGCATGCACGGGTGGGGTCGGTCGATCTCGTCATCGTCCGCTTTGATGCCTCCGTCAGCGTTCTGTATGGCCGCTGCCTGCACCGCGGCGCGCTGATGGCCGATGGCCATGTCGAAGGCGACAACCTCATCTGCGGCCTGCACCATTGGGACTATCGATTGGACAGCGGCGTGTCGGCGTACAACCATGCCGAAGCGCTGCAAAAGTTCAGCAGCTGGGTGGAAGACGACCAGGTGTGGGTCGATTCAGACGAAATCGCGGCTTGGGGCCATGCGCACCCTCAGCCCTTTGACCGCACGGCCTACCTGGGCGCCTATGCCGACACCGGCCACGGCACCGCGGAGGAGCCGCACAACGCGCTGATCCAGCGTTATGCCCGCGACGGTTTGAGCAAGACCGGCCACCACGGTGCGGTGGAAGCCATGGGCGTGCCGCGCGACCATCTGCCCACCTGGGACGACATCCAGATCCTGCCGGCCCAGTTGCACCGGCCACCGCTGCTGGACGAGCACCCGGTGGGCACAGGCGTAGTCATCGGCCCGAAGGCCCAGCGCCCTTTGCGTCTGGCCATTCCGCTCATCGTCTCGGACATGAGCTTCGGCTCGCTGTCGGCGTCGGCCAAGGTGGCGCTGGCGCAGGGCGCCGAGATGTCCGGTACAGGCATCTGCTCGGGCGAAGGCGGCATGCTTCCGGAGGAACAGCAGGCCAATTCGCGCTACTTCTACCAGCTGGCCTCGGCGCGTTTCGGCTTCGGCTGGGACAAGGTGGAGCGGGCCCAGGCCTTCCACTTCAAGGGCGGCCAGGGCGCGAAGACCGGAACCGGCGGACACCTTCCGGGTCCGAAGGTCAGCGCACGCATCGCCGATGTGCGCGGCCTTCAGATTGGTGAGCCGGCGATCTCGCCGGCACGCTTTCCGGACTGGACCGAACCGCGCCAAATGCGCGAGTTCGCCACCGAGGTGCGCGAACGCACAGGCGGCATTCCGGTGGGCTACAAGCTGTCGGCGCAGCACATTGAACGCGACATCGACGCCGCGCTCGAGGTGGGCGTTGACTACATCATCCTGGACGGCCGCGGCGGCGGCACGGGCGCAGCGCCGACCCTGTTTCGCGACAACATCTCGGTACCCACCATCCCGGCGCTGGCGCGGGCGCGCCGCCACCTGGACAAGTCCAGCCAGGGTCAAGTCACCCTCATCATCACCGGTGGCCTGCGCACGCCCGCCGACTTCGTCAAAGCACTGGCGCTGGGCGCCGACGCAGTTGCGCTGTCCAACGCCGCGTTGCAGGCCATCGGCTGCATTGCGATGCGGGCCTGCCACACCAACAACTGCCCGGTGGGCATCGCCACGCAGAAGCCGCACCTGGTGGCACGGCTTGCGGTGGACAAGTCGGCGCAACAGCTGGCGAATTTTTTCAGTGCCGCGGTGGAGCTGATGCAGGTGATGGCGCGCGCCTGCGGGCACGACCATGTGTCCAAGTTCGAGCTCGCTGACCTGACGACCTGGAAGCGCGAGATGTCGGAACTTTCGGGCGTGGCCTATGGTGGCGTCGGCTGAAGCGGGAGCGACTCTGACCCGGTTCAACATCAATCTTTAAAAGCGCGGACATGGACGAAGCAGTGGTGCAATGGGTGCGCGTTGGCGACGTCGCCGACCTGCCAGAGGGGCGCGTGAAGACCGTGACACCGCGCAGCCGTTCGATCTGCCTGTCGCACTTCCAGGGGCAATGGGCGGCCATGCACAACCGCTGCCCGCACCAGGGCGGCCCCTTGGGGGAAGGCAGCATCGAGCAGGGTGTGGACGGCCAGTGCTGGATACGCTGCCCCTGGCACGGTTGGGACTTCGACCCACTGACGGGCAAGCCACCCGGTGGCCATGAGGACAGCGGCCAGAAACTTTACCCCATACGCGTCGACGGCAACGACGTTTATGTTGGCCTGGAGCCTGAGCCCGAACACCAGCACACGGTGTCGGACACGATGGCGCTGACCATGGTGCAGTGGGGCGTCAAGCATGTGTTCGGCATGGTCGGCCACTCTAACCTGGGCCTGGCCGATGCCATCCGCCGGCGCGTGGTGGCGGGCGAGATGCGCTATATCGGCGTGCGCCACGAAGGCGCTGCTTCGTTTGCCGCATCCGCCTACGGCAAGCTCACCGGCCAGGCTGCGGCTTGCCTGACCATCGCCGGCCCCGGTGCCACCAACCTCTTGACAGGGCTGTGGGACGCCAAGGTCGACCGCGCGCCCGTTCTGGCCTTGACGGGGCAGGTGCAGACCCAGGTCTTCGGTCCCGGCGCGTTCCAGGACATCGACCTGCGTTCCGCCTTCCAGGCCGTGTCGCGCTTCTCGCAGACCGTGCTGCCCAGTTCCCGTCACGCCGAGCTGATGTCGCTGGCCTGCAAGGCGGCGCTGGTGGAGCGCGATGTCGCCCACCTCATCTTCCCCGACGACGTGCAGACCTTGCCCAGCAGCGAACTCCCAGGTGGCCCTGCGGGCCGCGTCGGCGGCGCGGTGGTGGTCCCGGCGGAAGCAGACCTGGCGCAGGCGGCCAACATGATCAACGCCGCACGCCGGCCTTTGGTTGTGATCGGGCATGGCGCCGTCGCGGCGCGCGACGCGGTGATCGAACTGGCCGAGCGCATCGGCGCCGTGGTGGTGACCACCTTCAAGGGCAAGGGGCTGATCCCCGACACCCACCCCAACGCCGGCGGCGTGCTGGGGCGGTCCGGCACACCCATCGCCAGCTGGTTCATGAACGAGGCCGACCTCATCATCGCCCTTGGCTCATCGTTCGCCAACCACACCGGTATCGAACGTTCCAAGTCCATCATCCAGGTCGACTTCGAGCGCATGCAGCTCGGCCGCTTCCACCCCGTGGCGCTGCCGGTGTGGGGCGAGATCGCAGCCTTTTGCGCGGCCATTGCGCCCCGCCTGGCACGGGCCGCGGATGCGTTGGACCAACGCGCCGATCTGGCCCGGCGTTGGGCGATGTGGCGCGACGAGAAGCGCCGCCGCCTGACCGAGAGCCGCGGCCAGGGCATCCATGCGGTGGCCGTGTTCGACGCGCTGACGCGGCTGTGCCCGGCTGACGCCATCATCGCGGTGGACGTGGGCAACAACACTTACTCGTTCGGCCGCTACTTCGAAAGCCAGGGCCAGCGTGTGCTGATGTCGGGCTACCTGGGCTCG
>JBBRPV010000091.1:0-15534 GCA_038227445.1 Burkholderiales bacterium | reverse complement strand
CGACCAATCCGCGTGGCGATTGCATCGGTGCCTGCGCACGATGGTGCTTCGTCGCGGCTGAACGGAGCACGGGCATGGCGGAACTACAGATCGTCAAGATGGATGAGGGCGGCGTCAACGCCCGGATCATCGCCAAGGAGACGAAGACCGATTTCCGGCGCGTCGAGGCGGCCAGCCTGAAGATGCCGGCCCGCTTCACCAGCGCCGAAGGCAAGCGCTTCTTCGTTCGCCTGTTCAACACCCTGCAGCTCAATGCGCACTTCATCTCCGTTATTGCACGAACGCGGCTGGACCACGACGACATCGCCAAGGTGGAGAGTGCCATTCGCGCCCAGATGGAGGCGGTGACCGAGAACCTGAACAAGGCCATTGACGGCGCCGAGGCACTGTTCAAGGCGAACGGCATCGGCAACGCGGCGACCTACGACACGGTGCCACTCGATGTGCAGGTCGGTGTGTTGTCTTCAAACGGACGCCGCTTCCTGGAGGTCCTGGGCAAACTCGATCAGCTCATGCCGCTGCTTCAGACGCTGGAGATCCACGAGGTCATATCCGCCCAGGCGGTGGACATTCAACGCGCGGGCTTGAAGCGCCAGGTGCGCGACGTGGCCAATGGCACGCGCAACTTCGCGATGGGTCTGCGCCGACGCATGAATGCACTCGGCGGGCGCGAAAGCGGTGATGGAGTTTCGACCGACGCCAACGACGAAGTGCAACTGCTTGATGCCGTGGCTGTGAGCGAGGTTCCAGCCGATGCGGTTCGGGAAGCGGTGGAGCCCAGCTCTGTGGAAGGCGAAGTCATTCAAGTCGCATAACCCGAGAACCTGATAGGCCCGAGATTCGATGAATGCCGCCGGCAACGGTTTTCCGAAGAAAGTTTCTGGGCAGCGCCGGTGCAATCACCGCCGCAGCGTCGGCCGCCGCTGGTACCGAACACCGGGCGCGCTTACAACCTTGTCGTCACGCTCAATGGTTCAGCGCGCGATCGCAAATCTGTTGACGAATGCCATTCGTCACGCGGCAGCCGACAGCGTGGTGTCCCTGACGGTCCAGCGGTGCAGCGGAGCGGCGAGCCTGCGCGTGACCAAGACGGGCGATGTCATTGCGCCCGATCAGTTGCACAGAGTGTTCGAGCGATTCGTTCGACTGGATACGGTGCGAGGACGATCGGAGGGCGACTGAGGTCTGGCGCTGGCAATCGTTCAGGCAATCGTGAGGGCTTACAAGGGCAGTGCCAGCGCAACCAGCACGGCCTTCGGACAGACCACCTTCACGCTGTCGTTTGCTGCGCGTCCTGCCGAATGAACAAGCAGGCGCATCAGGCAGTTTGGACTAAGTTTGGCTGACCGCGGTGGACAAATCGGAAGTGCACGTAAATCATCGAGCTGAGAATCGCGGCGAAGAAGCACCAGACCGAGAACAGCGCGACACTGAAGAACGCAACCGCCACCCCGAACAAGACGAGCGCCAGTGCTCCGAAGAGGCGCACAGCGCCAACGCTCGAAAAGAAGCATCCGACACAGCTGGCGGCCAAATACAGACCCATCACCGGCAGCTTGTAAAAGTGCGGCGAAACGTACACGATGTTCTCGGCAGCCACCGCGGTCACGGGGAAGTCGATGAGGAGGTAGAGCAGGTACAGGCCAACCGAGAGTCCGACTGCCTGGAACCCCCAGATCACGTTTCTGCGCCACGGCACGGGTTCGAGCAAGCCGATCGAGAACGGCACGTACATCGGCCACAGCACATGAGAGAACATAGAAAACAGATAGGTCATGGCCACATTGAGTTGCGGAGCATCGAACCTGAACGAGAGCCACAGCAAGCCCTCGACGATTTGCTGAAGCCCGAACAAAAGTGGGATGGACGCAAACGGAATTTCGGCCTTTTGCCGGGTCGCGCGCAAGGTCGCGACTCCCAGCACGATCAGAACCGTCCCGGCGGAAAAGCTTGCAGTTGCTGAGAAGCACATACTGGCTGGGTAGTGGAACGAACCGGCTTTTATGAAACTACGACCTTACTCGGTAACCGTGCTGGCGTTCGGTGGCGTGATCTTGATGCTTCTCGGGCTGTACTTCATTTTCGTTCGCCCGCCTTTGCTGCCGGAAGACCCGCGTGCCATGGGAACGACGCTGACGCAGGTTGAGGCGGCGGTGCCTGGTCTGGCACCCTGGCTTCGCCGTGTGTTCTGGGTGGTGGGCGGCTTCATGTTCGCCACCGGCCTGCTGACGTTCTACGTGGCGGTCACTTCCTTTCGCGCCCGTGCTCGTGGTGTGGCTGGTGTCATGGCCCTCGCAGGACTGGCCTCCATCGGGTTGATGGCCGTTGTCAACTTCATGATCGCCTCGGACTTCAAGTGGCTCATCCTGTCGTTCGCATTGCCCTGGGCACTCGCCTTGGGGCTCTTCTGGAGGGAGCGGGACGACGCGTGAAGGGCGAGGCTTCGCCGAGGTCTCACTCGCGCACGACGACTCGGTGACAGTCGCACTCGGCCCGCGCGAGCGCGTTGCGATTCAGCGGCCGCATTTGGCAAATCTGACTACCCTCAGCCCGCAACCGTCGTCGCCTGAGCAGCGAGGATGTGCCGGCTCAGGCCCTCGGCCCAGACCGAGTAGCCCTTGGGACTCGGATGAATGCCGTCGGCAGCCATGCCGGCGCTCGTCGTCGACGCCGGGTGCCAATGCAGGGTGCGGCGATGCTGATCGGCAAGCTGGCGCTCCAGAACGGTGTTCATCTGCTGCGCCCAGCGACCCATGAACCAGCGCAGCGGCTGCGGCAAGGCTTTGCAGGGATGCATCGGCGGCACCGCGCTGTGCACCAGCAGGTGGGGCTCGAAGCGGTCGGCGATCAGTTCGGCCAGGCGGTTCTGCCACTGCGCCCACCGCAGCGGAGGGCACAGGCCAGTGGCATCGTTGGCGCCCATGGAAAGCACCACCACGTCAAAACGCGCCGCTGGCGAGTCCATCAGCAACTGCAGCAGGCCCGGCGAATCCAGCCCATTGGCCGCCAGTACGCACCACTGGACGGTGTTGTGCCGGCTCAGCCGCCGGACGAGTTGTCCACACAGCGCCTGCTCTTGACTGGAGGCGCCGACCCCGGCAGCCCCTGAGTCGCCAGCGACCAGGAGGCGAACCAGCGGGCCGTGCCCTGCGGTGCCGGCGCGATAGCCCGGCGGCTCTGGCATCCGTGGCGCGGTACGCCGGACGTGCCGGGCCTGCAGCCACAACAACGGCGACAGCAGAGCCAGGAGTGCCAGACGTTCCCAGTCAGACATGCACTTTTCAATCTGTGGCATTAAATGGGTCGTGGGTACTCGAAGCGAGCCGAGCGGCGAGTCTCTCGGGCGAAGATAGTCTCCCCGTGTCTGTGTTGTCCGTACGCTGTCGAACATCACCATTTCTGCGCTCAGGCCGTCACCCGGTAGCGCACCATCATCCCGGCTTCGGCGTGCTCCAGGCTGTGGCAGTGAAAGACATAGTCCTGATCGCCGGGGTAGGCGTGCGAGAAGTCCAGCGCAATACGCACCGATTCGCCGGGCCAGACGTGAACCGTATCGAGCATGCCGCGGTCTTGCGGCAGCAGTCCGCGCGCGCCGGCCAAGGTGCGCACCTGTGACGGGCTGCCGCGCCGCTCGAGCACGCGGAACTGAAAGCCGTGGATGTGCATCGGGTGCGGCATGCTGGCGCGCGCGTTCTCGATCTGCCAGACCTCGACCGCACCACGCCTCACCGTGATCGGCACCGCGCTGGGGTCGTAGCTCAGGCCATTGATGGTCCACTGCCTGTTGCTGTCCAGCGCCAGCTTGATGCGGCGGGGACCACCGGGCGGCGTCTTCGCCGCCGTTAGGCTGGACAGGGTCGCCGGAATCGTTCTTGTGTAAGCGGGTGACCCCTTGACGTCGATGCGCAGCAAGGCGCGCGATTCGCCCTCCATGGCCATGGCCTGCATCGGCTGTGCTCCCGTCTTGCCGTGGTCCATTCCGGGCATCGATCCGTCCGCGCCACCTTCGGCGTGCATGGGGTCGAAGGCCAGCGTGGCGAGCGTCACCGGCCGTCCCTCCTTGGCTTCGCGCAAGTCGAGCAGCAGATCGAGCCGCTGTCCTGGTG
Organism: Burkholderiales bacterium; assembly: GCA_038227445.1. Lineage (GTDB taxonomy): Bacteria > Pseudomonadota > Gammaproteobacteria > Burkholderiales > Burkholderiaceae_C > LMDS01. The sequence continues at coordinate 11,428 of JBBRPV010000091.1, read as the reverse complement.
AAATGAACGCCTGCTCGACACGCTGCGCGCTGGAGAGCAGGCCGCCGTCGGTGCCGATCAGGTGGTAGCCCAGGTGGCGTCCGTCCTGGAGGAATACAAGCCTGTACGTGCGCGCGTTCGAGCCGTTCAGAATGCGAAATCGGTAGATGCGGCGCGCTGCAGCGATGAACGGCCCATCGGTCAGGTTGACCAGCAGCCGCTCGCCGATGAAGCCCTGCACTTTTTGCTCGTCCGACACCTGGTACAGCAGCCGGCCCTGCGCGTCGAAGTTACGGTCCTGCAGCACCAGCGGGATCTCGGACTCGCCGAGGGCGAGATCGAGGCTGCGCCGCAGCGCGTCCTCTTCCTCGTCGTCGACGAACAACAAGCTCGCGAGCCCGTGATAGGCCTGCTGCGGGATGAATCCATGCGCGTGCGGGTGGTACCAGTACATCGAGGCACGATCCTGCAACTTGAACTCGTACTCGTAGGCCTTGCCGGGTTCAACGACGACAAGCCCGTTGCCGTCGTTGTGGGTGTTGTTGTGCAGGCCGTGCCAGTGAATGATCGTCGGCTCGTCGAGCTGGTTCACCATGCGCACGCGCAATTCGTCGCCGCGGCGAGCGAGCAGCGCCGGATTGAGAAACGTCTTGCCGCCTGACTCGGCCGCGTAGGCGAGATACGGCGTGCGCTTCCCCGGCAGGATCTCGATTTCGGTGCGCACGACGCGCACCTCGCGAAGGTCGGTCGCCTTCATCACGCCGTACAGACCGCTCGCGCCGGGCAGGCGCAACGGATTGACGAAGGCGCTGGATTGCTTCTCGATGGCCGCGGCGTCGCGCACCGGCAAGCCGGACCCTCCGCGCGTCTCGGCGGCCTGAGCGAGGCGTCCGGCAGCTGCGGATATGCCGAGTGCGGCCATGCCTTGAATTACATCTCGGCGTGACAGTTGAGCGGTGGTCTTCATGATCCTTGCCTTTCCCAGTTGATTGCGAATCCAGTAGTCGTGTCGGATTCAAGCGGGAGTTCCGGCTGCAGCTAACGCGTTCCCGCGCCGGCGCCCGGCCCGGTCCACACGCCGGATGCCGGCAAGCCCGGTGCGCTTGAGCGGCGTCATCGCTGTGGCTCCCAGCGAAAGTCACACACCGTCGCCCCCGAGGCGATCGTTCCGGTGCGATGCAGCCGTCCACCCCACTTTTCTGCCAGCGGAAAATCGAGCCGGCAGAAGGTTTGGACACAAAGCTCGGAAGCATCGTGCTTTGCGAAGAACTCGGCGACCGGGCACTTGGTGCAATCGAACGCAATCGAGCCGTCTGCGCTGATGACATCGCGCCATTCATAGCTCGGCGGGCCGAATGGAAAAGTACGAAACAGATCGGTGGCCAGCTTGAGACGCTTGTGCGGATCGCGCGTGACCGCGCTCGCAACGAGCAGCGGGGCTTCACCCATCTGGACATAGATCCTCCAGCCGATGTCGTAGATCAGTCGGTGCGACTCGGCGGCCGAGATCCCATGTCGAAGCAGCACTTCGTGCAGGGCGAGTGTGGCGGCAGCCAGATGGGTCGTGAAGACCGCGCCGACCGTCGGCTGGATCGCAATCGAAGGCTCGAGTTCGTAGTAGCGATCCCACGCCTGCTTCAAGAGATCGCCAGTCGACTCGCCGAGCGGCGTGGCCTTCAACACCGCCCGGGCGTGGGGCTCGACGAGCATCTGCCACAACCCGCCTTGCTCGAGCGAATGCTGGAGCGCGCCGCCGAATTGAACTCGCAACTCTTTGAAGAGTTCGACGGTCGCATTCCAGTCCCAGGTTTCGTCCACGGCCTGCGGTGGCAGGAACTCGCCAACCAGCAACAGTTCCGGCACCAGTTGCGAAACGCGTCTTTTGAGAAGGTCGAGTGACGCCGTTCGGGCGGCGTATTCGCGGGCGATGAATGGACGCGACAACGCCTCGAACCGTGCGTCCGGAGCGAGCACAAAGATCAAGGACTCGGCCGTGGTGAGTGCTTTGGCATGCAGCATCAGCTCACTCGGAAAAACGAATCCGTGTTCGTAGCCCGCCTTCATCATCTCGATGTACACCTTCGTGAAGCTCATCTCACTCAGGCGGGATGCGTAGAACTTGTTCGCGAGTACTTCGAAACGCGCGAAGAAGGCCTCTTCGTTGGCCTCAGGCAACCTGCGCGTCCCGGCCTTGAAGTGGTGGAAGGCGCGGCGGGTCTGGCGTTGAACGACAGCGAACCAGTACAGGATGAACCGGTCGCGTTGCGCTACCGTGAGTTCTCCAACCATGCCGAAGTCGAGCAACGTGAAAGTGCCGTCCGGGTGAAAGAAGATGTTGCCCGGATGAAGGTCGGCGTGGAACAGACCGTCGGAGACGAACATCTGAAGCAGCACGTCTACCAGCAAGGTGACCAACCGCCGCTTTGGTTCCTCACCAAGCGAACTGGCGGCCTCTTGAAGACGCAGCCCTTCCACCCAATCCATCGTGAGCACGCGTTGGCTGCTGTGGCTGAAGTGCACCCTGGGGAACTTGACGTCGGAGCGGCGCGCGAAGTTGGCGCGAAAGCGGTCGATGACATGCCCTTCCTGCAAGAAGTCGAGCTCTCGCAGCGTGTAGCGTCGGAACTCCGCGAAGGAGTCGAGCAGGTTCGTGCGTCCCATGCGTCCTGGACTCAAGCGGTAGAGCATCTGCACTCCCAAGGCCATGGCGTCCAGATCGCGACCTACCAAACGCTCCAGGTCGGGCCGTTGCACCTTGACGGCAACGACCGTCCCGTCCGGCAGGCTTGCACGGTGCACCTGCGCAAGCGACGCTGCGGCAACAGGTACTTGGTCGAACGACGCGAACAGTTCGTCGAGAGGCTTGCCCAGCTCGCGCTCGATGGTGATGCGTATCGTCTCCGACGGAACGCTCGGGACCTTCTCCTGGAGGGTTGCCAGCGCCTCGACATAGGCGGGGGGCAACAGGTCCGGGCGAGTGCTCAGTACCTGGCCCAGTTTGACGAATGCCGGGCCGAGCGCGACCAGTCGCGCCGCGAATTTGACCGGTGCGTCGACATTCGATGCATCTCTCGAGAATCGACGCAGAGCGCGGAACTCTTGCAGCAGCACCCAGCAGATGATGGCCAGCCGCGACAGGGTCCGTGTCAAGGTGCTTCTCGCGGATTGCCGTTGCCCGCGACTGGAGTAAATGCCGCCTGCGCGTCGGCCACCATGCGCTGCGTACACCAGCGCGCATACCAGCCGCCGAATATCCGCCCCAGCAGCCACGACACGCCACGCTCGGGCAACGCGTATTCAATGAAGACGGTCAGTGACACGCTGGCGACGCTGGTATCGTTGACGGGCAACAGCTCGAACCCCATCCGATAGTGACCGATGACGAGCAGCCTTGGCGTACCGACAGTAGCCCAGACCTTGCGCGCGGGCGGTGTGTGCTCCGTGACCACCTCCTCGAGCGAGAGCTGCACGCCCAGCACGCGACCCTCCAGGCGGATGTGGCTCCCCAGCGCCCGACCTGCCTGTTTGTCCAGACTGAGCGTCATCCGACTCCAGCCTGTACGCCACGACCGTTGGTTCATGTGAGCCGCGAGCCGTGTGTGATCGTCGAGGAGTTCGAAGACATGTTCAGCGGAGGCCTGTACCCGCCCGCGGCTCTCAGCGTGGTGCGCGAAGGCCTGCAGTTTCGGGGGTGCCGTTTCGACGAGCTTCACAGCCAGCCGCCAATGAATCCGGCACGGCGCAACCCCGCGATGACATACGGGCACGAGCGCATCAAGCGCCACAGCAGATCGGAGCGGTGGTTCTCGCACATCAGCACTACTGGGCCGACATTGATGCCGAAGTGATAGGGCGATGTCCAGCCGGTGCCGTTATCGCTTTCGGCTTCGTCCGCAAAGCTTAAATTGAAGCTGCACTTGAAGCAGTATTCGCCAGTGACCTGTGGATAGACATCCTGAAAATGCTGCAGCGACGGCAGTACGATCTCCGGCGCAAACGGCAGCGATGCGGCCACGGCCCAAGGTGCGACGGTGCCGTCGTCGGGGCCGTACGGGGCCCCGCGAGCCGCATAGTCAAAAAACCTGCGCTCGATGCCCTTGATGCGGCGCGTCGTCCAGCCCGGCCCGTCGCTCGCGGTCAGGCCCCAGAAGTTTTCACCGTAGCCTGCAAAGTCCAGAGGGTTGCGGATGGCGTACTCGCGCTGCACGTAGGTCGCGCGGCGACTGTTCTCGCAGTAGTCGATGCCCTTGTCACGCGCGAAGGCATCCTGGATGCCGCGCATGTCCAGCCAGATGTGCGAATACTGGTGGATGAAGAGCGGGCCGCCGTAGATCAACTCGTGGCCGTAGATCGTTTTCCATTCGTAGGTCGAGGTCCAAGCCGCGTAGCTCTCGGCCGGCAGCGGGTGCGTCGGCGAGCCCAGCCCGAGCACGTAAAGCAAGGTGGCTTCGTCGTAGCCGCTCCAGCGGTAGGGCAGGAAGCCGCCTTCGGGCGTCCACCCATGCGTCACCGTGGCGGCCCCGTCGCACGCCCACGCCCAATCGGCGCGGCGGTACAGTGCGTCGGCCAAGGTGCGCACGGCCTGCTCGTCTTCGTCTTCGTGATCGAAGTAGGCGGCGGTGGCGAGCATGCCGGCGAGGAGGAAGGTGCTGTCGATGGTGGACAACTCGCACAAGCCGGCCCGCTGACCGGTACGCATGTCCAGAAAGTGGTAGAAGAAGCCTTTGTGCCCGGTCGCGTCGGGCGTTGTGCTTTGTGGGCTGACCCAGAAGAATCGCAGCACCGCCAGCGTGCGAGCCAGCGCATCCGTGCGGGTCATCCAACCACGCTCGACCCCGACCGGATAGGCCGCCAGCGCAAAGCCGACGGCCGCGATGCTTGCGGGCGAGCCTGGCTGCGACTTGTCGGCGACGAGGCCATTCGCAAGGTTGGTCTCGCGCAGGAAATATTCGAAGGAGTGACGCTGCAATGCGTCCAGCCGTGCCTCACCGAAGTTCAGCGAAGTGGCGTGTTGCTGCGCGGGCATTGATTTCAACCCTCTGGGGCTCCCGCAAGCCCCGGTGCGAGCGCTGCGACTGATGAGCCGGCTGCGGCCCTGGCCAGTTCGAAAACATCGACCCACTGCCGGTAGCGTCGGGCGATTTCGGCCACCGCAGCCTCGCGAGTCACTGTCCCGTCGCGCAGGGCGATCAGCGGCTCCCAGAACGTGGTTCGCCCCACCGCGAAACCGATAAAGCCCGGTACGCCTGCTGCGGTGGCCAACCAGGCGCGAACGCGCTGCTCATCTGCACCGCGTCCGAGCACGATGCAACCCACATTCGCACGCCCGTCGCGCCGCGCCATCGCGACGATGCGCTCGCAGTCGCCCTGGCTGTCCAGGCCCTCGACCTTCCAGACTTCGGCTTCGACCCCCGCATCCTGCAATTCGCCAATGGCGCGCAGCATCAGTGCGGGCCGGAGCTTGCGGTCGTAGGCTTGCGCGTCTCCGCCGAGGGCTTCAAGCTGTTTGGGCGTGGCAGGTAGCAGCAACTCGAACATGAATCTTGACGGGCCATCCACAAGGGATTCGGACAACCTTCGAAGGCGCGTCGCCTGTCTGCGGTTCACGGCCACATCGCCCTCGGGGTTGTAGCGCACCAGAACCTTGCAGAACGTCGGCGCAAATGCTTCGATATGCCGCTCGAAGTTGACTCCGAACTCAAAGTCGAACTCGTCCTGCCCGCTCTTCTCGGTGGGCAGGCAAGTGATGATCCCGCCGCGTCTTGCATCGCGCAAGATGTCAGCTCCGAAATGCTCATCGACCAAGATGCCGGCCTTACGCTTGTCCACACCATCGGCCACCGCAGCAGTGAATCCGTCGTAGATCACCCGTTTGGCGACGATGACTTGGGCGGTCTGCTCGGGCTTGAGTGCACCCGTCCAGCCAAACAGGCCACTCACGAACGACGCGCGGTGGTCGAACGGCAGGATGTAAAGGGGCTGGGTATAGCCTGCGGGCATATTTACGCGCCTCCTGGGTGGTTCGTCGGTTGGCGGGTTCGCTCAAATCACCAGCGGTTTGTCAGGCAGTTCGTTGGCGTTGCCGGCCCCGGCCGCAAAGTAATCCACCAGTTGCCGCGTCACCGCCTGGATGCCGCCGACCGCGCCTGCCTCGAACTTCGCTGCCTTGAATGCGGCTTCCATCTCATGGCAGATCGCCGCCCAGGCGCGCGGGCCTGCCTTGGCGTGGATGCCACGGTCAGCGACGATCTCCACCGCGCGGTCGGCCAACAGCAGGTAGATCAGTACACCGGTGTTGTGCTCGGTGTCCCACATCCGCAACTGCGAGAACAGCGCGAGCGCGCGTTCTTTGGCGGTCTGTCCACTGAGAAGCGGAGCACCGTCGAGCGCGCCTTCGACGACGAAGCGGACTTCGCCCGTATGGGTCGCCTCGCTGGTCTTGATTGCCTGCTCGATGGCGTTCAGGGCAGCAGGCGGAAAGGCTCGGTTGACTTGGCCCTGAGTCGTGGAGAGATGACGCAGGATGCGTTTGACGTTCATGGCTAGAACCGCCCCGAGGCACCGCCGCCGCCAAATCCGCCGCCACCTCCGCCGAACCCGCCACCGCCACCGAATCCACCACCCCCGCGGTGGCCACCACCCCTGCCACCGTAGTAGCCGCCGAGCATGCCACCGTGTCGGCCCATGCCGACTCCCAACAGAGTGATGACAAAAGCGATGCCGCCGCCGATCACCGCGGCGATCACCGCACCGCCCAGCAGCCAGCCCCCGAGCCCCAGCAACCCTCCGGTTGCCAACGCACCCGGAATGCGTCCGAGCACGGCGCGCAACACGCCCCCGAGTACCAGCGCCACCACAAAAAAGAATGGCAACAGCTGCCCGATGTTCTGGCTGACTGAACCCAGTCCCGATCCACGGGACACACCGGCTCCGGGTTTCGGTGCCGGAAGCGGTTCGCCATCGACGACGCGAATCAGCTGATCGACACCGGCGCTGACACCGCCGAAGTAGTCGCCTTCCTTGAGCCGAGGCGCGATCACATCGCTGACGATTCGCTTGGTGGTGGCGTCGTTCAAAGGGCCCTCGATGCCGTAGCCGACTTCGATGCGCAGCGTCCGGTCGACCTTTGCGATCAGCAGCAACACTCCATCGTCCACCTTCTTGCGGCCCAGCTTCCACTGCTCGACCACGCGCAAGGCGTACTGCTCGATTTCCTCTGGCTTGGTCGTCGGAACGATCAGCACCGCGATCTGCGTGCCCTTGCGCGCTTCAAAAGCGCGCAGCGATTGCTCCAAGCCCGCCTGCTGCTCGGGCGTCAGCGTGCCGGTGAGATCGGTCAGCCGCGCTTGAAGCGGAGGCACCGGGACGAGCCCCGCCGCGGCCCAGGCCGGAGCGGCCGCCGTGAACACTGTGAACGTCAGCAACAGCAGTGCGTGCAGCCACCGGGACGTGCCAGCCCGCGCGATGCGGACGGCGTTCACTTCGGGGTACCCGGACTACTCGGACTACCCGGACTCTGGGTTTTCGCACCCGACGCCCCGAAGCTCACCGCCGGTGGCGCAGCGATCGACTTCTCATCCGTAACCGTAAAGTTCGCCTTGACGGAATAGCCGAAGACCATTGCCGTCAGGTTGCTCGGGAACGAGCGGATGGCCACGTTGTAGTCCTGCACCGACTTGATATAGCGGTTGCGTGCCACGGCAATGCGATTCTCGGTGCCTTCCAATTGCGCCTGCAGGTCCCGGAAGCCGGTATTGGCCTTCAGGTCGGGGTACTTCTCCACCACCACCAGCAGTTTGGACAGCGCACTCGACAACTCACCTTGCGCCGCCTCGAACTTGGCGAATGCCGCTGGGTCATTGACCAGCGCGGGTGTCGCATTGATGGCGGTGGCCCTGGCGCGTGCGTTGGTGACGGCCACGAGCGTGTCCTGCTCGAAGGCTGCCGCACCCTTGACTGTATTGACCAGGTTGGGCACCAGGTCGGCTCGCCGCTGGTACTGGTTCAGCACTTCGGCCCAGCTGGCCTTGATCTGTTCGTCCGTTGTCTGGAAGGTGTTGTAGCCGCACCCGGACAGGCCGAATGCAACGACCACTGCAAGCAAAAACGTTCGTGCGGCGGATGCAGTCATCAGGCGCCTTGGTTGGCGCTAGGTCTGGCAATTGGGCTGGCGTGCCCGGCAGCATGGTTGGTTGCCGCGCCAGCGGCCTGCGAAGTGTGCATCTCGACGCGCGACGCATCGCCAGCTGTCAGCAACCCCTCCGCCCGCCGCGCCTCGGCTTCCGAGCCGTGCACCACCACCAGGAAGTTCTCGGCTCTCAGATCCTGTTCATACCGCAGGACACTGTCGTTGGGCACACCGATGGTTGCCAACGCGCCGGCGAGCGCGCCGAGCCCGCCGATCACCACGGCGCCTTCAAGCGCCCCGAACACCATCGCAGCCAGATGGCCCAGCACGACGACAGGGCCGATCACGGGGAATGTCATGAATACACCGGCGCTCAGCAGGCCCCAGAGCCCGCCCCAGAGCGCGCCGTTTTTGCCCCACAGCTTGACGCGATCGCCCAGGTTGAAGAATCCGACCACCTGCTCCTCCGTCTGGTAGCCCTTGCCGATGATGCTGAGTCGCTCGATCGGAAACCCGGCTTCGGACAAGCGGCGGATGGCGGCCTCGGCAGACGCATGGTTGGTGAAGACGGCAACGGTGGAATGCTCGTGGGTCATTTGGGGGGTCTTTCAACAAAGCCAGACGCGCCTGCCTTGCGCATGCGCTTATTTCCCATCTTCCAGAAGCGTACGGCTCGCCAAGTCGAGCGTCTGTGCGTTGCCGTACCTTGGACCGGATGAATGCGCCGGCGCGCCGCGATGAACTTCATCGTCGACCGAGCGGGCTTCCGAATACGAAGGTTTCGCAGCGTCCGGGACCGCACAGACAGGCAATAGCCGGCTCGATAGCGTTGCCTTTCGGTGACGCATCGGAGCGCTGGAAGAGCACGCCTGTCGCTGGCCATCTGCTTCCAGCGCGGGCACGCGATGGAAGTTGGAGATGCAAATGCAACTTGCGATGATCGGATTGGGTCGAATGGGCGCCAGCATGGTTCGGCGCCTGTTGAAGCAGGGCCACGGCTGTGTTGTTCACGACCGCCAGCCTGGGGAGGTGGCAAAGCTCCAGGCCGACGGGGCCGACGGCGCGGCATCGCCTGCCGAACTGGTGTCCAAGATGACCAAGCCTCGTGCGATCTGGCTGATGGTGCCAGCCGCCGCCGTGGACTTGGCACTCGCCGAACTGGTACCGCATCTCGATGCCGGCGATACGGTGATCGACGGCGGCAACTCGTACTACCGCGACGACATTCGCCGTGCCAAGGAACTGGCCGCAGCGGGCCTGCACCACGTCGATGTCGGCACCAGTGGCGGCGTGGCGGGTCAGGAGCGCGGCTACTGTCTGATGATCGGTGGCGACGACGTTCCCGTGAAAGGCCTTGAGCCGATCTTCAGGGCGCTCGCCCCGGGTGCCGCAGTCGCACAGCGCACCCCCGGGCGCAGTGGCGAACATGCCGACGCTGAGCAAGGCTTTCTGCATTGCGGCCCGCACGGGGCTGGCCACTTCGTGAAAATGGTCCACAACGGGATCGAATACGGCGTCATGGCGGCCTATGCCGAAGGCCTCAGCATCCTGCGCAACGCAAATATCGGCAAAGGCGTTCAGACGGCCGATGCCGAGACCACGCCATTGCGCGAGCCCGAGTTCTACCAGTACGAACTGAACCTGCCGGACATCACTGAGGTGTGGCGCCGAGGCAGCGTCATCGGCTCGTGGCTGCTCGACTTGACAGCCGGCGCATTGCTGCGCGACCCGCAGCTTGCGGCCTACGGTGGCCGTGTTTCCGATTCTGGAGAAGGGCGCTGGTCACTGCAGGCGGCCATCGAAGAAGCGGTGCCGGCGCATGTGCTCAGTGCCGCCGTGTACCAACGCTTCGCGTCGCGCGGTGAGGCCGGCTTCGCCAACCAAGTGCTGTCAGCGATGCGGCACGAATTCGGTGGGCATGCCGAGAAACTCAAGGGGGAGTCGGCATGAACCGGAACGCGACCGCCGACGTGGTGTTCCTGCTGGACGTCGACAACACACTGCTCGACAACGACCGCATCATCGCTGATCTGCACAGGCACCTCGAAGCGACGTTCGGAGTTGTCAGTGCGGCCCGCTACTGGGCCGCATTCGAGGCGCTGCGTTCCGAACTCGGCTATGCCGACTATCTGGGTGCGTTACAGCGCTACCGCGCCGAGACCGGACATGGCGGCTGCGACGGTGAACAGCTGCTCCTGACGTCGAGCTTCCTGATTGACTACCCCTTCGCCGAACGCCTGTATCCACGTGCGCTCGAGGTCGTTGCCCACCTCGCTCGCGTGGGTCCGACGGTGATTCTGTCCGACGGCGATGTCGTGTTCCAGCCGCGCAAGGTGCAGCGTTCTGGCTTGTGGGACGCGGTGGGTGGGCATGTGCTGATCTACGTGCACAAGGAGAAGATGCTCGGTGAGGTTCAGCGTCGGCATCCGGCGCGCCACTACGTCATGGTCGACGACAAGCTGCGGTTGTTAACAGCAATGAAGGCGATCTGGCACGAGCGAATCACGACCGTGTTTGCGCGCCAAGGACACTATGCGCTGGACCCGGCGGTGGTCGCCGCCCAACCGGCCGCCGACTTCACGATCGAACGCATCGGCGAACTCGCCGACCTCAATCTCTCGCTGCTGATGAAGCAGCCTGTCGATCAGGCTCGCGCCACCGAGGAGATGCGTGGCGGCGGCAAATCTTCTTCGGTCCGTCCTTGACGCTTCACCGGGCGTCGACAGCTGGGTCTCACTTGAGTAGTTCCTGAACGTGGTTTCCGTTGCCGCTTTTTTATTGGGCGCTGTTGAGTGGCGCTGCAGGACGACATTGCACCTGCCATTCAAACCGCCTGGGCATCGCGTTCGCCACGCGTACCTACAGGGCCAACACGACCTGTTCGCGGCCGACCCAAGGAGGCGTAGGCTGCATTCCTCTGGAGGCTTGCCATGACAGACTTCCCACACGCTAACGAGAACAAACGTACAGCGGAGCCCGTGCACGGAGCAGGCCTTGGCGTTCGCATTCGCGTCGAGCACGTGACGATCACGACGGCGATTGCGCACGCGCCGGAGATTGTGTTCGACGCTTTCAGCGGCTTTGCACGCTACGACCTCTGGGCGCCGCAGGTGCAAGGCGCATGTCACTGGCTCCTGATTCAGGCAGGCGGAGTGGGTTCCCGGTTCCTGGCCTACGACAAGTGAGCACGAGCACGAATACCGATGTCCCTGGCCCGCGATTTGATCAAGCTGAGCGAGGGACGATATAAGGTCTCCCTCAGCGATCTTGAACAAACGAGCGCTGTGGGAGAGTCTCTTTTCGACCAAGATCAGAGACCAT
>JBBRPV010000090.1:0-15652 GCA_038227445.1 Burkholderiales bacterium | reverse complement strand
GCTTGATCAAATCGCGGGCCAGGGACATCGGTATTCGTGCTCGTGCTCATTATGCCTGTCGGATCTACGTCGCAGCCTCCCGTGCAAGTACTGGGCTTTGACGATATGGGTCCCGTCTCACCCCGCTGCGCCGCCTCTATCCGCTTCCTGTTCGTCAGGCCAGCGCTTTGACTTCGGCTTCCTTCAGATCCGCAGTCACCCACGACACCCTTGCCGTTCGGCTAACTCTTCCCCTTGCCGGGTGAGTAGAGGACTTCCACCTCCAAGCAAATGCGCCCTGCCGGGCGCACCCACACGAAGGCCGATCACCGAATGGATCGGTGCTGGCTTCAAGGTGCGATGGGAGATGCGCTTCATGCACTGAGCTGTGCCGCGGGCTACAACATCCGTTGGCTGCTGCGGGCGATTGCCCGTCTTGGCCTGGGGGGCGCCTTTACGCCCTCTCGGCTTTAGTCTCGTGCCTCGCCTGTTTGCTGCAAGGACTGTCGGCACGGACGAAGGCGATGGAGTCGGCCCGGAAATCGCAGCGACCAGATTTGCCCAGCCTGCCGTCGTCGGTACTCGGTTCGCTTGGATGAATTCTGCAGAGCCGACTAAAGATCTGCCGCTGGCTCACCCATTTCGGCGCATACCTCCCGAACGATCTGCTCAACCGCGGCGACATCAACATGCCTCTTCGAAGCGAGAAAGACTGAGAGCAGTATTCGATTACAGAGCAAGTTGACCCTCCGCGGAATGCCGCCGGTGCCATCGTAGATTTTGTCAAACGCCAGTGGATCGAAACTCGGGCTGTCCGACCAGCCGACTTTATGTAGCCTATGTTCAACATAGGCCCGTGTTTCCCCCCGATCCATCGGGCCGAGGTGGCAGGAGGCAATCACGCGCTGGCGAAACTGCTCCATCGGCCTTGATGTCAGCAAGAATCGAAGTTCTGGCTGGCCAACAAGAAAGCTCTGCAGCAGCGCAACGCTCCCAAGCTGAAAATTAGAAAGCATTCGCAACTCTTCAACGGCCTCTAGCTTGAGGTTTTGCGCCTCGTCAACGATCAGCAGAGCGCGCTTCTTCTGAATTACGAGAACGGTCAGAAAACTTTCTACGGTCGCAATGAGATCAGCCTTGGTGAGATTTTTCGTATTGATGCCAAAGGCAATAGCAACGGACCGAAGCAAATCATCGGCCTCGAGTTGCGTACTCACGATTTGCGCAGCGACGATCTTTTGATCATCGAGATCGGACAACAACGTTCGCACTAACGTTGTCTTCCCAGCACCAATTTCACCTGTAACGACAACGAAACCCTCCCCTTGATACACGCCGAACTTTAGGTAGGAAAGAGCGTTGCCGTGCCCCCGACTCTGAAAATAAAAGGAGGGGTCTGGGCTGAGATTAAAAGGGGGGCCGCTAAAGCCGAAATAGGATTCGTACATGGCTCGTTCAGCACCCAACCCGTAAATGAATCTAATCTCGCCACCGAAATGCGATTTGAGCAGGCGCCACAGGCCGACCGCGTTCGACTAACGCCCAAAGGAGAGCCATGGAAACAACACAAGTACTCCCAACAACAATGGAGCCCGTGCACAGAAGCGTTCAAATTGGAACAGGACTGTAGCCGCAAGAAATGACCGATATCCATTCGAATGAAGTTCAGTCAGTTGCCCTACGGAATCGGTGTGCTGGGCACACCCTCGACCAAGGGGCCTCCTCGCAGGGAGTTAACCGGTTTCAAGTTAACTCGCGCGCCCTAAAATGACCTACGCCGATCAGTGCGCACCCTCGCGGAACAGCACAACACTTACAGTCTCAACCAGAACAAGCAAGTCGAGAAACAACGAGTTGTTCTTGACATAGTACAAGTCGAACTGATGTTTTCTGCGAGCATCTTCGACCGACGCACCGTAGCTATACCGCACCTGAGCCCAACCCGTCACTCCCGGTTTGACACTGTGGCGAATATCGTAAAACGGGATTTGCTGCTGCAACTGCACAACAAAACTGGGACGCTCTGGACGAGGTCCGACCAAACTCATCTCACCCTTAAGAACACTGACCAACTGAGGTAATTCGTCGATGCGCATCTTTCGAATGAACGCCCCGATTCGAGTAACACGTGAGTCGTTCTTGGTTGCCCACCGAGCGACGCCGTCCTTTTCTGCATCCGTGCGCATGCTACGGAACTTTAGGCACATAAAAGCCTGCCCACCAAGCCCTACGCGCTCTTGGCGGTAGATGATCGGTCCCGGGCTTTCCAGCCTAATGGCAATGGCGGTAATCAGCATCACCGGCGATGCGACTGCCAGCAACAACGATGAAGAAATCAAGTCGAACAAGCGCTTCATAAGCTTACGAAGCGTTCCTTGCACAAATCCATGGCCGTAGACCAACCAGCTAGCCTTGAGACTGTCGGTTGGCACCTCACCCTTCGCGCGCTCAAAGAAGCCGGCAAGATCAAGAACGGGAATCCCGCGGATGCGGCAGGCAAGAAGTTGGTCCATAGGCACGCCGCCACCTCGTTGCTCGCGCACGGCGACGATAACTTCATCGACGCGGTACTTTTTGACCACCTCATCAATCGACAAGCCATTCGGAAACACTGGGGCCGCGAGTGCTTTTGAACCTACCGGCGCCGAGTCGGCCGCAGCGGGATAGAAACCTACGATCATGCGGCGGGCAGAACCAGCCGCTCCAAGATCCTTGGCGACACCTTGAGCCTCTTCACCTGTCCCCACGATCAGTACCCTGCGCGCTCCGACGGATGCGCGCCGGGCAATATGCACGCCACTGCGAACCGCAATAACACTCAAGACCATGAGCGGCAACGCGTAACCGGCCAGAGGTAAGACGTAATCGGCGCTACCGTCAGCGCGCAACGCAATAAATGCAATGCATGAGCCCATACCCAAGGCGACGAGAGCTCGCCCGAACATAGCGCGCAAACTGACCGAGATGGCCCCGCGCCGGTAGAGGCCGACGAAAGAAAACAACAGCGACATGAACACGGCGAATGCAGCAGCAGGCAGAAGAACTTTCGACACGGCAAGCGAATGCGTGGCGCCGCTGGCAGCCCCTGCAGGAAGTAGAGCTACGGCCAGCAAGACAGCTAAAAAACACAAAACGCTGTCTGCCAGCAATTCCAGCAATGTCGACATCGGTACGTAGTGCTCAAATACTTTCACTTGCATGACTTCCAAGTAAGACTGCGAAAAACTTCGGCTTCGCGGCACGAGCCGCAAAGTTGAGAAAAAGTCCGGCAGTGCTTGTTTACGGCTCCGGGAGTCTACGCATTGGCCTTGGGTCTCGTATCCCCCTCAGATTGGGGGTCGCTGGTCACCGAGCGCCAACTTTTTCCCGGTTTGATTCAAGCTTTTCAGCTGGGACGTACGGCACAAGAGATCTTGCGCTGCCCTTGTCTCTAGGCGTTTGAGCGCACCGCGTTTGTTGCCGGAAAGCCAAATCGTCGGTGCAGCGAGGCGGGGTGGGGAGCAGATCTCGCTGAAGGACGAACAGGCAGCGGCGCTCGGCGCCATAGCCGAGCAGCCGCTGCTCGGCTATTGCGCCCCACGTTACAGCACCTGCACAACATGCTCGCCGCAAAGTGCCCGGTGCCGATGACGATCCGGGATGGGCGGCGTTCGGCGCTCATACGCATACCGCTGAACGCCGATCTCGTCGAGGAATTCGATGCGCGCAACGCCCTGCTCAATGACCTCGCGGAGGTGCGCTGCTTAATCATCGACTCGATTGAGGGTAACGGACTTGCCGGCAGCCAGGCGCCGCGCAAGGCTGCGACTGCGCAACCAGTTCGACCACGCCTCACGCAACAGCGCCGATGCGTTCGAGTCGGCAGTCGCGCTAACTCCACGCCAACACCAAAACGTTATGTTGAGCTTGCGCGACCCCTGCCCCGTCGACACCGATACACAGCTGCAACAACTCGGTAGTGCGTTCAACCGCGCCGCGGTCGCCCGCGCCAGCACGATCTGAGGCAGCGGGCATGTACCGGCGCCTCCTAGCTATCGAAGCGCACGAGATTGGCCTCGCGATAGGAAACGCCCCTGCCGAGCTTTTGATCGGGTTGCAGCCGCCTACTTTTGCGCCCTAGAAGACCAGTCTTTCAATGCCGACAGAGTCTTCTCGACGTGCTTGCTCGGGTTCAGGCTCTGATAGTTATAGACGATGGAGCTGTCGGGTGCGATCACGTAGGAAATTCGATTCGCGTAGTCGGGCAAGATCATCATTGCCGCGTCATACGACTTGATAACGGTCTTGGCCGAATCGGACGCCACCGCGAACTTGCCTTGGCAGGCCTGGGCTGAGAACTTTATCTGCGTATCAATGTCGTCGGTCGACACACCGACCACGGTCGCACCCAAGGCTTCGAACTTGGCAGTGGCTTCGGCGAACTCGTGCGCTTCTGCGGTGCAGCCGACCGAAAACGACGCAGGGAAAAAGTACAGCACCACCGGTCCCTTGACCAGCGTCTCGGCGAGCGAGAACTTGAAAGGCTTGCCCGCCAGCGCGGCGGAGGTCGTGAAGTCTGGCGCCTTTTCGCCCACGTCGAGGGCAGCCCAAGCTGGGTGCGCGTACGCCAGAACCACCAGCGTCGCCAGCGCGTATAAGTTTTTCATGTTCGACTCCTTTGTACCTTGCTTGCCCCGGCAAGTGCCGCGAGCGAAACGAACCGAAGCATACGGTCGTATGAATGGCCTGGATGCACGCATTGGGTCCAGTGGCAGAAGGCCATTCGGCAGTCGACCGTTCGGTATTGGTAATCCCCCATACCTGAGCTTGCACGTCAGGGCGTTCTCCGCAATTGGAAGCGGGTCGCAATTGCGCCACCGTTTGTCTCCATTGTTCGAATCGTCCCTGACACGGGCGCCAGGTGCCTTTCCGTGTTCATTGTGGCCAGAGAAACGGCCTGCTGGACTGCATTTCGCATCGCAAACCGATTCGGTTTTATGAACCTGTGAACGAAAACGACACACCTGCGCGGCGGGCGGTAACGCGGGCGGTGCACCGCACGGCGGCAGGCAGGTCCGTCTACAAAAACGGTTCACAGCCCAGCCGCCGTTTTGGTCGCCGCAACGGCAACGGCAACGGCAACGGCAACGACAACGACAACGACAACGGCAACGGCGCCAGCGGCCGGGCGGCGAGGCGCGAAACTCCGTCAACGCCTGACGCGCGGCGCAATTTGCAGAGGGAAGGAGCCTTGCAGGCGACCTTAGGCATCCCGCCCTAAGTTAATCGACCGTGCGTCGATATGATCCGCCTCGCCGCGCGCCACACTGCGTCCGGCTGCTTTGTGGAGACTGAATGTTTGACTACATCGTCATCGGCGGCGGCTCGGCCGGTTGTGTGCTCGCATCCCGTCTGAGCGAAGACGCGAATGTCAGCGTGTGCCTGCTCGAAGCCGGCACGGCTGACAAGAGCGTATTAATTCACTGCCCCGCCGGGCTGGCGCTGCTGGCGCAGACCGGCTTGGCCAACTGGGCTTTTCAGACCGTGCCTCAAGCCGGCCTGAACGGCCGCCGCGGTTACCAGCCGCGCGGCAAGGTCCTGGGTGGATCAAGTTCGATCAACGCCATGTGCTACGTCCGCGGACCGCGTGAAGACTACGACGGCTGGGCTGCCGAAGGAAACGCCGGCTGGGGCTTCAACGAGCTTCTGCCGTACTTCCGGAAGTCCGAGCACAACGAGCGGGGTGGCGATGCATTTCACGGCATCGACGGACCGTTGAACGTGATGGACTTGTGCAGCCCGAACCGTTTCGGGCCGGTGTTCGTGGAAGCGGGACGGCAGGCCGGTTACCGGGTCAACAGCGACTTCAACGGTGCCACGCAGGAAGGCGTGGGTCTGTACCAGGTCACGCACAAGAACGGCGAGCGCTTCAGCGCGGCCAAGGCCTACATCACGCCGAACCTCGGGCGAAAAAACCTCACGCTGATGACTGGCGCGCACACCACACGCATCCTGCTGGAGGACCAGCGCGCGGTCGGCGTGGAAGCGCACGTGGGCGGCGAGCTCATACAACTCAAGGCGAAACGCGAGGTGCTGTTGTGCGCAGGCGCCCTGCAGTCGCCGCAACTGTTGATGCTGTCGGGCATCGGCTCTGGCGCGCAGTTACAAAAACACGGCATTTCGACTGTGCGGGACCTGCCGGGCGTGGGCGCGAACCTGCACGACCACATTGATGTGGTTCAGGTGGTCAATACGCCGCGGGTAAAAGACCTGTTCGGTCTCTCCCTCACCGGCGCAATCAACGTGATCAAGGGCATGTTCGAGTGGCGTCGCGCGCGCAGCGGTTTGCTGACGACGAACTTTGCCGAGGCCGGCGGCTTCATCAAAAGTTCACCGATGGAAACGCTTCCCGACCTGCAACTGCACTTTGTGATCGGCAAGCTGATCGACCACGGCCGCAAGGTCGTCTTCGGCCACGGCTATTCGTGCCATGTGTGCCTGCTGCGGCCAAAGAGCCGCGGGACATTGCAGCTGGCGAGCCCAGACCCGATGGCTGCACCGCTGATCGACCCGAACTTTCTTGGCGACAGCAGCGACATGGCGCGCCTTCTCACCGGCTTTAAGCTGATGCGAGGGCTGCTTGGGCAACCGGCGCTAGCGGGCTACCGCGGACGCGAGTTGCCGGCGTCGGCTGTGGCGCAGACCGATGCGCAGATCGAGGCCTTCATTCGTGGCCATGCCGACACCATCTACCATCCGGTGGGCACCTGCCGCATGGGCTCGGGCTCGATGGACGTGGTCGACGCGCAGCTCCGGGTTCATGGCGTGCTGGGGCTGCGTGTGGTCGATGCCTCCATCATGCCAAGCATCGTCGGCGGCAACACCAATGCGCCGGTGATCGCCATCGCCGAGAAGGCAGCGGACATGATCAGCTCGACGAACTGACCGCCATGCTTGCCCGGCGGGCGTGGTGTGCAAACTGCCGAAAAATTGAGGGGCCCGCGCGCATCCGCCAGAATCGGTTGATTCCCAGGTCGCAATGAGAACGCACCCATGAAAACCCAAGCCGCCGTCGCATGGAAAGCCGGCGCCCCGCTCACGATAGAAACCGTCGACCTGGCCGGCCCGCGCGCAGGCGAAGTGCTGATCGAAGTCAAGGCCACGGGCATCTGCCACACCGATTACTACACCTTGTCGGGCGCCGACCCTGAAGGCCTGTTCCCGGCGATCCTGGGCCATGAAGGCGCAGGCGTCGTTGTCGATGTTGGGCCTGGCGTGACCACGGTGCGCAAAGACGACCACGTCATACCGCTTTACACGCCAGAGTGCCGCCAATGCAAGTTCTGCCTCTCGCGCAAGACGAACCTGTGCCAATTGATCCGCGGTACGCAGGGCAAGGGCCTGATGCCCGACGCCACCTCGCGCTTCAGCATCGGAGGCAAGCCGATCCTGCATTACATGGGCACGAGCACCTTCAGCAACTACATCGTGGTGCCGGAGATCGCGCTAGCAAAGGTTCGCAGCGACGCACCCTTCGACAAGATCTGCTACATCGGTTGCGGCGTGACGACCGGCGTGGGTGCGGTTCTATTCACGGCCAAGGTTGAAGCCGGCGCGAACGTGGCGGTGTTCGGCCTGGGCGGCATTGGTCTGAATGTGATTCAAGGAGCGAAGATGGTGGGGGCCGACAAAATCATCGGCGTTGACCTGAACCCCGAGCGCGAGGCGATGGCGCGCAAGTTCGGCATGACGCACTTCATCAACCCGAAGGCGACGCAGAACCTGGTCGATGCCATCGTGCAGCTCACCGACGGCGGCGCCGACTACAGCTTCGAGTGCGTGGGTAACACGCAGCTGATGCGCCAGGCACTGGAGTGCACGCACAAAGGCTGGGGCCGCAGCATCATCATCGGCGTGGCCGAAGCCGGTGCAGAGATCAGCACCCGCCCGTTCCAGCTGGTCACGGGCCGCAAGTGGGAAGGCTCGGCCTTCGGCGGCGCGCGCGGCCGCACCGACGTGCCGAAGATCGTCGACTGGTACATGGACGGCAAAATCAACATCGACGATCTGATCACGCATCGTTTGAAGCTCGGCGACATCAACAAGGGTTTTGATCTGATGAAAAGCGGCGAGTCGATTCGGTCCGTAGTGATGTACTGAGAGATGAAATTGGTTCCCTCCTGCGATCTGCGCGTGATCGCACCGAAGACGCACGCTGCTCCGTTTGCTTCGTTGCTTTTCGGGAACGTAGCCCGTGGAACACGGGCTTCCTTTCCCGCTCACCTGCGGCTCCCGCCCCTGTTTTTTCGCTGCGCAAAGCACACCACCACTGCCCTCGTCAACCAGTGTGCCAACTCGACCATCGCAGGCGAACACAGTCGCAAGTCCAGCGGTGCATGCGCGCTCAACTCCAAGTGCAGCCCCTGATGCGAGGTATCGGCACCATCACCACCCTCAGCGAACACGCCTGCTTCGGCGGCGTGCAGGGCTTCTACGAGCACGCCTCCGAGGAAACCGGAATGCCGATGAAGTTCGGTGTCTTCGCACCACCACAAGCGCGGATCGGCCCGGTACCCGTGCTCTATTTTTTGGCGGGCCTCACCTGCAGTGAAGAGACCTTCGCAATCAAGGCCGGCGGGCAGCAGCATGCGGCGCAGCACGGCCTGATGCTCGTCACGCCAGACACAAGCCCGCGCGGGACCGGCATCGAAGGCGCAGATGCTGGGTGGGACTTCGGCACCGCCGCCGGGTTCTACCTCGATGCGACATTGGCGCCCTGGAACAAACACTTTCGCATGGGCAGCTACGTCACCCACGAACTGCCCGCACTGATGACGCAGCACTTCAACGCGCTTAATGATCGTGCCGGACTGTTCGGCCACTCGATGGGCGGGCACGGCGCGCTAACCCTGGCGCTGACGAACCCGGGTTTGTGCCAGAGCGTCTCAGCCTTCGCACCGATCACCGCTCCCATGCAGTGCCCTTGGGGCTTGAAGGCCTTCAGCGGCTACCTCGGTGACGACCGTGCGGCCTGGGCCCGACACGACGCGACCGAGCTCGTGAAGGCTGGCGCGCGGGTGCCGCCGCTGCTGATCGACCAGGGCATGGCCGACAGGTTTCTCGCCGAACAATTGCACCCGCATTTGTTCGAAGCGGCGTGCCTCGAAGCCGGTCAGCCGCTCACGTTACGCCGGCACGCAGGCTACGACCATGGCTACTATTTCATCTCGACCTTCATGGCCGAGCACATCGCACACCACGCGCAGGCTCTGAACACAGCATGAGCGCGCCAGACCTCCCCAAGGGCGAATACCGGAGTGCGCAGCACGAAGGCACTCCGATGAACGACGAAACGCCTGACACACACCAGCGCAACCCGCTGCACGGCCTCACGCTTGAGGCAATAGTGACCGAACTGGTGGCGCACTTCGGCTGGGTCGATCTTGGCCAACGCGTGGCCATCAGGAGCTTCACCACCGACCCGAGCATCGCGTCTAGCCTGAAGTTTCTGCGCAAGACGCCGTGGGCGCGCGAGAAGGTCGAGAGTCTGTTTCTTTTCATGCGGCGCGAACAAGCGCGTGCGGGGAAGGCCGAACTCCCGCCAGAACCCATCGCCGCACCATTCGGTACCTGGACCTCGCCGGTCAGCACCGAGATGATCGTCAGCAAGACCATTCGCCTCGGGCAGATCGCGGTGCTTGACAAAGAGATCTTCTGGACCGAAGGTCGGCCGCAGGAACAAGGCCGCAACGTGCTTGTCTGGTGCAGCGCAGACGGCCGCACTCAGGACCTCACTCCCTCGCCGCTGAACGTGCGCAGCCGCGTGCACGAGTACGGTGGTGGTGCTTTCACGGTGGGCCGGCGCGCGGGCTTCTTCACGAACGACGCGGACCAACAGCTCTGGCGCATACGGGCCGACGAAGCGCCGCAAGCGCTCACCGAAGGACCAGGCCAGCGTTACGCCGACACGGTGATCGACGCGCCGCACAAGCGCCTGCTCTGCGTGCGAGAAGACCACAGCGCGGGTGGCGATGAAGCGGTCACGACGATCGTCGGGGTCAAGCTGTCGAACGGTGCCACCACGGTGCTCGCCAGCGGTCACGATTTCTTTTCTTCACCGCGTCTCAGCCCATGTGGCCGACAGCTCGCCTGGTTGAGCTGGGACCACCCAAACATGCCGTGGAACGGCACCGATCTGTGGCTGGCCGACCTACTGGCCGATGGATCACTTGACACGCCGTTCAAGGTGGCGGGTAGCCGCACCGAATCGATCTTCCAGCCCGCCTGGTCGCCACAGGGTGAGCTGCATTTCATCTCCGACCGCAGCGGCTGGTGGAACCTGTACCGTCTGCGCAGCGGGCAGGTAGAGGCGCTGCACCCGATGCCGGCCGAATTCGGCCTGCCGCAGTGGGCCTTCGGCATGTCGACCTACGGATTCGACGCGCGCGGCGCCATCGTCTGCACGTACACCGACAGCGGCCGTTCCCGGCTCGCGTTGATCGACACCGAAGCGGGCCGCTTCGAGCCAATCGACACACCGTATTGCTCAATCCGCGAGCTGCAGGTCGGCGCCGACTTTGTGGTGTTCATCGGTGCCAGCGAGACCGCACCCGAGGCGGTGGTGCGGCTCGATCTGAACGGCGGCGGTGCACTCCGCGTGCTGCGCCAGTCGAGCCACACCACGCTCGCCCCTGAGCACGTGTCGGTCGCCGAGGCCATCAGCTTCCCGACCGAGGGCGGCCTCACAGCGCACGCGTTTTACTACCCACCCAAGAACGCCAATTACATCGGCCCCAAGGGGGAGCGTGCACCGCTGATCGTGATCGATCACGGCGGCCCTACCGGCGCGAGCAGTGCAGAGTTCAAGTGGTCGCTTCAGTACTGGACCAGCCGCGGCTTCGCCATCGTCGATGTGAATTACGGGGGCAGCAGCGGCTATGGCCGCGCCTACCGCGAGCGGCTGAACGGCCAGTGGGGCATTGTCGATGTTGACGACTCCGTCAACGCGGCGCGCTATCTGATCGAACGCGGTGACGCCGATGCCGAGCGGGTGGTCATCCGCGGCGGCAGCGCTGGCGGCTACACCACGCTTTGTGCGCTGACCTTCCGCAGCTTCTTCAAGGCCGGCGCCAGCCACTACGGCATTGGCGACCTCGAAGCCTTGGCACAGGACACTCACAAATTCGAGTCGCGCTACCTCGACCAGCTGATCGGGCCTTACCCAGAAAGTCGCGAGCTCTACCTTGAGCGCTCGCCGGTGCATCACACCGAGCGCTTGAACGGCCCAATGATCCTATTCCAGGGGCTCGAAGACAAAGCTGTGCCTCCCGCCCAAGCGCGAGCCATGTTCGACGCCATGCGAGCCAAGGGCCTGCCGGTGGCGTTGCTGATGTTCGAAGGCGAGCAGCACGGATTTCGGCGTGCCGAAACGATCCGTCGCGTACTTGAGGCCGAGCTCGCGTTCTACGGCCGAGTCTTCGGTTTCAGGCCGGCCGGGCCACCGGTGGCGCTGGAGATCCACAATCTCGCAGAGGGCAGCGGCTCTCAACGCATGCTTTCACCTTGATGCGTCTGCACACATCGCTACTGGTTCCCTCGACTACCGTCGATGATTGACAAAGGAAAATTGATGAAATTTCAATGGCGTACCGCGTGGCAGGGGCAAGAGATCGTGATTTACCGCGAGGACGAAGAAGTTGATCGCTTCGATGCAGGCCAAGTTCAACGTGTGCTGTTCGTTCACCGCGGCAACGGCGACTCGCCCGGAGACTTGGTGCTGGCCGTGGTGGAGTTGCCCGAGGATTACCTGCTGTTGCCGGCCGACACCGGTTTCGCCGGCCGCGTGAACTTCGAGCGACAGGCCTACTGGACCGAGCGGGCTTGCGTGTACTGGGTCAATGAGGCACAGGCAGCTTTGCCCCTGCGCTTGCGGCGCGGCCGCTGGTTCCTGAGGTTTGCTGCGCCAACGTACCTGCGGTTACCGCGGGCAGAGCTGTCCGCGCTGGTTGATCGCTGGCCCGTGCAGGGGCCGCAGACCTGGGAGCAGCGCAAGTGGCGGCGCATCGAGCGCAATCGTCCGTTCGCGTCCGACGACGAAACATCGCTGCGGGCCTGAACAAGCCCGAGCCGGGCGCATAAAAAAGCCCAGCCGAGGCCGGGTTTTTTGTGGTGGGCGCCAGGTTTCCCCGGTGCGCGCGAGTCGGCTTAGGCAGCCGGCTTTTCCATCTTTGCCTTCTGAACAGCCTTCTTGGTACCCTTCTTGGTAGTCTTGCCCTTCTTGGCCGTTGTAGCCTTGGCCATCGAAGTATCTTTAGCCATCGGCGCTTCTTTGGCCATCGGCGCTTCTTTGGCCATCGGAGCGCTGGTTTGAGCGAACGCGCCAACAGCAAACAGGGAAGCAATCAGAGCGGCAACAATTTTGTTCATGGTGATGTTCCTGCAGGGAAATTGAATTAAGAGCACATGCTCCGGTTCACAACGTGACCGCCCAGGCTCCGGTTGACGGCTCTTTTTAAAAAGTTCCCTGCCCCTCCCGCTTTTCTGCCCATCGTTCAGACGAAACGACCTTCGCGCACCCACTTGGTCGCCACCCACTTTTCGCCCTCAATCACCGGCGCCCCCCCGTGCAGCGAGCGGGTGCTGACATGGGCACGGTCGTAGCTGAAGAAGACTGCGTTGCCTTTGCGCGGCGCCACTTCGAGTTGCACGTCCGGGAACACCGTGGCGCCGCCCCGTTCCGGAGTGTTGAGGTAACACACCAGCGAGGCCACGCGCTGCCCACCGCGCTTGAGGATGCTGGCGGTGCCAGGCTGAGCCGGGTCGAAGTAGTCGTAGTGCGGCTTGTACTCAGCGCCGGGCCCATAGCGCAATACTTGAAGCCCTTCGCCGTTTTCGAGCGGCCAATTCATCAGCGCCGCCATTCGGGCTTCGACCCGGACGCACACCGGATGCTCGCCGCGGCCGAAGAACATGCCCTGGCTGGTGCGCGCTTCATGCACTTCACTCGATCCGGTTTCGGTCTGTACCGTTTCCGACCGCGCCAGCCGTGGCCGGGCAAACGCAATGATCTCGTCGCACTCTTCGTCAGAGAGCAGGTTGGCGAACACCACGACCCGTGGGTTCTGCAGGCTGGTGACGACAGTGACCTCGCGGTCGCCGGCCCAAACCAGCGCGCGCGTGCCGTCGGGCAGTGGCTCGGGCACTGGCACCGGCGAGGGCAGCTCTGCAGATCGGGCACGCTCGGCGAGGTAATCGTGCAAAGTGTGTTCGAGCGCCTGGATCGCCACGTCTTCGTTCCAGCCGCTCGTGAGCATCGACTGCAAGACCGCCTCGGTCGGCTGGCCGGCAGCGGCCTGTTCGATGATCCACTGGCGAAGTTCAGGGGTAACGGATTGGATATTCATACCACGTAGTTTGCCAAACTTATTCGGCCAGCCGTCGCCGGAATACGAAGCGATTTGCCTCCGACACGTTGGCATCGAAACCGTAACTTTCGACGTCGAACCGCTTCAGACAGTCTGGCGCGACGATGCGCTTCGTGATGGCATACCGCACCATCAGGCCGCGCGCGCGTTTGGCGAAGAAGCTGATGACCTTGTAACGGCCATTTTTCCAGTCTTCGAACACGCACTCAAGCACCTGAGGACGCAGCACCTTGCTTGAAGCGGCGCGAAAGTATTCCTGCGACGCCAGATTGACGATGACCGGATATGCGTGTGCCTCGGCGCGGGCGTTGAGGTGTTCTGCGAGGGTGTTGCCCCAATAGGCGTAAAGGTCCTTGCCGTAAGCAGTAAGCAGCCGGGTTCCCATTTCGAGTCGGTAGGGCTGAAGCAAGTCCAGCGGCCTCAGCACGCCGTACAGACCGCTCAATATTGCAACGTGCTGCTGGGCCCATCGCAGGTCTGCCAGGCTCAGCGTAGGGGCCTGCAAGCCGCCATAGACGTCGCCATTGAAGGCTAGCACCGCGGGTTTGCTGTTGCGCACTGTGGCACGGCCACACCAAGCTTTGTAGCGTGCCACATTCAAGTCCGCCAGCGGCGCCGACAGGCTCATCAGCTCTGCGATCTGCGCTGGCGTATGCGCTCGAAGCACGTCGATCAGCTCAGCCGCACGTCGCATGAAGGCCGGCGCGGTGGCGGCGGCCAGCGTGTGGTCAGGCGCCGGAGTTTCGTAGTCGAGTGATTTGGCGGGCGAAAGCACGAAGAGCATGGCCGCGATTATCGCGAGCCGTGCGCGACCGACTCGTCGCGGACTTAGTTCTTCGCGTCGTTGACGGCGTCCTTCACCTTGTCGGCAGCCTTGTCGACTTGGTTGCCGACCTTCTTCGCGGCGTTATCAACGTTTCTTCCAGCGCG
The DNA here is from genome assembly GCA_038227445.1 of Burkholderiales bacterium. Lineage (GTDB taxonomy): Bacteria > Pseudomonadota > Gammaproteobacteria > Burkholderiales > Burkholderiaceae_C > LMDS01. The sequence continues at coordinate 1,340 of JBBRPV010000090.1, read as the reverse complement.
CTCAGCCGGCCCTTCCGCGGGCTGGCAGGCGGCCACGGCAAGCGAGCAGGCGGCAACGAAAATGAAGATGGAATTGCCGGGAGTGAACATGCTTTTCTCCTGAGGGCTGCGGCGGGTGGCTGCACCCTGGTCGGGTGCGGTTCGAGGTGACGACCACGCTAGAGCAAACTTTACTGGCGGGCCCGCGTTGTGTCTTTCGGACGCGCTCGCAAGGCGTTGTCGGCACTTTCCTACAGGGTTCAGAACAGCCCTGGGTGTCCCGCTGCGTCAGCGGAAATCACGGTTCTGTCGCCTTCGGCGTCTTCTCGTCAGAATGTCGGGCCGAGAAAGCGCTGCGCGCGTGGTCGTCGATGGCCACGAATCGGGCCTCCCAACCCGAACCGCTCACGACATCGCGGCGGTCGCCCGAGACGCAATGGCTGGGCCGCACGATGCGCCCCAGCTTCTTGGAATCGATGCGAAGTGGATCGACGGGCGCGGCGTGCTCGTAGCGCTGCCCCTGCCCGGGCTTGCCAGGTCACTGAGCTTAGACAGCCCAGCCCGGTCCAGGACGCGGGTGACGGTGGCCTCCGACACGCCGACCGTCTTAGCCAGCCAGAAAGCGCCCCAGCCACTCGGGCACCGTGGGTGCTGTCACGGCAAAGCGGGTAGCAACAGCTGGCGTACTCAGGCCTTTTACGGTCCGCTCGCGCGCCAGCTCCAATCGACGCGCTCAGGTGCGTCGGGCATGCTTGGGGCTGTTCATTCGTGTCGGCGCCGACTGAATTCTGAGCCACCCTGCCGATTCAAAATATTGAGCCAGGGCTGGTAGCCGACCGATTGATGGTCGGCTGTGGATAAGTGTAGGTCTTGGCTCTGTTGGGTCACCTCCTCGTTGGTGCGATGTACGCGCGGGGGAAGCCGCGCAGGGCGTAGCCCGTAGCGGCTCCCCCCGCGCGCGGCGGCCACTCAGAAGGGCTCGTCCAGCGCCTGGTTCTTGCTGCCTTTGCGCGCCTGCTCGCGGGCCTTGCTGCGCTTCTTGGTAACCGCCGTGCTGTGCAAGAAGCGATGGCTGTCGTTGCCCGTCTCCACGATGTGGCACTGGTGCGTGAGCCGGTCCAGCAACGCCGTCGTCATCTTCGCGTCGCCAAACACGCTGGACCATTCGGCGAAGTCCAGGTTGCTCGTGATCATCACACTCGTGTGCTCGTACAGCCGGCTCAGCAGATGGAACAGCAACGCCCGCCGGCCTGGCTGAACGGCAGGTAGCCCAGCTCGTCGAGGATCACCAGGTCCAGACGAAGCAGGCTGAGCGCGATGCGCCCGGCCTTGCCTTGTGCCTTCTCCTGCTCCAACGCGTT